>JAUSLL010000003.1 GCA_030649335.1 Parvibaculum sp. | reverse complement strand
CAGCCTGTTCGATCAGCGTGTCGCGATAGACTTCCCATGTCAGGTCTTCGGCAACGCCATCGACTTTTTCCAATGCCTGATAGATCGGCACGGTGCCGATGGGGACCGGCGAATTGCGCACGATCCATTCGCGCGTGTTGTGAATGTTACGGCCTGTTGAAAGGTCCATGACATTATCCGCGCCCCAGCGGATGGCCCAGACCATCTTGTCGATTTCTTCGGCGACCGACGACGACACAGCCGAATTGCCGATATTGGCGTTGATCTTCACGAGGAAGTTACGACCGATAATCATCGGCTCAAGCTCGGGGTGATTGATATTGGCCGGAATGATGGCGCGACCGGCAGCGACTTCGGAGCGAACAAATTCCGGCGTGATGAATTCCGGCACATTGGCCCCGAAGCTTTCGCCTTCGGCCAGTTTATGCGCGGCATTTTCCAGCGCGGCTTTGCGACCGATGTTTTCGCGCTCGGCGATGTAAGCCATTTCGGCGGTGATGATGCCCGCCTTGGCATATTCATATTGCGTGACGGGCTTGCCGGGCTTGCCCTTGCGCGGGCGGTTCTGAATAGGAAAGGCGCGCGCAAGTTTTGCTTCCGACACATTACCATTGTCTTCAGGCTTTATCTCGCGGCCATCGTACAGCTCTGTGTCGCCACGTGCCGCGATCCATGCTTCGCGCGTGCGCGGCAGACCGGCTTCCACGTCGATGGTGACGGTCGGATCGGTATAGGGGCCCGACGTGTCATAGACACGCACCGGCGGCTCCTTGGCCGTTTCGTGCAAAGAAATCTGACGGAAGGGAACCTTCACATCGTCAAATCCGACGGGCGAGGTGAAGACCTTTGTGCTGGCGGGCAGCGGACCGGTGGTGACATCACCGAGAGCGGGTTTGGGGGCGATAACATTCATGGGGGTTACTCCGTATTCGCGCTTTTCAGCACGACGCTGGCGACAAGACCGGCGAGTGAAAGAACAAAAAGAAAGCCGATGATGGCCGTGAGCGTGTGGAAAGGAATGTTGGTGGCGGCACCGACTGCATCCTGCTCGACAAGCTTGCCGAAGAAACTGGGATAGAGCATGCCGGCGGTGGCGCCCCATGCGCCTGCGAAGGCGGCGCGGCGGGGCTTGGTGTCTTTCGCCATCAGCAAGGCGGTGGCGACAAGGGGAATGCCGATGCAGAAATCATCAAGCACGAAAACGAGGGGCCGCTGCTGCCCCCAACTGCGAAAGAGTTCGCCGATCATCAGCGTTGAGCCAAGCAAAATCGCTGTCACGCGCCAAAACAACATTGTCCGCTCCCTCCAAAAGGGACCTGCGGAAAACGAACGGGAGATGTAATCTGGCACGCAACACTCCTGTCCCTTCGCCGGCATGACCCGTATCAGGTTCAAAGGGTGGTGGAGCCCGCATCAGACCCATCTCAGCCGGTTGCGCCGGCCCCCCTCGGAATTGGGAGGCAGTGTGACTCCGTGGGCGGGTGAGGTAAAGGGGTCGTTCCACACTTTTCGTCATTGCGAGCGCCAGCGAAGCAATCCAGTCTTTCGCCGTCGCTGGCATTGACTGGATTGCCGCGTCGCTTCGCTCCTCGCAATGACGGAAAGGACAGTTCGATGACATTTTCAAAACGCATCACGGAACTCTTCGGCATCGACCTGCCCATCATTCAGGCACCCATGGCCGGAGCGGCAACGGCGGAGCTCGCCGCCGCTGTGTCGAACGCGGGCGGCATGGGATCGCTTGGCGTGGCCATGATGACATCCGCACAGCTGCGCGAGAATGTGGCCAAGCTCAGGGCGCAAACGAACAAGGCCTTCAACCTCAATTATTTCGTGCATGACGAACCGGCGCTCGACGGGTTCGACGCCGCGCCGATGCGACAGGCGCTGGCCAAGCACTACGAGACATTCGGATTGGGCGCGGTGCCCGCCCCCGCCTCGCCCGCGCCTGCTTTCAACGACGAGGCACTCGCCCTGCTGCTGGAACTATCGCCCAAGGTCGCGAGTTTTCATTTCGGCTTGCCGAACGAAGATGCGATCCGCGCCATCAAGGCGCGTGGCATCATCGTGCTTGGCTGCGCCACGACAACATCGGAAGCCCGCGCGCTGGAACATGGCGGCGCGGACGCGATTGTGGCGCAGGGCCATGAAGCAGGCGGGCATCGCGGCACTTTTCTCGATCATGTTGATCTGGGCACAGTCGGCACAATGGCACTCGTGCCGCAGGTTATGGACGCCGTGCGCGTGCCCGTGATTGCGGCGGGCGGTATCGGCGATGCACGCGGCATTGCCGCCGCCTTCATGCTGGGCGCTGACGCGGTGCAACTCGGCACGGCCTATCTCATGTGTCCCGAAACACAGATGCACCCGTTGCACCGCAAGGCGCTCGGCGAACTCTCTGACCACGGCACGGTGGTGACGAAACTCTTCTCAGGTCGCCCCGCTCGCGCCATCCGCAACCGCTTCACCGAAGAACTGCACGCGCTGGAAGAAAAGGCGGCCCCCTTCCCCGCCCAACGCGCCCTCGCCGCGCCGCTGATCGCGGCCAGCGGCAAAGCGAACCGCGCTGAATTCATGCAGCTCTGGTCCGGACAAGCCGCAGCACTCGCCAAGCCCGAACCGGCGGCGGAAAAGACCACGCGGCTGCTGCGCGAAGCCGCCGCGCTGTTCGGCAGAAACTAAAGATTTCCAATGCAGAAACACCGTTCTGCCAACATGGCTTGCGTTTATCCACTCATGTAACTATATAAGTTACATGAAAAGAGATAGTCGCCTGTCAGGGATCCTCCACGTGTTGCTCCACATGGCCGAACACGAGGGCCCGTCAACATCTGAAATTCTTGCGCGCGCGATGCAGACCAATCCGGTTGTCATCCGACGCATTTTGAGCGGATTGCGGGAGCGCGGCATTGTCCGGTCCGAAAAGGGACACGGCGGCGGCTGGGTGCTCGCCCGCGATCTCGGCGAGATCACCCTGCGCGATGTTTACGATGCCATCGACAGCCCGACGCTGCTGGCCATGAACAACCGGACGGAAACACCGGACTGTCTCGTCGAGCAGGCCGTCAACGCGGCGCTGGAAGACAGCTTTCAGGAAGCTGAAGCCCTGCTTCTCGCACGCTTTGGCGAAGTCACTTTGAAAACGCTGCACGCTGACTTTCAAACGCGCCTCACCCGCACCCATCCGAAACGCAAAAAAGGTCATGTTCATGAGCACTGAAGCACAGACCGGCAAAGTCGATTTCATCAAATCCTTTTCCGATGCCGCCGCCATTGCAAATTATCATGAAGGTCCGCCGCGCTTCATGCCCGGCATCGAGGCAATGCGCAGTATGACATCGATCCTGCTGGCGGAAGTCGCTCCCGACGATGCCCGCGTGCTTGTGCTGGGCGCAGGCGGCGGCATGGAAATCAAAACACTCGCCACAGCCCATCCGGGCTGGAGCTTCGTGGGCGTTGATCCCGCGAAAGCCATGCTTGATCTGGCAGAGCGAACGCTCGGACCACTGATGAACCGCGTGGAACTCGTACATGGCTATATTGACGACGCACCTGCGGGACCTTTCGACGCGGCGACCTGCCTGCTGACGCTACATTTTCTGGATGCACCGACGCGCGTGCACACATTGCGCGCGATCCACCAGCGCCTTAAATCCGGCGCACCCTTCGTGGCCGCCCATAGCAGCTTTCCGCAAGATGCGGCGTCAAGACCGGTCTGGCTCAAGCGCTATGCCGCCTTTGCCATAGCCTCCGGCGCCGACCCTGAACAGGCAAACGGCGCCCGCGAGGCGGTAGGCGCAAATTTGGCCCTCTTCGATCCCGAGCGGGATGAGGACCTGATGCGTGAAAGCGGATTTGCCGACCCTGAGCTTTTTTACGCAGCCTTCACATGGCGGGGCTGGATCGCACACGCCTAACGATGCCGATACGCAGATTTCAGGCTAACGTGGTGTCTATCGGGCCCGATTCGTGAGGCCCAGGGCAAAAGGGGAGAAATGCCATGACCGTTGAATTGAGTGCCATTGCCTATAGCGGCATATTGCTGCTGCTTCTGATCATCATTTCCGCTGCTTCCAATGTTATCGCCATGGGTCAGCCCTGGGGCGTCGGCAACCGCGAGGATACTCCGCCGTCTGACGGTTTCAAGGGCCGCGCCAAACGCGCCTATATGAACCTGCTGGAACAGCTTGTGGTTTTCTCTGCCATCGCGATCCCGGCCCATCTCGCCGGTATCCATTCGGGCCTGACGGTGCTTGCCGCCCAGCTTTTCCTTGCCGGTCGCGTCGCCCATGCCATCGTCTATCTCGCAGGCTGGACCTTTATCTCGATCCGCACATTGGTCTGGGTCGTCGCCCTCGTCGGTACATTCATCTACGCCTATGCCGTACTGACATCAGGCCTGCTGATGATCGCCGCACCCGCCGCGATGTAAGCATCACCGGACGAACAACAAAGCCCGCAGCGGGAAACCGCTGCGGGCTTTTTCTTTTGGAAAAGAAGATCGGTCAGACGGCATCGTTTCAGGTTAGTATCGACGACGCATACCATTCCACAAAGAGAGGCACAGCCATGTCGAGCGAGACCTTGCACGTCCCACGCGAGAACCTGTCAAAAAAGACGCTGCATCTGCATTATGCGATCACATCCTTGATGGAGGAGCTGGAAGCCGTGGACTGGTATCGCCAGCGCGCCGATGACACCGACGATGAATCGCTGAAATCCGTGCTTTTGCACAATGCCAATGAAGAAGCCGAACATGCTGCGATGATTATCGAGTGGCTACGACGCAACGACGAGGTTTTCGCCAAGCAGCTCAAGACCTATCTCTTCAGCGAAGGGCCAATTCTGGATGTCGAGAAAAAGGCCGAAGGCAAAAGCTGACCGGTTCGCGTGTCAGGCGGCCTTGCGCTTCGTATCGGGAAAGCCTTCATCGATGGCGGCGAGAATGACCTCCGCCGTATCATCCTGCCAGATGATCTTGTGGTTTGGACGATCAAGCTGCGAGCCGACCGGCAGGCCTTGCGATGCGAAATAGGCGGGGCTCACGGCAGGTGCATCTGCAGCAACCATACGGAAGGCCATAATCGAAACCTGCGGCATCATCGAGAGCATCCAGATGGGACCGTTGTTGACCGAGAGATTGAGTTCGGCTTGAGCCGCAAGACGGGCACGATGGGTAATATCCGTAGATGCCAAACGATCGACATCAAAACCCTCAAGCTCAGACCCGTCACTTTCGGTATCAGGCACAAAGACAACGCGCTTACCCTGATCGATCAAGGCACGTGCAACCTTCAACCATTCGGCGACATCGCTATTTCGCGTCGGCCAATAATGGCTCTGGCGCAGGGTGATGACGATGAGACCTTTTTCCTTTTGAACATCGTTGACCATCAACGGCAACACTTGCGCCCGCGAGGCTTTGACGAAAAACTTCGTGCCGTAGGCGGGTTTGGGCGAGAGCGCGTCGTATCCCATCGGGAAAATGCGCGTATGCTGCGCCAGAACATCCGCAAGCTCAGTGCGCGGAATTTCGAGCACGCTGTCGCAGGTCGGCAAAAGCGTGCACATGGGCTTCACGATATTGTCGAGCATCTTGCGGCGCACTTCAGGATCATGCGGCGGCAGATTGTCTTCGCGGAATCCGTTTTTGGGCCCGCCGACAATGACGAAGGTGATGCTTTTTTCGCCCCAGCGGATGCGCTGACGCTCGGCGGTCACAAGGAAGCCGATGAAATCATAGGTCGGTGGCGAAACCGCCAGATCATAAACAGCAAGCATGCCCAAGCCCCCGAATGCCCGAATGGAGATTTAGGCCAGATTGGCGCTTTATGCTTAATGTCGGGTTAACGGGCGGGGTTTCCCCCTACCGTTCAATCCTCAAAGGGATCCGTCATCAGGATCGTGTCTTCGCGGTCGGGCGAAGTGGACAAAAGAGCCACCGGCGCTTCGATCAGCTCTTCCAGATAGCGCACATATTTGACGGCGGCAGCGGGAAGCTGGGCCCATGAGCGCGCGCCTTGCGTGCTGTCGGACCAGCCTTCCAGCGTTTCATAGATCGGCTTCACCTTGGCCTGCGCACCCATGCCGGCCGGAAAATAATCGAGGCGCTTGCCATCGACTTCATAGGCGACGCAGACCTTCAACTCATCAAACCCGTCAAGCACGTCGAGCTTGGTGAGTGCGATGCCGGTGATACCGCCGGTTTTAATCGCCTGACGCACCATGACGGCGTCGAACCAGCCACAGCGACGCTTGCGGCCTGTGACCGTGCCAAACTCATGACCTCGCTCGCCGAGACGCTGGCCGACATCGTCGGTAAGCTCGGTCGGAAACGGGCCTTCGCCGACGCGTGTCGTATAGGCTTTGGTGATGCCGAGCACATAGCCGATGGCCGCGGGACCGACGCCTGCGCCTGCTGCAGCCTGACCGGCAACCGTGTTGGACGAAGTAACAAACGGATAGGTGCCGTGATCCACGTCGAGCATGGTGCCCTGCGCGCCTTCAAACAAAATGCGTTCGCCCTTACGCTTGGCTTCATCCAGCAGACGCCAGACGGGAGCAGCGAAAGGAAGAATACGCGGCGCGATTTCTTTCAGCATTTCAACCAGCGGCGCGACTTCAAATTCTTCCAACCGGTTGCCGCGGCGCAGCGCATTGTGATGCGCGAGCAGGCCTTCGACCTTTGCGGTCAGTGTGTCGGGATCGGCGAGATCGATGACGCGAATGGCGCGGCGACCGGCCTTGTCTTCATAGGCCGGACCGATGCCGCGCTTGGTCGTGCCGATCTTGATGCCGGAATTAGCGCTCTCGCGCATCTCATCAAGCTCACGATGGACGGGCAGGATGAGCGCCGCATTTTCCGCGATGCAAAGATTATCCGGCGTGACTTTCACGCCCTTGGAGGCAATCGCCTCCACTTCCTTCACAAAGGCCCAGGGATCGAGCACCACGCCGTTGCCGAGCATCGATCGCTTGCCGGGGCGCACGATGCCCGAAGGCAGCAGCGACAGCTTGTAGGTCACCCCGTCAATGACGAGCGTGTGGCCTGCATTGTGCCCGCCCTGAAAACGCACCACCACATCGGCGCGCTCCGACAGCCAATCCACAATCTTGCCTTTGCCTTCGTCGCCCCACTGAGAGCCGACAACCGCTACATTCGCCATGATTTCAATGCCTTAAGAGGAATCCGTGGGTGGCCTAAACAAGCCAAAAGCCCCCGTGGGCTTTTGGGCCGGAGGCTTTCGCATTGTCTATCGGAAGTGGCACCGGAAGGAAAGTAGATATGCGCCGTAAAATCCGATAGACCCGCGGCACCGGACCGCAGTCTAGCGGTGCCGACACCCGCCACCCGGAGCCTCAAAGCCGCCATGTCGCTTGCTGTCCCCGATCATATGCCTGCCCCCCTTGTGGCCGAAGAGGCCACTGAGTCGGGGCTTGATGCCTTTGTCACGACAATCATCTTGTCGCTGTGCTTCCACGTGTTGCTGACGCTCTATGGCGCGAACCGCTTCTCCGCACCGCCGGAGGCCTGGAAGAACCCCTATATCCTGCCGCCGATGATCGAAGCCGAAATTGTGCCGCCGCCGCCCGATGAGGTGCCGCCCGAAGCCATCGGCGAGGCATTGGAGAAGGCCGAAGACGCGCTGCCTGCTGTGGACGCCAAACTCGTCGGCTCGCTCAAGGCGGACGCCTTCAAGACGCTGCTGACCTGCCGCGGTTGCACACTGGCGGGCGCGAATTTTAACGGCTCCTATTTGCGGCTGGCGAGCCTGCAGGGAGCCGACATGCGCAAGGCGCAACTGCAGGGCGCGGAACTCACCGGCACTCTGCTCACCCGCGCTAATCTCGAAGGCGCGAACCTACGCGGCGCCAATGCGGCGGGCGTGGACCTGCGCGGGGCGAACCTCAAGGGTGCTGACCTGACAGGTGCACGCCTCGACGCGGCCATGCTGACCGATACGGATTTTACCAGCGCGATACTAGTGGGTGCGAATTTCCGCGTGGTCGAAATGGTGAAGGGGCTCACCTTCCGCGACGCCGACGCGCGCAACGCTCTTTTCCGTTTTGCTTTTCTGCGCGGCGTTGATTTTCGCGGCGCAAACCTGTCGGGCGCGGACTTCACCCGCGCCTTCGGCCTGTCGAACGAACAACTGGCGCTGGCCTGCGGCGACGAAAAGACAAAGTTGCCGGATGATCTGGTTATTCCCAAGTGCAGGGACGTGCCGGAAGGACCGGAGCCTGACGATCCGGTGTAGTAGAAAAATCGTCCGTTTACCTCTTTTTCGACCTTTCACACGCCTTCTTCCGCACGCTATCCTTTGCGTGTCGTGCATGGCTGTGAATCGATTCGGGGACGTATGAAAAAGCTTTTTATTGCTGTCGGATTGTTGCTGAGTCTTGCGGCTTGCGCGTCCGGATCTTACGTGATGCCAGCAACACCGCAGCAAGCGGCGTCAATCAAGACCATCGGCATTGTCTCCGTAATCGGACAGCGCGTCACCTATATGAATATGGGTTGGATGAAGGGGACCCGCGAGGAAAGCTCGGGCGACACAGAAAATTGGGGCTTTGATCAATTTGCTTTGGAGAAACTCACAGCGAAGCTCAGCCCACGATATAAAATCGTTCCCATAGAAATAGACCGCACGAAGTCCACAGGCACTGAAAAATCAGTCAGTGAAGCCTTGCGCGCAACACTGAAACCTGGTCAACCGCCTGTGGACGCTTATCTTGTGCTCTACCCCACATACTCAGCCGACTACATCAGCGACAGCGGTGCGGCACTCAACGGCCTCGGTGTTTATCGCCGCAAAGGATCGAGCATTCAGGTTTTCGCTGCGTGCGATCTCGCCCTGCTCGACGCCAAGACCTTTGCCACACTCGGCGGTGGGCAACTGGGGACGTCAGAGGTGAAAATCACAACAGCCGATTATCTAAGCGGGCAAGCACTTAGCAAATCCACGAGGAATGGCGAATTGGCACATCGCAAGATCAACGCGAAATTGGCTGTAGCAAACAGCTGGGATGAATTCACGCCGGAGCAGCTTGAACAGGTCAAGGCAGGTATAACGTCCTTGCTGAACGACTCGCTCGACTATCCGCTCAAGGGTATGGGTCTCGTTCAATAAGAACGGAGATAAAATGGCTTTCTTTCTGGTGACGATGTCCCACCCTGACGGCGAAGGGTGGATGACGCATCTCAAGGCGCATATCGACTATCTTGAAATGCTTATCGACAAAGGCACGCTGCGCGCCTCCGGCCCACTGAAAGACACGCGCCTGCGCACAGGGTTTCTGATCCTGCTGGCCGACACCAAAGCGGACGTGGAAGCGATTGTCGCCAAGGACCCGTTTGCGATTGAAGGCCTGATCGAAGAATTGACGATTGTCGAATGGGATCCGCTGTTCGGGGCCTTCGCGCAGGAGTCGAGCCGCAAGTAACGGACGAAGCCACCGCTCAGATACTGATCGTCTGCACCAGCGGCGTATATTCCAACCGCGACGCGACGAGATCCTTGGTGGTGGAAAAACTCGAAACCCGAAGGATCATGTTCACACGCCCGTCCTCATCGGCCAGCGGCAATTCTGCGGATTCCATCATCAACCAATTGCGGTCATGCCAATCGAGACGGGCAAGACGGCGATAGGGCCGCACTTCCTCGGCCACCAGACGCAGATTGTTGAAAATTTCGGTCGCGGCCTCGCCATAAAGTTCTTCGTCCACATAGCATCCCGTGACATCACGCCCGAGCATCTCGACATAGCGCGAACCGACGAGTCGGTGGCGGAAACGGAGCGGGTCCCAGTGAACTTCGATAAGATTGAATAGGGGAAGCAGTCTGCTCATGTCGCGCAGGTTGAGTTCTTCGCGCTTGGGGGCGGCTCGCATTCCGCGCAGGTCCTGCCAATAATCATAAGCAATGCCAACGTCTTCACTTTCAAATTGCGCAGCCATTTATCACTCCCAACGCCATTACTTACATTCTATTAACTAAAGAATGACCAGATTCGCGCAAAACAAAAGAAAAAAGCGGCACCCCTTTCGGAGCGCCGCCCTATTTCATATTTCGTCCGTATAGATCGTTCAGAAGGTCAAAGCTTTGGCCTGCACCACATGCGGCAGAGCCTGAATTTCGGCGATGACGGCATCCGGTACGGCGCCATCAACTTCGACGAGGCAGATGGCATTGCCGCCGGCAGCTTCGCGACCGAGGTTGAAGTTGGCGATGTTGATTTCAGCTTTCGCGAGTATCGAACCCAGCGCACCGATGAAGCCCGGCTTGTCCTGGTTCGTCACATAGAGCATGTGCTTGCCGAGGGCTGCTTCCATGTTCACACCCTTGATCTGGATGAGACGCGGCTTGCCGCCTGAGAAGACCGTGCCCGCAACAGATTTTTCGCGCTTTTCGGTTTTGACCGTCAGGCGGATATAAGTTTCGTAAGCGCCGCGCTGTTCGCGCTTCACTTCCGACACCTGAATGCCGCGTTCCTTGGCGATGACCGGAGCCGACACGGTGTTCACGTCTTCAAGCTGCGGCTTGAGGAGACCTGTGAGCGCCGCATTGGTGAGGACGCGCGTGTTCATCTGCGCGACGTCGCCTTCGAACTCAAGCGTCACTTCCGTGATGCCTTCTTCAGTGAGCTGACCGGCAAAGGAGCCGAGCTGCTGGGCGAGTTCGGCAAAGGGTGTGAGCTTGGGGGCTTCTTCCGCCGAGATCGACGGCACGTTGATCGAATTGGTGATCGCGCCATCAAGCAGATAATCCGCCATCTGTTCGGCAACCTGAAGCGCCACATTTTCCTGCGCTTCATTGGTGGATGCACCCAGATGCGGCGTGCCGATGATCTGTTCCATGCCGAAGAGGATGTTGGTTTTCGCAGGCTCGACTTCGAACACGTCGAGCGCGGCACCGGCCACATGACCGCTTTCGATGGCGGCTTTGAGATCGGCTTCGACGATCAGACCACCACGGGCGCAGTTGATGATGCGCACGCCCTTTTTCGTTTTGGCAAGATTGGCGGCGTTCAGGATGTTCTTCGTCTGCGGTGTCATCGGCGTGTGCAGCGTTATGAAATCGGCGCGCGCGAGAAGATCATCAAGCTCGACTTTTTCGACGCCGAGGTCTTCGGCGCGTTCCGGCGTGAGGAAGGGATCGAAAGCGATGACCTTCATCTTGAGACCGATGGCGCGTTCGGCGACGATACCACCGATGTTGCCGCAACCGATGATGCCGAGCGTCTTCGCTGTAACTTCGACGCCCATGAACTTCGATTTTTCCCACTTGCCGGCATGGGTTGAAGCATTGGCTTGCGGAATATCGCGCGCGAGCGCGAACATCATGGCGATGGCATGTTCTGCCGTCGTGATAGAATTGCCGAAAGGCGTGTTCATCACGATGATGCCCTTGGCAGTCGCAGCAGGCAGATCGACGTTATCAACACCGATACCGGCGCGGCCAACGACTTTAAGCTTCTTGGCGGCGTCGATGATGGTCGGCGTGACCTTGGTGGCCGAACGAATGGCCAGACCGTCATAGCCGCCGATGATCTTGAGCAGTTCGTCCTTGTCGAGACCGACTTTGACGTCCACTTCGATGCCGCGATCTTTGAAGATTTGCACGGCAGCAGGTGAAAGGTCGTCGGAAATGAGAACTTTGGGCATGGAAGCCTCCGGTATGGAATGGGATGGTGCGGCTCCTCTCGACACGAGGGAAAGGAGCCGCAAGTTTGCTTAAAAGAAAGCGAGGTCGCTTAAAGCGCGGCCTTCGCTTCGGCAAAGGCCCAGTCGAGCCAGGGCATCAACGCGCGCATGTCATCATTTTCGATGGTCGCACCGGCCCAGATACGCAGGCCCGCAGGCGCATCGCGATAGCCGCCGATGTCATAGGCGACGCCTTCCTTGTCGAGCAGGTCGGCAAGTTTTTTCGCGAAAGCAGCCTGTGCATCATCATCAAGCGCGGCGATGGCCGGATCGACAACTTTGAGGCACACGGATGTGTTGGAACGCGTCTTCACGTCTTCGGCAAGGAAATCAACCCATGCCGTGCGCTCGACCCACTCGGCGATGACGGCGGCATTGCCGTCGGCGCGCGAGATGAGCGACTTCAACCCACCGATGGAGTCCGACCAGTTGAGTGCGTCGATATAATCTTCAACGCAAAGCATGGAGGGCGTGTTGATCGTTTCGCCCTTGAAGATGCCTTCAATGAGCTTGCCGCCCTTGGTCATCAGGAAAATCTTGGGCATGGGCCATGCGGGCACATAAGTCTCAAGACGTTCAACAGCGCGGGGGCTCAACACGATGATGCCGTGCGCGGCTTCGCCGCCCAGAGCCTTCTGCCATGAGAAGGTCGTGACATCGAGCTTGGCCCAAGGCAGGTCCTGCGCGAAAGCGGCAGACGTCGCATCGCAGATCGTGAGGCCTTCGCGGTTTGCCGGGATCCAGTCGCCGTTGGGCACGCGCACACCGGACGTGGTGCCGTTCCATGTGAAGACGACGTCGTTTTTGAAATCAACGGAGGCGAGATCGACGATCTTGCCGTAACCGGCTTCGATCTTGCGCACGTCTTTAAGCTTAAGCTGTTTGACGACATCACTGACCCAGCCGGAGCCGAAGCTCTCCCAAGCGAGCATATCGACGCCGCGCGCACCAAGCAGCGACCAGAGCGCCATTTCGACGGCGCCGGTGTCCGACGCGGGCACGATGCCGATGCGATAGTCAGCGGGGATGCCGAGAACTGTACGGGTCTTCTCGATGGCTTCAGCCAGACGCGTTTTGCCGGGCTTGGAGCGATGGCTCCGGCCCAGAACTGCTTTTTCGAGATTTTTGAGGGTCCAGCCGGGGCGCTTGGCGCAGGGGCCGGAGGAGAAGCACGGGTTTGCCGGACGTGTGCCGGGACGCTCTTGAGCTGTCATTTTCTATCTATCCTTCCAGATAGGAGCCTCCCGGTGGGGGGAGGTGGCCCGCTGCGGGATATATGCCTCGGGGGGAAGGCTGTCAAATGACGTTTTGAAGCAGGGGATTCGCCCCAAACTCTAATGTCATCCCGGCTTTATGCCGGGATCCAGAGCGGCTTGCTCCGTGCCTGCGGTCCTGGATCCCGGGACAAGCCCGGGATGACAGTCTGTGTTGGGGCGACTCTAGAACTCGATCTCACCTTTGAGATAATCCACACACGTACCGCGCATGATGACGCGCTCGCCCGCATCCGTGCACCAAAGCGTGCCGCCGCGCGCGGAAATCTGGCGAGCAACGAGATCAGCCTTGCCGAGTTTTTTCGCCCAATAGGGCACCGACGAACAATGCGCCGACCCTGTGACGGGATCCTCATCAATCCCATGCGCAGGCGCGAACATGCGAGATACAAAATCGATACCGGTGCCCGCGTCGCCTTCGGCCATGCAGATAATGCTGATACCGCCCTGGGTGTTGCAGAAGCGTTTGAGCGCGGGCATGTCGGGCGCCAACGCCGTGACTTCGGCAGCGGAGCCAAAGAGACAGACGAGAAACTTACCCTTCATCACGAGGATGGGCTTGCCACCCAGCAGCGCGGGCAGGCTCTCGTGCATCATGTAGGGTTTGATCTTGTCGGCGGGAAAATCCATCGCAAGTTTGTCACCGTCGCGTCGCACGGTGAGACGGCCGCTGGCCGTCTCAAAGTGGATTTCAGGCAAGCTATGGCCGAGATGCGTGAAGAGCACATGGGCGCTCGCCAGCGTCGCGTGACCGCAAAGCGGCACTTCGACTGCCGGTGTGAACCAACGCAGGTGATAGCTGCCCTCCTCCGCACTGAGCGGCACAACAAAGGCCGTTTCGGCAAGGTTGTTCTCCGCCGCAATCGCCTGCATGACGGCGGCATCGGGGAAGGCCTCAAGCGGCACCACCGCCGCCGGATTGCCCTCGAAGGCTTTCGAGGCAAAGGCATCGACCTGAAACAGACGCGCTTTCATCATTCTCTCCGGATTGTATTGGTACAATGTGGCCTATAACTTGGCCAAATCTCTATTGTTCGAATTTAGGCATGACGAAAATAGATACAATCTCTATATTGTAACCATGACAATGAAACTGGCTGACCTCATCAATATCGACGCACGCTCTGGCCCGCGCTATCGCGCCATTGCCGACACGATTGCGGACGCCATCACATCGGGCGCGTTGAGCGAAGGCGAAAAGTTGCCGCCGATGCGCGAACTGGCCTTTGCGCTTTCCGTCACCACCGGCACCGTGGCGCGCGCCTATGCGCTCGCCGCCGCGCGCCAGCATATCGCGAGTGAAGTGGGACGCGGCAGCTTTGTCCACCTCGGCCCGCCTCATAGCCGCACCGCCCTCTCCGCCCCCGGCGGTCAGGACGCGCCCGACGACGGCATCATAGGCATGAAAGCGAACCTGCCCGCCGAGATCGGCCAGACGCAGCGCATGGCCGATGAGACGGCACAGATGATTGCCGAAGGTGGCGCGGCACGGTTTGGATATTTGCCCGCAGGCGGCGCGATGCATCACCGTGAAGGCGGCGCTGCATGGATCGCGACCGGCGATTATCATCCGTCAGCAGATAATATTCTCCTGTGTTCGGGCGCTCAGCAGGCGATCCTTGGCTCCATTCTCGCCGCCACCGAACCCGGCGACCTCATTCTCACCGAGAGCCTCACCTATCACGCGATCACCGCGCAGGCGCTGATGCTCGGCCGCCGCGTGGTGCCGGTCGAGATCGACCATGAAGGCCTGATCCCCGAGGCGCTCGCCCGCGCCTGTCGCGGCTCGCGCGTGACGGCGCTATTCACCGTGCCGACGCTGCACAATCCGACGACGGCGACGATGAGCGCCGCCCGCCGCGCAGCAATTGCCGAAGTCGCTGCGGCACAACAAATTTCGGTCATCGAGGATGATATTTATGCGAACCTCACGCCTGAGCGCCCGCTGCCGATCGCGCATCTCATTCCCGACCAGACCTATTACATCAACAGCCTCTCGAAAGCAGTCGCGCCGGGCCTGCGTGTGGCCTATCTGGTGCCGCCGCGCGACCGCTATGACCGGACACGCGCCATTGTGCACGGGTTGGGGCAAACATTGCCGCCGCTGATGGCCGACCTCGGCACACGCATCATCACCAATGGCACGGCAGACGCGCTACTGGCCAAACAGAAAACAGAAATCGCCGCGCGCAATGCAATCGCCGCCCGCGTCTTTGAACTGACGCCACGGCAATATAACTCTGCGGCTCTGCACCTCTGGCTCGCCCCGCCCGATCATTGGCGCGCAACAGCTTTTGCGGAGGCAGCACGCTTGCGCGGCGTTGCCATCGCAACAGGAGAAGACTTCATGGTCGGGCATCCCGATCAGGCGTCGCGCCATGTGCGGCTCTGCCTCGGTGCGGCGACAAACCGCTCCAAACTGGAACAGGGCCTGACCATTCTCCGCGACCTGATGGCAGAAACACCGATTGAGACACAAGCGCTGGCCTAGTTTCCGGCGAATCATGACTCACCGGAAACCCTTACCTGTGTTAGGGTTTTTGTTTGGAGGTGACATGGGATCAATCTCACCGCGGAAAAAACGCGTCTTTGTGCGTCCGGCATGGCCCGACGAAGGTCCGGTGCTGAGCGAACTCGCGCTCGAAGCCAAAGCCCATTGGGGCTATGACGCCGCCTTCATGGAACGCTGCCGCGACGAACTCACCATCACCGTTGCCCGCATCTGGCGCGAACGTATTCGCGTGGCCGAAGTAAACGGCAAGGTCGCGGGCTTTGCCTCGCTGAGCGTCGGGGTAGGTCGTGCGGAGATCGGCGATGTATTCGTCCGTCCACGGTTCATCGGCACGGGCATCGGTCATTTGCTCATCAATGATCTGCTGCAATATGCCTGCCGCCACGGCATCACACAGATCAGTGTCGAATCCGATCCTAATGCCACAGGCTTTTACGCACGTCAGGGCTTCAGCCTGTGCGGTGAGGCGGCGTCCGTCTCAATCCCCGACCGCATGTTGCCGCTGATGGAAATGCGTCTCTAGTTTTCTTCTTCATCCGGCCGGAATGTATGCGCGTGATAAAGCGGTCCATGGCCCTTGCCAAAACCCGGCGCGGTGCGGATGGCTTCCGTCACATAGTCGCGCGCAATATCAACAGCATCACTCAACGGCGCCCCCTGCGCCATGAGCGCGGCAATGGCTGACGCCAAGGTGCAGCCCGTGCCATGCGTGTGGCGCGTGTCGATGCGCGGGCCGGACATGACCTCAATTGTGTCCTGCGTCGCCAGCACATCGAAAATCGTGGTGCCCGGCATGTGCCCGCCTTTGAGCAGCACAGCGTCGCAACCAAGACCAAGCAGCGCGTCGGCCGCAGCTTTTTGTTGATCGAGCGTCGTGATGACGCGACCCGTGAGCGCTTCGGCCTCAGGAATATTGGGCGTGATGAGACCGGCAAGCGGCATCAGCGCGCGCTTATAGGCGTCCATCGCATTGGCTTGCAACAGCGCCGCACCGCCCTTGGCAACCATCACAGGATCGACGATGAGGATAGCGGCAGCCGCCCGTTCTGAGATTTCCTCGGCCACCATTTCGATGATTTCGATCGAATGCAACATGCCGGTCTTGACCGCATCCGTGCCGATGTCGTCGAGCACGACGCGCATCTGAGCCTGAATAATGTCGAGGGGGATTTCATGGATGTCATGCACACCGAGCGTGTCCTGCACGGTAATGGCCGTCACCGCTGTCGTCGCATAACCGCCCAGCGCCGTCACAGTTTTGATGTCAGCCTGAATGCCTGCGCCGCCACCGCTATCGGAGCCCGCCACGATGAGCACGCGGCCACGAAGAGAGAGGATAAGATTGGGGTCTTGCACGGGCTTGGTTCTCTGAATTTCTCGCCCTTGAGGCGGAGATGAGTATTTATTGATATTCAGAGAATAACGGACTTCGGTGCCCCCCACCCAAAAAATCTAAAAAGGATTTTTTGACCTCCCCACCAGGGGGAGATGGAAGAGAGAGATGTGGTTTTATTCTAGGCCGCGTGAGCCTCAATGGCGGTGCAGATGTCGCGCACCACAGCATTAACAAGCTTGGCGTCATCCCCCTCGCCCATCACGCGGATCAGCGGCTCGGTGCCGGATTTGCGGATGACAAGGCGGCCCGACTTGCCGAGGCGGTTTTCACCCTCGGCAATGGCGGCTTTCACGTCTTTCTCGTTGAGCGGTTCACCGCGTTTGAAGCGGACGTTCTTCAGGAGCTGCGGCAGCGGATCAAACGAATGACAAAGCTCGGAGACTGGTTTGTCCTCGGCTTTCAGCACCGCGAGAATTTGTAGCGCGGCGATGAGCCCGTCGCCTGTCGTCGAAAAATCTTTCAGCACAATATGGCCCGACTGTTCGCCGCCGACGTTGAAGCCATGGTTGCGCATATGTTCGACGACATAGCGGTCGCCGACCTGCGTGCGGATAAGCTCAAGATCGAGCGAGCCGAGGTAACGCTCAAGGCCGAGGTTTGACATGACGGTCGAGACGATGCCGGGGGCGGACAGCTTGCCGGCGGTTTTCCACGAGCGCGCAATGAGCGCCATGATCTGGTCGCCATCGATGATGGTGCCGTTCTCGTCGCAGATGATGAGACGGTCAGCATCGCCGTCAAGCGCGATGCCGATATCGGCGCGGCGTTCGCGCACGGTAGCGCACATGCGCTGCGGCGATGTTGAACCGCAATCATCATTGATGTTGAAGCCATTGGGCTCCGTTCCCACCGTGACGACATCTGCACCCAATTCATAAAGCACGGCGGGGGCAACCTTGTAGGCCGCGCCATTGGCGCAATCGATGACAATGCGCAGGCCTTCAAGCGTCTGGTCGCGCGGAAAACTGTGTTTCACATGCTCGATGTAGCGCGCCTGCGCATCATCCACGCGTTTGGCGCGGCCAAGATCGCGCGGTCCCGCAAGATCATCAGACAGGCCATTGTCGATATGGTGTTCGATTTCAAACTCGATCTCATCCGACAGCTTGAACCCGTCCGGCCCGAAGAGCTTGATGCCATTGTCCTGAAAGGAATTATGCGAAGCGGAGATCATGACGCCAAGATCCGCGCGCAACGAGCGCGTGAGCATGGCGACAGCGGGCGTCGGCAAGGGGCCGAAGAGGAATACATCCATGCCCATCGACGTGAAGCCTGCGGTGAGCGCCGGTTCGAGCATATAGCCCGACAGGCGCGTGTCCTTGCCGATCACGACACGATGGCGGTGGTCACCACGGCGAAAAACGCGGCCAGCCGCCATGCCGACGCGAAGCGCGGTTTCCGCCGTCATCGCGCCTTCGTTGGCTTTGCCACGAATACCGTCTGTGCCGAAATATTTACGCACCATAAAGTCGTATGTCCTGTGATCCGTGCACCCTCAAAGGGGGCATGTCTGCTGAAAGGCGAATATAGAGAAATATCCCGAATACGCAGTTAACGAATTCTTGCGGTTTCTTTCAGTGCAGCCAGAACCGCGAGCCCGTCGCGCAAGGGGCGCGGCTCGTGAGTGCGGATAAAATCGGCACCAGAGGCCGCTGCCGCAAGCTCTGCAGCCAGCGTTGCCGCCCCCGCCTCACCCGGCCCGCGGCCCGTGAGCGCGCGCAGGAAGGATTTGCGCGAGACGGATAAAAACACCGGTAAATCGAAGCGCAGGCGCAATTCATCGAAACGGGCGAGCACTGAGAGCGAGGTTTCGGGCGCGGCCCCGAGAAAGAACCCCATGCCGGGATCAAGGATGAGACGGCTACGCTTAATGCCGGCGTCCGTCAGCGCCGCGATGCGTGCCTCAAAAAACGAACCGATGTGATCCATGATGTCACCCGCCGGAGCCTCGCGCCGGTCGGCCTGTCCGTTTTGCACCGAATGCATAACGACAAGACGCGCCGCCGACTTCGCAAGTTGCGGATAGATCGCTGCGTCGGGAAAGCCGCGAATGTCATTGAGATAAGCGACACCGCGCGACAGACCGTAGGCCTGCGTCGCGGGCTGATAGCTGTCAAGCGACACGGGGATGCCGTCAGCCTGCAACGCGTCAAGCACGGGCGCGATGCGCGCGATTTCGGTTTCCGGCGAAACGGGCGCTGCATCGGGATTGCTCGACGCGGGGCCGAGGTCGATCGCGTTTGCCCCGTCGGCCATCAGCTTGCGCGCCTGCGCAATGGCGGCATCGGGCGCGAGATATTTGCCACCGTCGGAAAAGCTATCCGAGGTGATGTTGACGATGCCGAAAATGGTAAGCGGATGGGTCATGGGGGCTTCTAGCACGGGGCGCATGGGCAGGCGCAAGGGCGCAATCGGGCCATATGCCTGCAAATTACAAGTAGTGGCGCGAAATAGGGTTCATTCAAGCCGTAAGTCAATTGGACCTAGATTGACAATCCCTACCAGATGTCCCGATGATATGGACTAGAACTACGCAAAAAAACAGGAGGGACCGATGGGTGCTGCAACAATGGAAGCTTCGGCTGCCAATGCGATACCGCTGAGCAAAATCAATGTGAGTAATCCTGATCTCTTCGTAGATGACACTGTGGGCGAACATTTTGCCAGATTGCGCAAGGAAGACCCGGTCCACTACTGCGCCGACAGTGCCTATGGTCCCTATTGGTCGATCACCAAATATAACGACATCATGGCCGTCGATACGAACCACAAGGTCTTCTCGTCGGAAGCCGGAGTGGGCGGCATTACCATTGACGACAACAATGTGAAAAGTGATGGCCTGCCGCTGCGCAGCTTCATCACGATGGACCCGCCCGACCATGACGCCCAGCGCAAGGTCGTAAGCCCCATCGTCGCACCGAGCAATCTGATGGTGCTTGAAAAAACGATCCGTGAGCGGATGCAGAAAATTCTCGACGGTCTGCCGGTCGGCGAGACTTTCGACTGGGTGGACAACGTCTCCATCGAACTGACCACGCAAATGCTTGCAACCCTCTTTGACTTTCCCTTCGAGGAACGCCGCAAGCTGACGCGCTGGTCCGATGTGACAACAGCCGAACCCGGCAGCGGCATCATCGACAGCTGGGAACAGCGCACCAAAGAACTGCAAGAATGTGCGGACTCGTTCATGACGCTGTGGAACCAGCGCGTGAACGCAAAAGAGCCGGGCAATGACCTCATTTCCATGCTCGCCCATTCGCCCACGACGCGGAACATGCCGCCGGCAGAATTCCTCGGCAACATTCTGCTGCTGATTGTTGGCGGCAATGACACAACGCGCAACTCGATGACCGGCAGTGTGCTGGCGCTCAACCGCTTTCCGGCAGAATTTGAAAAGCTGAAAGCCAATCACGCACTCATCGAAACGATGGTGCCTGAAGTGATCCGCTGGCAGACACCGCTCGCCCATATGCGCCGCACAGCGCTCGCTGACCACGAGGTTGGCGGCAAGATGATCAAAAAAGGTGACAAGGTCGTCATGTGGTATCTGTCGGGCAACCGCGACGAAGAAGTGATCGAACGGCCTGAAGAGCTGATCATCGACCGCGCAAGGCCGCGCCAGCATCTGTCCTTCGGCTTCGGCGTCCACCGCTGCGTCGGCAATCGCCTCGCGGAAATGCAGTTGAAAATTCTCTGGGAAGAAATCCTCGCGCGCTTCTCGCATATCGAAGTCATGCAGGAACCCGAACGCGTGCGCTCCAATTTCGTGCGCGGCTATAATTATATGCCGGTGAAGCTGCACGTCTGAACGAAACGACTGGAGAAACAAAAAATGCCAACAATCAACTATGTCGAACCGGACGGACAGGTCCTCTCTGTCACCGTCGATAGCGGTATTTCCGCCATGGAAGCAGCGGTGAGAAACGCTGTACCGGGCATTGACGGCGACTGCGGCGGCGCGGCGGCTTGCGCAACCTGCCACGTCTATGTCGATCCAGCCTGGATCGCAAAGACAGGCACGGCAGCCGACGGCATGGAGAAAGACATGCTCGATTTTGCCGAAGATGTGCGCGAAACAAGCCGCCTTGCCTGCCAGATCAAAGTCACAGACGAACTCGACGGACTGGTTCTAAAGCTGCCGGAGAAGCAGCACTGACGGCATCGGGAGACGCCGGACAGGAAAAAGGGAGGCTTGAAAAAGCCTCCCTTTTTTATCGTGCCGCGCGCCTGAACGGCAGCATGAACACCGCCCAATAATGATTGGACGGGGGATATTGCGCGGGGTCCACTACGCCGATCCTTTGCGGCAACCGCCCGGGACGATAAACAAATGTACCGAAAACAATGTCCCAAAAAGGCGTGATGATGCCAAAGTTTTTACTCTCATCGAGATCGGCGCTGTGGTGAAAACGGTGCAGCTCTGTCGAGACAAAAAAGTAGTTGAGAACACCCGCGCGCACATCAAGATTGAAATGTGAAAACAATCCGCCAACGACCGTGATGATCGTAAAAATCAAAACAGTGTCCGTATTGAAACCAATGAGCCAGATGAGGCCGATGTTCAGACCCTGACGCACAATAATATCGTTGAGAGGATGAGCCACCGGATGCATCAGCACATAGACCGCATCAGGCAAGTGATGACCGGCATGGATGCGCCACAACAGACCACCGAGCGGCCACGTTGTTTCGTGCATCCAACGATGTGTCCAGTACTGGATGAAATCGAAAATCAGAATGGCAAGCGGCAGGGACAGATAGAGCGGAAGCTCACTTGCAAATCCGGCACGGAATGACGCGACCTCAAGCGCGGCCAACGCGCCCAAATAGGAAATGGCCGCGCTGGCCGATATTCCGGCCACCATATACTTGAGGTCACGTTTGAAAAACGAAATGAAAGTCATTCGCCACGCCCGTTTGGCGGGATAGATCGTCTCCAACGCGATAAGTGAGATGGCCGTGCCGCCGATCAACGCGCCGCTGACGATGCCGTAGTTCCAGCCGTGCGCAATGGCGACAAGCCCGACGCCTACGCTGCTAAAAAAGACGAGCGGATAGAACAAACGGGAAAAGAAGAACGGCACAACACGCTGCAACGGTTCATGATCACTCATGGAACACTCTCTGATTTCAGCTTCTGATTTCCAAGGCAGGCCAGATGGCATCAATGGCAGCAAGCGCCCGCGCGTCACCTGCGGCTTTGTCGTAGATGCCTAGGTGTTCAAACAGCACCACACTGTGAAGCGCTGCGACGATAAGATCTGCGCTGGCCTGCGGGTCCGGACAATGGACGCGACCGGCCACAGATTCATCACCGAGCCAAAGCGACAAAGCCGCAATGAGACGCGCACCGGGATTTTCGCCGCCGTGCTTGCGCGCGATATCGGTCATGTCGAAACTTGGGTGCGACATGAGCACGAGCGCGACACCTATAACTTCGCGGAAAAAGACAAGCGAGCGTTTGGCGATAATCTGCAAAGCGTCACGCGGGGTGCCCGCCTCTGAAGCTGCCCTCGCAACCACTTCTTCTGCTGCAAAGGACGGCGGCATCATGGACGCAAAGAACAGCTTGTCCCGCGTTCCAAAACGCTGGAACAAGGCGGCTTCCGACACGCCTGCCCGCTCGGCAATCAGCTTGGACGAGCCGACAAGACCGCGCTCACTGAAGACGCCACGCGCCACGCTCAGTAAGTCGCCATCCTCGATTTTTTTGCGTCGGCCCATGATTTGCTCATTTATAAGTTAGTAAACACTTATAAATAAAATCGACAGAACTGTCCAGAGATTTCAGCGCAAAACAAAAAAGGAGGCTCAAAAGCCTCCCTCAGAATGTCGCGCAACCGGGAAATCAGCCTCAAATGCGCCCTTCGGCGACCATCCAGTCGTAGCAGTCTTTCACCATCACCTTGAGCGGCACGATCTTGTAGCCGAGGTCACGTTGGGCCTTGGCTGATTGTGTCGTCATCGGATGGCTGAAGGCTTCGACCATCTCACTTGTTATGGACGGTTCTTTGCCGGTGATGCTGCTCGCCAAACCGCCGACCATCGCGGCGATACGCATGACACCCAATGGTAGCGGTTTCTTCGGAACCGATTTGCCGAGCAGCTGCCCGATCTCGGTCACCAGCGCCAGCATGGTGCTGTTCTCGCCCGCCAAAAGATATTGGCCGCCGTTCTCGCCCTTGTCGGCTGCCGCGATATGAGCGCCGACAACCTCGCGCACATGCGTAAACGTAAGCTGCGCCGGTGGCACACCGGGCAGCTTGCCATCGCGCACCATGAGAAACATGCGTGACCAGGTGCCAATATCATAGGCACCCATAATCGCACCCGGCTGCATGATGACGACTTCAAGACCGTCGCCGACGGCCGCGCGGGCGATCTCTTGCGCCTGCCATTTGGTGCGCTCGTAATTAACGGAGGATTTTTCAGCGAGGCTCGGCGTCGTCTCGGTGACTTCGCCCGACACAGGGCCATAAGCGGAAATGGAAGAGGTGACAATCAAGCGCCGGACACCTTTGGCCTTCGCGGCCTCGACGACATTGCGCGTGCCATCAACATTGTCACGCGTCTGCTCGGCATCACCCTTGTGCCACATGCTGGTATTGCCCGCCACGTGGAACAGCGTATCCGTGCCTTGCGGTATGGCGGCAAACAAAGAGGCCCGATCAGTAATCTCGCCGACCGCGAGACCCGGGCCGAAGCGGCTAAGAAAAGTCAGATCAGAAGACGAGCGATGGAGCGCGGTCACGTCCCAACCTTCGGCCATAAGTTGCTGAACCAGATTGAGGCCGACAAAACCGGTGGCACCGGTCACAAATGCGGTACGGGCCATGAGTATATCTCCGACGAGAAAATGAGGGTGGGCGGAGGAGTGCAACATATGCACAGGGTTGCGTCAATTTCAGACGCTCTGCTCAAATCGCAGACATGAAAAAAGGGAGGCTCAAGAGCCTCCCGTTATCTCTGTTAAGGGCCGCTCAGTCGTCCTTCAACAACCAACGATAGACAAGCCCCGCAATGATTGCGCCGATGATGGGCGCGACCCAGAAGAGCCAAAGCTGGTCCACCGCATCACCGCCGACGAAGAGTGCCGGGCCTGTGCTGCGCGCCGGATTGACCGATGTATTGGTGATCGGGATCGACACGAGATGAATGAGCGTCAACGCAAGACCGATGGGAATACCAGCAAAGCCCACAGCGGCGTTCTTATGCGTCGCCCCCAGAATGACGATGAGGAAGCCGAATGTGAGCACGACTTCGGCGAGGAAGCCCGCCTCCATGCTGTAGCCGCCCGGAGAATGCGCGCCATAGCCATTGGCGGCAAGGCCGTTGACTGCAATATCAAAGTCGAGCCGACCCGAGGCGATATGCATAATGACCCATGCAGCAACGATAGCGGCAAGGACCTGTACAACGACATAGGGCACGACATCCTTGACGGCAAAACGACCGCTGACAGCGAGGCCGATGCTGACGGCCGGATTGAAATGGCCGCCCGAAATATGGCCGACCGCATAGGCCATGGTGAGCACCGTGAGACCGAAGGCGAGCGCGACGCCCGCAAAGCCGATACCGAGTTCAGGAAAGGCAGCGGCAAAAACAGCCGAACCGCAACCGCCGAAGACAAGCCAGAAAGTGCCGATAAATTCGGCTGACAAACGTCGTGACATAGACATGAAGCATTTCCCCCGTTTCAATCTTCTGAAGACCGAGCATCTAGTGAATCATCAGAATCTAACCCAGGTTCGCACATGAAAAAAGGGAGGCTCAAGAGCCTCCCTTTTCAATTTCAATCAAACGGCAATCACGTGCCGAGCGGTTCCGGCGTGATACCCGGATCCTGTTCAGGACGACCGGTCTTGGGCACAGAGGACACAGGACCTGCGTCGGCCTTGGCGCTGTCGCCGAGATCGCGCACCGGCATGATGCCGTTGAGCAGACCTTTGATTTCGTCGCCCGAGAGGGGTTCGAATTCGAGCAGGCCCTTGGCGATGGCGTGAAGATCATCGATATCGTCGGTGATGATCTTGCGGGCGGTTTCGTAGCCTTCGTCCACAATGCGGCGTACTTCCGAATCGATAACCCGCTGCGTTTCTTCCGACATATTCTGCTGACGCGCCACCGAATGGCCGAGGAACACTTCTTCCTCGTTTTCGGCGTAAGCAAGCGGGCCGAGCTTGTCGCTCATGCCCCAGCGCGTGACCATGGCTTTCGCCATTTTAGTGGCCATCGAAATATCCGACGAGGCACCCGAGGTGACTTTGCCGTGACCGAAGATAACCTCTTCGGCGATGCGGCCACCCATGGCGACGGCGAGATCGGCCTGAAGCTTTTCACGCGTCACCGAAAGCTGATCGCGTTCGGGCAAGCGCATGACCATGCCCAATGCGCGACCGCGCGGAATGATCGTGGCTTTGTGCACGGGATCGGACGCTGCCATCTTCATGGCGACGAGCGCATGGCCGCCTTCGTGATAGGCGGTGAGACGCTTTTCTTCTTCCGTCATCACCATCGAACGACGCTCGGCACCCATCATCACTTTGTCTTTGGCTGCTTCGAACTCAGACATGGTGACAAGGCGCTTGCCGCGGCGCGCCGCAAGCAACGCTGCTTCGTTGACGAGGTTCGCCAGATCAGCACCGGAGAAGCCGGGTGTGCCACGCGCAAGGGTGCGGGCATCAACATCGGGCGACAGCGGTACTTTTTTCATGTGCACTTTGAGAATTTTCTCACGACCGATGACGTCGGGGTTCGGCACAACGACCTGACGGTCGAAGCGGCCCGGACGCAGCAGCGCGGGATCAAGCACGTCGGGACGGTTCGTCGCCGCAATGAGGATGATGCCTTCATTGGGCTCAAAGCCGTCCATCTCGACCAGCAACTGGTTGAGCGTCTGTTCGCGCTCATCATTGCCGCCGCCGAGACCGGCGCCACGATGACGACCGACCGCGTCGATTTCGTCGATGAAGATGATGCAAGGCGCGTTCTTCTTGGCCTGTTCAAACATGTCGCGCACACGGCTCGCGCCGACGCCGACGAACATTTCAACAAAGTCCGAACCTGAAATCGTGAAGAAAGGCACATTGGCTTCGCCTGCGATGGCGCGCGCCAAAAGTGTCTTACCTGTGCCGGGAGGACCAACAAGCAGCACACCCTTAGGGATGCGGCCACCGAGGCGCTGGAACTTCGCCGGATCGCGCAGGAACTCGACGATCTCTTCAAGATCGTCCTTGGCTTCGTCGATGCCTGCAACGTCTTCAAATGTCACGCGGCCATGACGCTCGGTGAGGAGCTTCGCCTTGGATTTGCCAAAGCCCATGGCCTTGCCGCCACCGCCCTGCATCTGGCGCATGAAGAACACCCAGACACCGATGAGAAGCAACATCGGGAACCAGTTGATCAACGCACCAATGAGCGAGAAGCCGGTGTCAGTCGGTTTGGCTGAAATCGAGACATTCTTGGCGTAGAGGCGTTCGACCAGCGAAGGGTCAGCCGGCGCATAGGTGCGGAAGGCACCACCGTCCGTATAATGGCCCGTGATCGTGTCACCCGCGATGGTCACATCCGCGACATTACCCGTGTCCACCTGGCTCAGGAGCTGAGAAAACTTGATCTCAGTCGTGGCGGTTTGCTGGGTCGGATTCTGAAACAGGCTCCACAGCGCCAGCAAAAGCACGGCGATGATGACCCACAAGGCAAAATTCTTGATATTGGACAAAGTTGGACCTTTTCGTGTCTCTACGTGGCGATATCTCTTGGCGGAACAGTGCCTCAGGTCACTCAGCAGGAGCCGTGCCAGAGCGGCCTGTCTCCTCGATTTCATGCCCTGTGGCCCGCTAATGCCACATTCTACCCAATGAAGATAAGGTCCTTGGTCCTAATAACCAAGTGGCCTATCCCCGCTTTCCCCTGCATTACGCACGATGAGTGTGGCAGCAAAGGGGTAAAAGCCCTGTTACAGAGACGTAAAATGGCCGCGATAGACAAACCGGGCCGTTAACCCCGTGTCTGCGGCCTGAAACGCCAGATGCGGGACGGCAAGGAGCCTTTCTCCCGCCCAGAGCGCGGGAAGCGTCGGAAGCACAGATTTCGGCCAATCAGGCTCAGCACAGCCCACCGCATGCGCAAATTTGAGGCCCTCCGCACCGAGTGCCCGCACCTCCGGCGCAGAACCGGATTTGGGAAGCTTGCCGCCGGTGAGCGAGACGGAAAAGCGTCCGTCCCAAAGAACCGCATCACGCGTCTGTAGCAAAACGGGCGCGGCTTTGAACGCCGCCGAAGCCTCGCGCGTGACGAGAAGGCGGCCACGGGCGACAACAAGGCGGCAGCCGTTGAGCGTGCGGGCCTTGGCGAGCGCACCTGAGGCGAGCGCAGCGTGGATTGCCGTCAGTGCATCAAAGCGCGGCGCATAAGAAGTCCCGCCGACCGCGCGCAGAATATGCGCCAGCACACGCAAGGCGATTTCGTCCGGTGCCGCAAGAAGCGGAGCAACATCGATGTGAATAAAACCACCCGGATGCCGGTGAGCGACATCAAACAATTCATCCGTTGCCGCCTGAAGCGCCGACCGCGCACGCGCCATATTGGTGGCCGTGTCGGCCAGACGCTCGCGCGTCAGCCCCAAGGCCGCAAGCTCTGACATGAGGCGGCGGGCTTTGACGCGATCAAAACGCGGATTGTCATTGCTCGGATCTTCAATGGCGCTCAACCCCGCCCGCGCAACAATGGCGCGGAGATTTTCGCGCGGCACATCGAGCAACGGACGCAACAGACGCACACCATGTTCCAGCGGGCGCTCAGATGCCATGGCAGCAAGACCATCGACACCACTGCCGCGTGCAAGACGCATGAGAAATGTTTCGGCCTGATCATCAAGATGATGGGCGGTGAGAAGATCGTCGATTTTGTCGCGCCTGCACGCCTCCGCGAGCAAGGCATAGCGCGCGTCGCGCGCCGCTGCCTGAATGCCGGATGCGGGCTTCTCGCCTTTCCAACGCAGCACGCGATGGGAAACACCGAGCGTCTTTGCCATGCGACCACAAGCGCGGGCTTCCGCCGCCGCTTCCTTGCGCAACCCGTGATCGACCGTATAGGCGATGACAAAACGTGATTTCGATTTCGCTGCCCATTGCGCGCATAGCACAAGGAGGGACAGCGAATCCGCACCGCCGGATAAAGCCACGGCGATCCTCGGGCCTGCGTGAAGCGCCTTGAGGCGGGACGCGAAGGTCGCCGCTGTCAAAACTGCTTCAGGTCGCGACATAAGAAATCCTCAGCAGCCGGCCTTCTGGCGTTCCTGCTTGTTGCGGGCGACGATGGCAGGTGAAGCCGACGGGAATTGCTCTTTGAGCTGACCAAATGTGGCGCAGGCTGCATCTTTCTGCTTCAGCGCGACCAGCGTCATGCCGAGCTTGAGAAGACTGTCGGGCGCCTTGGTGCTCTTGGAATAAGTTGTGTAGCCCTTGAGAAAACTATCGGCAGCGTCTTTATACTGTCCCTGCACGTAATAAGTTTCGCCCAGCCAATATTGTGCGTTACCGGCAAGCGGGTCTTTGGGATGAGCCTGCAGGAACTGCTTGAACCCGTCGCGCGCCTTGGGGAAGTCTCCGCGCTTCAACAGATCAATGGCAAAATCATACTGGACCTGCGGTGTGCCGTTGGGCAGCGTCACCGTGGGCGCGGCTTCGGCGACCCTGGCCGGTGCGGCAGCCGCCTTAGCGGCAGCAGGTGAAGCGGCAGGCGCATCAGCCCCCGCAGCGGCGGATGCGCCGCCACTGTTCTGAAAGCGCAGATCATTGGCTTCCTTGTAAGTCTGCAAATCCTGATTGACGACGTCGATCTTGTGACCAAGTTCCTCGATGCGGCCCATCATGCTGCGTATCTGGTCTTCAAGCTCACTGAGACGGACTTGCGCATCGGTGCTGAGGGAACCTGCATCGCCGCCAGAATTGCTGCTGCCACCGTTGCGGCGCATGTCGCTGACCGAACGCTCGATGCGGTCGAGGCGATTGTTGATCGAACGCAAATCGGCGTCTTCGGCTTGCGCCACCACCGGCAGAAGTGCCGTCAAACCCACCAGAGCGACCAAGCCGCTCACGACGAAAGATGTTTTCTTAATCACCAGATCAGCCTCAAGACGATTTGTCATACGCACACCAGCGATGCGCATGGCCCGAACCGGCACCGCGCAA
Source organism: Parvibaculum sp. (assembly GCA_030649335.1). Classification (GTDB taxonomy): domain Bacteria; phylum Pseudomonadota; class Alphaproteobacteria; order Parvibaculales; family Parvibaculaceae; genus Parvibaculum. The sequence continues at coordinate 48,935 of JAUSLL010000003.1, read as the reverse complement.
AGCCCCCCTTGGTCAAACATCGTACCCAACATAGCGACCAAATTTAGGCGCATCAGCAGGGCGCAATCGAACATTGGGCCACCCTCAAAAACAGGGGGGCCAAAAACGCAGAGAGCGCCCTCTCGCATATAGCGAAAGGGCGCTCCCGTACGATCAATTCGGCTAAACGCCGTATTAGCTGCCAGCGCCTTCGGCAACAACCGTCACAGCGCGACGGTTCTGGGCCCAGCAATCGTCAGACGATTCGAGGCAAACAGGACGCTCTTTGCCGTAAGACACGGTGTTGAGGCGCGAGCCATCAACGCCGAGGCTGACGAGGAAGTCTTTCGCGGCGGTGGCGCGACGGCCGCCGAGCGCGAGGTTGTATTCACGTGTGCCGCGTTCGTCGGCATGGCCTTCGACCGCAAACGTGAGGCTCGGGTAAAGCTTCATCCACGCGGCCTGACGCGTGAGTGTGGCTTTGCCTTCGTCCATCAGGGCCGTCTTGTCGGTGTCGAAAAACACGCGATCAACAACGTTGGTGGTCAGATCGGCCTGTGTGCCGGGCGTGATTGTCGACGATGACGATGACGACGAGCCGTCAGTGGCAGCGTCTGTCGAGCTGCAAGCTGCGACCATCAAAAAAGCAGCGGCCACGGCGGCGAACCGCAGGCCTGCATACGGGGACTTCATTCGGGTGCTCTCCATTTTAATCTCAACGGCCAAAGCGGCTCAGTTGTCCTACTGCTATTGGGCGGCAAACATCCCAAACGATGAAGGCCCAGCCCTCTTAGTATTGGAAAATGATCGCTTAGCACAGCCGGCCAGAAGGAGCTGGGTTGCCTTACCGCAACAAAACAGTACCGATTTACCCGCAGACTGGCAAGAGCATTGGGAGAGTTGCGGCTTTTCAGCATATGCCGAGTGACATATTTGCACCTGCTCGGAATGCACCCATTTTTGCCCCGCCGAAAGCTTTCATTTTCAGCGGGGCAGAAGTTGGGCAGCGCTGCGCTTTTGCATCACAAACGCAGCATTTCAGGCGTCGGCCCGTCCGCGCCAGCGCAAACTTACTGGATTCGCGGTGACCAAGCCGGATCGGACGCGAATGTTGGCGCAGGCACCGGACGCTCATTGTGACCGGTCAGATCGACCGACCAGAGGCCCGGACCGCCATTGGCCCCGCGCACTTCGCGGAAGAACATCAGCACGCGGCCATTAGGGGCCCAAGTCGGACCCTCATTGTGATAGCCCTCGGTAAGCACACGGTCGCCCGTGCCATCGGGTTTCATCACGCCGATGACGAACTGGCCGCTACCCATCTTGGTGAAGGCAATAAAGTCACCGCGCGGCGACCAGACCGGTGTCGCATAGCGACCCGTACCAAAGCTGATGCGGTGCTGGTTCGACCCGTCGGCATTCATCACATAGATCTGCTGCGAGCCGCCACGATCGGACTCAAACGTGATCTGCGTTCCATCCGGCGAATAGCTGGGCGACGTGTCGATGGCCGCCGTATTGGTCAGACGCGTCACTTTGCGCGAGCGCAAATCCATCGTGTAGATGTTGGAATTGCCGCCGCGCTGAAGGCTCATGATGATCTTCTGACCATCAGGCGAGAAACGCGGCGCGAAAGTCATGCCCGGAAATTCGCCGACCACTTCCTGACGACCCGTTTCGATATCGAGCAGATAAACGCGCGGCGCGTTGTTGTGATAGGAGAGATAAGTGATTTCCTGCGAATTCGGGCTGAAACGCGGTGTCAGCACAAGTTCGGCACCATTGGTCAGCATGCGCGGGTTGTAACCGTCCTGATCCATGATGGTGAGGCGCTTGACGCGGCGGTTCTTGGGGCCGGTCTCCGACACATAGACAACGCGCGTGTCGAAATAGCCTTTTTCGCCGGTGAGGCGTTCATAGATCGCATCCGAGATAAGATGCGCAACACGGCGCCAATTGTCTGGCGTCGTAAAAAACTGCAAGCCCGTCAACTGCTGCTCGCCATAAACGTCCCAGAGGCGGAACTCGACGCGCAGACGACCGTCGGCCTCAAGCTTAGCCTGCCCCGTCACCAGCGATTGCGCCTTGATGATGCGCCAATCGCCGAAACGCGGCGGCACATTCATGTCGGAAATTTTTTCGATGAAGGAATTCTGCGCCAGCGGATTGAAGAGACCTGACCGCTCCAGATCATTGGTCACAACTTTGGCGATGTCGGCACCGGCGGACGCTTCCTGCCCGGCACTACCGACAAAGTTTGTCACCGCAATCGGCATAGGCTCGGTCTTGGCGGTATTGATGTCGATCTGAAGCGCCGCCTGAGCGGGCAGTACCAGACCCGACGCCAAAGCAAGAACGGCAACCCCCGTGAGGGTTGAACGCCACATGCCGCTAAATTTCTTCATCATTCTTATCGCTCCTGCCACTGGGGCCTGTCGTGGGGCCTGCCGTCCCGACTGATCCGTCGCCCTGACTATGAGAGCAGGATGGGACCACAATTTGTCAATTCTGCGAATAGGTCACGCTTCTTACGAATTGTTGGTTTTAGTGCTCATTTTGCACCAAATACGCGCCGATATCAGAGCATGCCCTGCACAGAGAATTTCGCTTCGATTTCTTTCCACGCGCCGTAATTGTCCTTGGGCAGCTTGTCGTAAGGCGCGCACTGCACAATGGCTTTGCGCGCGAGCACCGCAAGCTGGCCGGATGCGCCCGGACCCGTGGAACCGATCGAGGGCACGCCTTTGAGCGAACCGTCTTCAGCAAGCTCAAATTCGATGATCGCATATAGCTTGTCAGCGTCCTGTGAACCGGCGAGGAAGCCTGCGTCATAACACTGGTTGATCTTCTGCTTCAGCGCGTCGATCTGGCTGACCGTCATCGGCATCGTCGGATCATCCTGATCCTCAACATTGATGTCCTTATCCGACTCCTGCGCTTCAGCAGGCTCAGACGAGGTCTTCGGTTGCTTGTTCAAAAGGGCCGCGATGTCATTGGGATCAAACTTCGGCTTCTTCTTCTCGGCAGGCTTTTCAGGCGTCGGTTTTTTCTTCTCGGGCTTGGGGGGCTCGGGCTTTTTCTCTTCGGGCTTTGGCTTTTCCGCTTCCTTGTCCGGAATAGGCTCAGCCTTTTCTTCAGGCTCCGGCGGCGTCGGCTCAGGTTTTTCCGGCGCAGGTGCGGGTTTTGGTTTTTCCGGTTCGGGCTTGGGTTCCGGCGGTGTCGGCTGCTCAACCGGCTTCGGCTTGGGCGGCAGCTTCTTGGCCAGACGCTTGAGGTTCGTCACATCAGCCACGGTCAACAACTCGACCGGCAGAACTTTTGATTCAACCGGTTCGAGCTTCCGCGCCGGCAACCCATAGATCGTGGCGATAACAATCGCAATATGGACTACAGCGGAATAGGTAAGCGGCTTGCGCATACTCAAGTTTATTTCGACCCGGAATTAGAGGGGGCCCCCGTTTTGCTCTCAGTCACCAGCCCGACCTTGGCAAAACCCGCCGCGCTGATGCGGCCCATCACATCCATGACGGTGCCGTAATCGATGGCGCTGTCAGCGCGCACGAAAATGCGCTGCTCATAACCGTTCTGCGCAATCGCTGTCAGGCGAGGCACAAGTTCCTCGGCCGCAACAACGGTTTCCTGCAGAAAAATCTGACCCTTGGCATCAATCGAAATGGTCAGAGGCTCATTGTCGCCGGACAGAGCGGCGGCCTGGGTCTTGGGCAGATCAACGGGCACACCAACAGTGAGCAAAGGTGCCGCCACCATGAAAACGATGAGCAGCACCAGCATGACGTCCACCATGGGGGTCACGTTGATTTCGGCCATCGGTGCGCGACCGAACTTGCCACGCTTGCGACCGCCCGATCCCCCTGAGGAGAAAGCCATACGTCAGCTCCGTTCGTCGAGTTGGCGCGACAGAATGGCGGAGAATTCATCCGCGAAGCTTTCCATGCGCGAGCCGAAGCGGCCGACCTGATTGTTGAAACGGTTGTAGGCGACAACCGCGGGAATGGCCGCAACAAGGCCGAGCGCCGTGGCAAACAAGGCTTCGGCGATGCCTGGGGCGACGACCGCAAGGTTGGTGTCGCGGCTGACCGCAATGGCCTGGAAGCTGTTCATGATGCCCCAAACCGTGCCGAAGAGGCCAACGAAGGGCGCAACCGAACCAACGGTCGCCAAAAACAGAAGACGGGCTTCGAGGGTGAGCATTTCGCGGCTGATCGTGACCTGCATCACTTTATCAACGCGTTCCTTGAGGCCGATGAAGCTGTCGGTCGCGATTTCCTGCGAACGGCGCCATTCGCGCATGGCGGCAATGAAGAGTGCCGACAAAGGGTGACCCGGACGGTGGCCGACTTCCTGATAGAGGTCTTCCAGCGAACGACCGGACCAGAAGGTGCGCTCGAACTGGTCGGCGCGGCGCTCAACGCGGTTGAAACGCCACCACTTGTCGAAAATGATCGCCCAGGACCAGACCGAGGCAAGCAGCAGGCCGAGCATGACGATCTTCACAATCGTATCGGCGTGCATGAAAAGGCCCAGAATGGAGAAATCTATCGGGGCCGCATTGACGGTCTGATTGGCAACGACAGCCGCGGTGTTCACACCGGTATCAATGGTTTGAGTCGTCGGGTTCATTACGAGTCCATTTCCGAAAGCACACTCCATGTCGGAGCAAGCGGCACATAGGGCATGAGGCCGAGCCAACGCAAGGCAGATTCTTGCGCGACTGCACGGTCCAGCATGCCCATATACCCCCAAATTAAAGGTGAAGTTACGCCACGAAATATGTCGAAACCGTGGCGTGGTCAAAACTTACTACGAAGTTCAATAGGTTAGCGAGAAGATGTTGCAAGCGCACAACATGGCGCGCAGGCGGCAAAGGCACAGGTCACGCCTGCCCGCCTCATTTTGTCGCTTCATCCACATAAGGCGCCAAGGCTTCGCGGGCAGATGCCGGCAACCGACGCGGCCGTCCCTGCCCGTCGATACAGGCTGCCTGAACCTTGGCCCGCCAGATCTCGGTCAGGCTGCCGCCCTCGCCCACCAGCCAGATCGACTGCTCAGCCTCAAGCCGCGCCCCGCCCGCCTTCACATAGCGGGTATGAACTTCGAGCCGGTCGTCAATACGGGCAGGCCGGAGGAAATCGATTTCCATGCGGTGAATGGCAAAGGCCAGCGGCTCATCGGCCTGAAAGAGATCGGTGTGGCTGACGCCCGTGAGGCGCAAAAAATCCGACCGCCCGCGCTCGGCAAAGCGCAGATAATTGGCGTGATAGACGATGCCGGAAAAATCCGTGTCCTCGTAATAAACGCGCACGCCCATGACGTGGGTCTTGCCGACAATGCGCCCGCCGAGATCCGGCCAATCCTGTGCGCTGCTCATAGGTCCCCGTCATCGGCAAACAAGCCGGTCTGACCGGCGATGCCGCCCTTGGGCAGGGGCAGACCGAGATGCGCGAAAGCCGCAGCCGTCAAAATGCGCCCGCGCGGGGTGCGGTTCACCAGACCCTGCTGAATGAGATAGGGCTCGATAATTTCTTCAATCGCGTCACGGGGCTCCGACAGCGAGGCGGCCACGGTTTCGACACCTACAGGCCCGCCCGAAAAGCTGACCGCAATAGCGCGCAAATAGCGATGGTCGAGCGCGTCGAGGCCTAATTCGTCAACCTCAAGCCGTTGCAACGCCTTGTCAGCCGCTTTCGCGTCAATCCGCATCACACCATCAACAGAAGCGAAGTCGCGCACACGACGCAGAAGCCGACCGGCAACACGCGGCGTGCCGCGTGCGCGCCGCGCGATTTCATGGGCGCCATCGGGTGTCATGTCGATGCCAAAGAGGCCAGCACCGCGACGGACGATGAGTTCGAGTTCTGACACTTCGTAAAAGTTGAGACGCACGGGAATGCCGAAGCGGTCGCGCAGCGGCGTGGTGAGAAGACCCGTTCGGGTGGTAGCACCCACCAGCGTGAAAGGCGCAAGATCAATCTTTACCGAGCGTGCGCCGGGGCCTTCGCCGATGATGAGATCAAGCTGGAAATCTTCCATCGCCGGATAAAGCACTTCTTCAACCGCTGGCGAGAGACGGTGGATTTCGTCAATAAACAAGACATCGCGCGGCTCAAGATTGGTGAGCAGCGCCGCAAGGTCGCCCGCCTTTGAAATGACAGGGCCCGAAGTCGCACGGAAATTGACGCCGAGTTCGCGCGCAACAATTTGCGCCAGCGTTGTTTTGCCAAGACCGGGGGGACCGGCAAAGAGCACATGATCCAGCGCCTCGCCGCGCGCGCGCGCCGCTTCGATGAAAACGCCGAGATTTTCGCGCGCACGGGCCTGACCGACGAAATCGCGGAGCACCTGTGGGCGCAACGAGCGTTCGGCTTCATCTTCTTCGCGCTTGGCGGCATTGATGAGGCGGTCAGTCACCGTGCCAACTCCTTCAATCCTTGCCGGATCAACTGTTCGGCACTCGCTTCACCATCCATGCGTTTCATGGCAGCAGAAATCGCGCCTGACGCTTGCGCCTGCGGATAACCGAGATTGGTGAGAGCCGACACCGCGTCGCGCATAGCGGCAGATACATTGACCGGTGTCGGCGCACCGTTGATTTCAAGCACATCGGAGAGCGCCGCGCCTTGCGGCACTTTATCTTTCAACTCGATCAGCAATCGCGCGGCGACTTTGGGCCCGACGCCGGGAGCCGATGAAATGGCTTTCTTGTCTTCAAGCGCAATGGCGCGTGCGAGATCAGCAGGCGACAATGTGCCAAGCACACCCAACGCCACGCGTGTGCCGACACCCTGCACACTGAGGAGCAAACGGAACCAGTCGCGCTCAAGGTCCGAGGCAAAGCCAACCAGCCTGATCGCATCGTCACTAACTTTTGTTTCAATGGAAAGTGTCACCGCGCCGCCGATTGCAGGGAGCGAGGTGAGCGTGCGGCGTGAACAGGTGACGTGATAGCCGACACCGCTCACGTCGATGATTGCCCAATCAACGCCGACTTCATCGACTAATCCCTTGAGCCGTCCGATCATGCACGCCCCGCCTTTGCACCGGCAGCGTCGCGCAACAGAGCGGCGGCAATGCGCTGATCGGCACCACCGGAATGGGCATGCGCAATGGCAATGGCGAGCGCATCGGCCGCGTGTTCGCTGGCAGGTGCACAACCGGGGAGAAGCATCGCGACCATCATGGCGATTTGCGCTTTGCCCGCATGGCCTGCACCGACCACGGCTTTCTTGATGTGATTGGGCGCATATTCTGCAACCGCAATGCCCGCCCGCGCAGGCACCAGCAATGCAAGGCCACGCGCCTGACCGAGCTTCAATGCGGCGACCGGATCGCGCGCGACAAATGCCTGCTCAACAGCGACACCATCGGGGGAATAGGTTTCAACGACCAGCACGAGCCCCGTCTCGATCTCGACCAGACGCTCGGCAACACTCAGCCGGTCGTTGGATGTGATGGTGCCATTGGCGACATGGGTGAGGCGCGAGCCGGTGACGTCGATGACACCCCAACCGGTTGCCCGCAGGCCCGGATCAATGCCGAGAAATCGTATTGAGGTCGGCATGGCATGGACCTGTCAGGTTCAGGTCCGAAACAGCATCGAAAAGAAAAGCCCTTAAGAGGCCGACATCTTTTCCATCATCGAATCGGACAACTCGAAGTTTGAATAAACTTGCTGCACATCATCATCGTCGTCCAGCGCTTCAAGCAATTTGACGAGCGATTCAGCTTTCTCATCGTCCACTTCGATGGCGTTCTGCGGCTTCCAGATGATCTTGGTCGATTTCGGTTCGCCGAATTTGGCTTCAAGCGCACGGGCAACTTCGTGCAGCGCTTCGGCCTCACAGAAAAGCTCGTGGCCCTCCTCGCCCGACACGCAATCCTCGGCACCCGCCTCAATGGCGGCTTCGAGCATGGTGTCAGCGTCGGCCACGTCAGCGGCAAAGTCGATCTGGCCGAGACGCGTGAACATGAAGGAGACCGAACCTGTTTCGCCCAGATTGCCGCCGTTCTTGGTGAAGAGCGAGCGGACGGAGCTGGCCGTGCGGTTGCGGTTATCGGTCAGTGATTCGACGATGACGCCGACACCACCGGGGCCGAAACCCTCGTAGCGCACCTCTTCGTAATTCTCGCCGCCCTGATCGGCGCTCTTTTTGACAGCGCGCTCGATATTGTCGCGTGGCATGTTTTCGGCACGCGCCGCCAGAATGGCCGAGCGCAAACGCGGGTTAAACGCTGGGTCTGGCAAGCCCAATTTGGCCGCCACGGTGATTTCCTTGGCGAGTTTGGAAAATATCTTAGAGCGCTTTTTATCCTGAGCGCCCTTGCGATGCATGATGTTCTTAAATTGTGAATGGCCAGCCATTCCGTCTCCACCCGTCTGAACCACGCGCCCGAGCTGCGCGCCAATTACCGGCTTTATAGGAGCCCGTCGGGGCAAAATCCAGCCTTGCGGCAAGAGCCGTGGCGCAAAGCGCGACACCCTCTATGGTTGTTGTAAAACTTTATATACTCGTTTAACGTGTATTTAATGATTCGGACCTACTGTGAGGATGTTCCCGCTCACCACGAACGGCAGCCCACCGTTCGGGCGGGAACACATCGCAGAAGTGCCGGTTTCGTGGTCCCGCCCAAACCCACGGCTCCGGCCCCGCCATCGCAGAAAGCGTTGGCCATCGCGCCTCGTCCACGACATTTCGCCCACCTCGAATGTCATGGGCGAGGCGCATTTCTGCCAAAAGAAGTCAGGAAATCAGGTGCTTAGCCGCCGTAAACCTTGGTCGGCCAGACATAGTCACGCTCGACGTGGCGCCGGAATGTCGCCTCGACGATAAAACGGGCGACGATGCGCTCGTTGAAAAGCGCGTGATATTTCGCATGGCCCTTCTCAGCCACGCTGCGACGCTCGGCATCATTCGCCAGAAAGTGACGCAACCTCTGCGCGAGATCTTCCGACCCGTCATAAAAGGCAAATTCGTCGTCGCCGAAAATATCGCCATAGCCGCTGGAGCGGGCGACGAAGGTCAGCAAGCCATTGCCCGCAAATTGTGCCAGCCGGTCGGATGAATAGAGATAATCCTCGTCCGAGCGATTGAGATTGAACCCCATGCGCGCATCCGCAATGGCATCGAAATAGCCCGCGCCGAACACCGGCCCCTTGCCGTCAATGCCATAGAACCCGTAACGCGCCTCAGGCACCGCCGCCTTGAGCCCGCGCATGGCATCAGCGCGCCACGGTGTGCCCTTTTCGCTGCCGATGCTGCAGAGAAGATCGACGGACTGATCGCTGCGGGCAAAACACTCAAGCCCCTCAACCGAGCGGTCGGTCGGATTGGGCATGAAGGCCATGCGATGCGTCGGCGTCGCAAATTGCGAGATGACGTCGCCTGCGGTGGTGATGAAGGTGATGTCGGCGACATCGCCGAGACGTTTGATACGCGGTGGATTTTCGGTGAGGAAAATCGGATCAAGGTTGACGCCTGCGACTTTGAGGTCGGGCAGCAGGCCTTTGATTTCGCGCAATGTGTCATTGGCGATCTGGTCGGCATGCATCATGACAATAAGGTCGGGTCGAAAATCACGCGCGATATCGACAAGCTGGCGATTGGCCTTGCGCGGACCGGCGCGGCCTATGCCCCATGCGCTCTGGGCGCGCGCCACATCGCGGTCGCTATAGGCAAGCACCGCATGACCGTTACGCGTGAAGCCGTTGCCGAGTTTGCGCACGGTCGCGTAGAAATTCGCGCCCGCTTTCTTTTCGTTGTAATTGCCGACAATCACGATCTTCACGGCAAGACCTCCCGCGCTTTGAACCAGACCGGCCCCGCAATCATGCGGAACAAGGCAGGCACGATGCCGACCGTGCCAAGCCACCAGCTTTGCCAAAGCCCGTGACTGATGCAAGCAACCGTGACGATTCCAGCAATTGAAGCAAGACATATGGCGCGCGCCTGCGGCCCGAGATAGGCGATGCGCCACACAAGACCGCACCAGATGAGCGACGCGATAAACGCCCCTGTCGCGCCGAATTCATACCAGACCTGCAACGCCGCATTATGCGGATGCAAAATGCCGTCAGGTTTGAAATAGATATGCTCCATGCCCCAATCGTTCACGAAGCGCGCCGCCTCAATGCCATGACCAAAGAAAATATCATCAGGCACTCGGGCACTGACCGCACACCAGATTTCGATGCGTTCGCCCGCTGCCGCCGCCGCGGCCCAGCTGATGTTTTCTTGCAGCAAAGCCGGACAGGTGTTGAGAAAGAAAAACGGCATCAGCAGGACGAGCGCGACACCGCCGAGCGCGACGAGCCACAAGGCAGCGCGCGGCAGTAAATGCGCGACAACGAGAACAATGAGGCCCGCAAGAATCGCAACGGGCGCGGTCTGGCTATAGGTGAGCGACACGGCAGCCAGAGTGACAAAGGGCAAGGCCCATGCGACGCGGCGGTGACCGGCTTCGATGGCGGCAAGAAGTGTCGGCCAGAGAAGAGTCGCCAGCACCACAGCGGCGCGGTTGGCACCGACAGCCGCATCATCAAGATCGCTACCACCCATGACACGCCGGACGACGACATCGTCGCTCAGCATATAAACGGCGATCAGCAACACCGCGAAAATGAAGCTCGCCAATAGCAAACGGCGCAATTGCGCGCGATGCACGACAAATAATTCGCTCGCAAGAAAATAGAGGAAAATGCCCATCGCAAAGCTGCTGGCGATCTTGGCCGAGCGTTCAAGCCCGTATGCGTAATCCGGTGACCATGTGGCGGACACACCAACAAGCGACACGACGACCGCCCACACCCACCAGATTTCAGAATCCATCGCAGGCATGCGCATGCGCTGGCGAAAACGTGTGGCACCGATGAAGGCGCAAGCCGCCGCCACGGGCATAACGATGCCAAGAACGCGGGGAGCAAGCACGCTCGCCCATGTGGCAAGCGAGACAAGAACTGCAAAGGCAACGCTTTCGGGCTGACGGAACAGGCGCAATGTATCGCCGAGTTCTGCTTTCCAGTCCTTCCCTACGTCTGCCTGTTGCGTCATAGGGTCAGGCTTCCGACGGAGAGGGCAGCGTCGGTTTCAAACGACCACCAATGCGAACCGGTTCGACACGACGCGCGAGGCCGGAACGCGGATCTGTTTCGACATAGACACCGCAAAGCGTGGCAGGTCCCAGCGCCGGTGTGAAGCGGCCGCTCTGCACTTTGGTGAGAAAGCGGTTGATCGGCTCATCCTTCTCCATGCCGATAACGGAATTATAATCGCCGCACATGCCTGCGTCTGTCTGGTAAGCAGTGCCGCCGTCGAGAATTTGCGCGTCGGCGGTGGGCACATGACTATGCGTGCCAACAACGAGGCTCGCGCGACCATCACAAAAATGGCCCATCGCCATTTTCTCTGACGTCGCTTCGCCGTGAAAATCGACAACAATGGCGTCAGCCACTTCACCGAGCGGACAAGCGTCGATTTCGCGCTCAACCGTCGTGAACGGATCATCGAGCGGGTCCATGAAAACGCGGCCCATCGCATTGATGACGAGGACGCGTTCGCCATTGGGACCATCCAACAGGCTCGCACCACGACCGGGCGTGCCTTTGGGGTAATTCACCGGACGAATGAGCCGCGGTTCGCGCTCGATATGCACAAGCGCCTCGCGCTGATCCCATGAATGATTGCCGAGCGTGATGGCATCGACACCTGCATCATAAAGGTCATTGCAAATCTGCGCTGTGATGCCGAAACCGCCTGCCGCGTTCTCGCCATTGACGATGACAAAATCGAGGCCGAGCTGGCGACGCAATGCGGGCATTTCGGCGACAATGGCATCGCGCGCGGCGCGGCCGACGATATCGCCGAGAAAGAGAAGCTTCATATCATTTATCCTGAAAGGCGCGCGCGCCGCGTTCGGTCACGATCCAGTCAAGCAACTGGTCGTTGGTGTCCAGAGGAAGGTGTGTCACTTCCTGCGCCGCAAAGGCAAGACCAATGGCAAGAATTTCAGGCTTTTGCGCCCGCAAGGCGGCCAGTGTGCGGTCATAATAGCCGCCGCCATAGCCGAGCCGGTGTCCGTCGGGTGTAAAGGCCAGAAGCGGCACGAGCACGAAATCCGGCACGAGTTCGGCACCACCCTTGGGTTCGGGAATTTTATAGGCACCGGGCGTGAGCGGTTCGCCGGGCGCCCATGAACGAAAGGTTAAAGAAACGCCAGGCCCCGTGACGCAAGGCAAAGCGAGCCGGCAGCCGTGCTGAGCGAGGATGCCGAGAAGCGGCGCGGGATCCGCCTCATCGCCGATGGCAACATAGCCTGCCACCACCGAGCCGGGTGCGGGATGAAGGGAGCGAATGAATGGCTGAATGAAGATGCCGCCGCCAAGCCCCTCGTAAGCGGCATGAGCCTCAGCGCGGCGCGATCTGGCAACAACCCTCGCGTCAGATTTGTCTTGGCCCACGCTCATCTATGCCCCGCCAAAGCGCGGGGTAAGATTGAGGGATAAGTGGGACCACCTTGGCCGTTGGAAACGTGATTCTCGGAGACCTACATTTGTAGGTGGGCGTCGTGTGACAGAGGCCACGGCCTCAACCAGGGACAACTCCCTAAAGAATCGTAAGGCCCCGAGATATATGTGTTCCTGACGAGCCAGGCAGTACCCGTGCTCATATCGTCCCTCGGGGGTGGCAACGTCAAGGGGCACAAACGTCACCTTAGGTTCAGGCCGCCTCGACGCGGCGGGCAATGTCCTCAATGCGGCGGGCCGCATTGTCCAGAACGTCGCCCAAAAGGTCTTCGGCCTCGCGCGACCGCTCAAGGGCGGCGATGCGCGTCTGGGTCAGTTGCTCGATGTCGGCTTCGAGCATTTTGACCTTGGCTTTGGCTTCCGAAAGCTCGTCGGCGACCAGCAAAGAAGCCATAAGCAGCAGCCGTGTTTCGCCCACTTGCCCCACTTCGCGGGCCAGTTCCGTGACGTGGCGGTTCACCAGCGCACCGAGCTCCTTCAGATGCGGCTCTTCGCCGTCACCGCAGGAGACCATATAGGCCTTATCGTTCACGAGAACCGTGACTTGTCCCATAATCCTGATCCTCTATTCGGCCAAAACTTCGCGGATACCTTCGATGGTATTGGCAAGTGTTTCGGAGGCGCGTTCGTTTAATTCGTTCATACGGCGCGCGTCGGACTTCAACTGATCAAGCTCCTCGGCCAGTTTGGCGCGGTCTTCCTTCAGCGTATTGACCTCGCTTTCGAGGCGGCCTGCGGATTGCGCCCGCACGATCTGGCGGTGAAGGCCTGCCTCCAGCCGGTCGAGAGCAGCTTTGAAACGCTCCGTGGCAGTATCGAGTTTGCTCATGCGGGACCAATTATGTGACTGCGCTGCGGTTCAGCCCGCAGCCAGCGCGCCAAGATAGGCGCTGCTATGAAATCAGGTCAATGCACCTCACGCCAAACGCGACGCCAAACCGCAGAAAAGCGCGGCAATTTGCGCGATTCCATCATTGACTCAATGAAAGGCACATGATCAATGTGGCCTCGCTCCTACCCCCCTCCGCCCGGACACGATTCCGGCCCCCTGCCGCAACCGGATTTGGGTCATTTTGTGAGGTTTGAGCACTGAAACCGGCCCAAAAGGCCTGCCCTGACGCTCTTAATTAGAGTTTAGAGACATGACGCCAGCAGATCAGTCGGCCGCCCCGGACACGAAGCGGAGCGCCGCGTTGGCGCCAAACACCAACTCCGCCGAGCACAACGACATGGCCAATGCCATCCGTGCGCTGGCGATGGACGCGGTGCAAGCTGCCAACTCCGGCCACCCCGGCATGCCGATGGGCGCCGCCGATATGGCGACCGTCCTCTTCTCGAAATTCCTCAACATCGACCCGAAAAAGCCCGATTGGGCCGACCGCGACCGCTTTGTGCTGTCAGCCGGTCACGGTTCGATGCTGGTTTATGCACTCCATTATCTCCTCGGCTACGAGGATATGACGATCGAGCAGATCAAAAACTTCCGCCAACTGGGTTCGATCACCGCCGGCCATCCCGAACATGGCCATGTGCTGGGCATCGAAACAACGACCGGACCGCTTGGCCAAGGCATCTCGACAGCCGTCGGCATGGCCCTTGCCGAACGCATGGCGCAAGCCCGCTACGGCGCTGAAATCGTTGACCATTTCACTTATGTCATCGCGTCCGACGGCGACCTGATGGAAGGCATCAGCCACGAGGCGATCAGCCTTGCCGGTCACCTGAAGCTCTCCAAGATGATCGTTCTCTATGATGACAATGACATCACCATCGACGGCGCGCTGTCGCTTTCGGAATCCGGCGACGCGTTGATGCGCTTCAAAGCGGCGGGCTGGAACGCCACGCGGATCAACGGCCATGACGCCAAGGCCATTGCCCAAGCCATTGAAGCCGCTCAGAAATCCGACAAGCCGACGCTCATCGCCTGCAAGACCGTCATCGGCTACGGCAGCCCGAACAAGCAGGGCACGTCCGGCTCACACGGCGCGGCACTCGGCGGCGACGAAATCAAACTGACGCGCGAAGCACTCGGCTGGGCGCATGAGCCCTTCGTTATCCCGCAGAACGTGCTCGACGCGTGGCGCGCCATCGGCGCCAAGGGAGCCTCGAAATCCTCGAGCTGGAACGAGCGTTTCAAGTCACTTTCGAGTGCAATCCAAGTCGAGTTCAAACGAGAGCAGTCCGGCGACTTACCCTCGGGTTTCAAAGACGCGATCAACGCCTATAAGAAGAAACTTTCCGAGGATAAGCCTTCATGGGCGACGCGGAAATCTTCCGAAGAAGCGCTGAACATCATCAACGCAATTATCCCCGAAACCGTGGGCGGCTCCGCTGACCTCACCGGCTCGAATAATACCAAGTCCAAAGGCCAGAAGCCCGTCACACCGACCGACTTCTCCGGCTCCTTCATCCAATACGGCATCCGCGAACACGGCATGGCGGCTGCGATGAACGGTATGGCGCTGCATAAGGGCTTTATTCCTTATTCCGGCACATTTCTGGTGTTCACTGACTATTGCCGCCCCTCGATCCGCCTCGCGGCTCTGATGAAACAGCGCGTGATCCATGTGATGACGCATGACTCGATCGGTCTCGGCGAAGACGGCCCGACGCATCAGCCGGTCGAGCATCTCGCATCGCTTCGCGCTATGCCGAACCTCTATGTGTTCCGCCCTGCGGACGCCGTTGAAACAGCCGAATGCTGGCAGGCCGCACTCGAAGCCAAGGAAACACCCTCGGTGATCGCGGCCTCGCGCCAGAACCTGCCGACGGTCAGAACGACGCATACGGACGAAAACCTTTCGGCCAAGGGCGCTTACGAACTTTCACCCGCCAGCGGCACGGCAAAAGTGACGCTGATCGCCACGGGTTCGGAAATCGAAATCGCCATGGCCGCGCAAAAGACGCTCGAAGCCGACGGCATTGCGACACGTGTTGTCTCCATGCCCTGCGTCGAACTCTTTGAAGCGCAGTCCAAAGACTACAAGAAGAAGACACTCGGCGAAGGCACGGTCAAAGTCGCCATCGAAGCCGCAATCCAGTATGGCTGGGACCGCTACATCGGCCATGATGGAGCGTTCATCGGCATGACGGGCTTCGGCGCGTCGGCCCCCGCCAAAGACCTCTACAAGCATTTCAACATTACCGCAGAAGCCACCGTTGCCGCCGCTAAAGCGTGCCTCAAGGCTTGAACCGACTAACCTCAGGAGACGATAAAATGGCAGTTCGCGTTGCAATTAACGGTTTTGGCCGCATTGGACGTCTGGTGCTTCGTGCTATCGCGGAATCCGGCCGCAAGGACATCGAAGTTGTTGCGATCAATGATCTGGGTTCGGTTGAAGCGAACGCACATCTGCTGAAGTGGGACTCGGTGCACGGCCCCTTCCCCGGCAAAATCAAAGTGACGAAATCGACATTTGATCTGGGCCGTGGCCCGATCAAGGTGCTGGCCGAACGCGATCCTTCCAAGCTGCCGTGGGCCGAACTCAAAATCGACATCGCCTTTGAATGCACAGGCATCTTCACCTCGAAAGAAAAAGCTGGCATGCACCTGACAGCCGGCGCCAAGCGCGTGCTGATCTCGGCTCCTGCCGAAGGCGCCGACATCACGGTCGTTTACGGCGTGAACCACCAGCAGATCAAAAAGAGCCACAAGATCGTCTCGAACGCGTCGTGCACGACAAACTGCCTTGCCCCCGTCGCCGCTGTGCTGAACAAGGCCGTCGGCATCGAACAGGGCTACATGACGACGATCCACGCCTATACAGGTGACCAGAACACAGTGGACACGCTGCACTCGGACGCCCGCCGCGCCCGCGCTTCCGGCCTCTCCATGATCCCGACATCGACCGGTGCCGCCAAAGCCGTCGGCCTCGTGCTGCCGGAACTCGCAGGCAAGCTCGACGGCACATCGATCCGCGTGCCGACCGCCAACGTCTCGGTCATCGACCTCGTCTTCACCGCCAAGAAGAAGACAACCGTCGAAGAAGTGAACGCCGCGATCATCGCCGCTGCCAAAGGCCCGCTCAAAGGCGTGCTGGCGACAACGGATGAAAAGCTCGTGTCGGTGGACTTCAACCATAACCCGGCGTCCTCGACGTTCGATCTGACGCAGACGCAGGTCATCGACGGCAAGCTCGTGCGTATTCTGAGCTGGTACGACAATGAATGGGGTTTCTCCAACCGCATGGGTGACACCGCCGTTGCGATGGGCAAGCTGCTGAAGTGATAAGTTGAGACGAAACCCTTTTCCTGAAAATCAGGAAAGGGGTTTTGTTTGACGGCCCCTCTTGTCTTTTCCCTCCCCCTTGAGGGGGGAGGGCTAGGGAGGGGGTGAAGCTCCGAGTACCGACGTTGAAGAGACCCCCACCCAAAACATTCGAGTGAATGTTTTGACCTCCCCTCAAGGGGGAGGTGGTAGGCAAGAAAACGAAGATAAAAACAATGTCCACGCATAAGACCCTTGATGATCTGTTCAAAGCTGTGGGCCTCAAGGGCCTGAAGATTCTTGTGCGCGCCGATCTCAATGTGCCGATGGCTGATGGCAAGATCACCGATGCCACACGCATTGAACGCGTCGCGGGCACGCTGACCGAACTGTCTGATCGCGGCGCGAAGGTGATTGTGCTGTCGCATTTCGGACGCCCCAAGGGCGCGCCGGAAGCCAAATATTCTCTGAAACCTGTCGCCGACGCCCTGGAACCCTTTCTGAAACGCAAAGTAGCCTTCGCCCATGATTGCATCGGCGATCTGGCCGCCAAGGCGATTGACGCGCTGCCCGACGGCGGCGTCATCGTGCTGGAAAACACGCGCTTTCACGCAGGCGAAGAAAACAACGATCCTGATTTTGCCGCGAGCCTCGCCGCCAATGGCAATATCTATGTGAACGATGCTTTCTCCTGCGCCCACCGCGCCCATGCCTCGACCGAAGCCATTGCGCATGAACTGCCCTCCTACGCCGGTCGCGCGATGGAAGCAGAACTCAAGGCGCTCGACGCGGCACTCGGTAACCCGACACATCCTGTTGTGGCCATTGTCGGCGGCGCAAAAGTCTCCACCAAGATTTCGCTGCTCGGCAATCTCGTCAAAAAAGTCGATGCGCTGGTGATCGGCGGCGGCATGGCGAACACATTCCTCGCAGCGCAGGGCAAAGCTGTCGGCAAGTCGCTGTGCGAACGCGATCTCTTCGACACCGCGCGCCACATTCTGGCGAACGCCCGCTCGGCCAATTGCGAAATCATCCTGCCGACCGATGTTGTCGTCGCCAAGGAATTCAAAGCCGGTGCGGATTGCGTGACGGTGGCGGCCAGCGACGTGCCCGAAGACGGCATGATCCTAGACGCAGGCGCTGAAACGCTCGCCTATATCGCGACACGCATTGACACGGCAAAGACAGTTGTGTGGAACGGCCCGCTCGGCGCTTTTGAAATGAAGCCTTTCGACACGGGCACAGTGACGGCGGCGCGCCATGTCGCCAAGCTCACGCGCGAAGGCAAGCTCATCTCGGTGGCGGGCGGCGGCGACACGGTGGCAGCCCTCAATGAAGCCGATGCGACCAATGATTTTACTTATGTATCCGCCGCTGGCGGGGCCTTCCTTGAGTGGATGGAAGGCGTGGAACTGCCCGGCGTTGCGGCGCTGGTGCGATAATTTCTATCAAGAGGATAGTGAGACATGACTGAATCCCTGCAACAGATCGCAAAAGCCATGGTTGCCCCCGGCAAGGGCATTCTCGCCGCCGATGAAAGCTCGGGCACGATCAAAAAGCGTTTCGACGCGATCAACACAGAGTCGACGGAAACAAGCCGCCGCGATTATCGCGAATTCATGTTCCGCACCGACGAAGCGATGAAGAATTACATCTCGGGCGTCATTCTTTATGACGAAACGATCCGCCAGACATCGGCCGACGGCAACGCGACGCCGCTTGTTGAAATCATCAAAGCGGCAGGCTCAATCCCCGGCATCAAAGTGGACGCGGGCGCAAAGCCGATGGCGGGCTTTCCCGGCGAAACGATCACCGAAGGCCTCGACGGTCTCGATGAACGCCTTGCCGAATATTACAAGCTCGGCGCACGTTTTGCGAAATGGCGCGCGGTGATCGACATCTCGCCCACGATCCCGACCAATGCCTGCATCGAAGCCAATACCGAAGCGCTGGCCCGCTATGCGGCTCTCTGCCAGAAGAACGGCATTGTGCCGATCGTCGAACCTGAAGTGCTGATGGACGGCGACCACACAGCCGACCGCTGCATGGAAGTGACCGAAGCCACGCTGCGCTCGCTCTTCAACGCGCTGGCGCGCCACAATGTGTTGCTCGAAGGCACAATCCTGAAACCCAATATGGTCGTCTCCGGCAAGAAATGCGCAACACAGGCCGGTATCGCCGAAGTCGCGGAAAAAACCATCACGGTTTTCAAACGCACTGTGCCCGCCGCTGTGCCCGGCATCGTGTTTCTCTCAGGCGGTCAGTCCGACGAACTCGCGACCGCGCATCTCGACGCAATGAACAAACTCGGCAACCTGCCGTGGGCGCTCTCTTTCTCCTACGGTCGCGCGCTGCAAGCCGCACCGCAGAAGGCATGGGGCGGTAAGGCAGAGAATGTGCCTGCGGCACAGAAGGCTTTTGCCCATCGCGCGAAGATGAACAGCCTTGCGGCCTTGGGTAAATGGGACGCGAAACTCGAAAAGGCTTGATGCTTTTTTGGTTTGGATTTTGAAGACGCCCGCTGGAAACAGTGGGCGTTTTTTGTTGTCTCCGTCATGCGCGGGCTTGACCCGCGCATCCACGTCTTGGCCGCATAAAAGACGTGGATGGCCGGGTCGAGCCCGGCCATGACGATATAAATAATGAAGCACCCGTCCATACGCGGTAAAACTCACCTCCCCCGATTCCCCACGCAAGTGAGTCCCCCCCGTGAAATCCATTGCCGCCCGTATCGCCGAAGAACTTGCCGTCCGTGAAGAACAGGTGGCAGCCGCCATCGGACTGCTGGACGAAGGCGCGACGGTGCCGTTCATTGCGCGCTACCGCAAGGAAGTGACGGGCACGCTGGATGACACGCAGCTGCGCAATCTGGAAGAACGCCTCACCTATTTGCGCGATCTGGAAATACGCCGCGCCGCCGTGCTGGCCTCGATTGAGGAACAGGGCAAGATGACCGATGCGCTGAAAGCGTCGATCAATCTGGCTGAAACAAAAGCGCGTCTTGAAGATATTTACCTGCCATTCAAGCCCAAGCGCCGCACCAAGGCGATGATTGCCAAGGAAGCGGGGCTTGAGCCACTGGCCGATGCGCTGCTGGCCGATCCGAAACTCGATCCGCTGGTGGTCGGTGCGACCTATGCCGATGCCGACAAAGGTGTGGCGGATGCCGCAGCCGCGCTCGAAGGCGCGCGCGCGATCCTGATTGAACGTTTCTCGGAAGATGCAGACCTTGTCGGCGCATTGCGTGAAGAGGTTTGGACGCGTGGCAAGATCGCCTCGAAGGTACAGGCGGGCAAGGAACAGGCG
The DNA here is from genome assembly GCA_030649335.1 of Parvibaculum sp. Taxonomy (GTDB): domain Bacteria; phylum Pseudomonadota; class Alphaproteobacteria; order Parvibaculales; family Parvibaculaceae; genus Parvibaculum. Next base: position 28,905 of record JAUSLL010000003.1, on the reverse strand, counting down.
GGCGAAAAGTTTGCTGACTATTTCGAATTCTCCGAGCCTCTAACGAAACTGCCCTCACACCGCATTCTCGCGCTTTATCGCGGCGAGAAAGAAGAAATGCTGTCGCTGACTTTGGTGCCCGAAGAAATCGCCGCCGGACAGGAAACGATGCCTTCGTCTTATGAACGCCGCATCGCACATCATTTCGGCATCACGCATCAGGACCGCGCGGGCGACAAATGGATGGCCGAAACCGTGCGCTGGACGTGGCGGACGAAAATTCTCCTCCACGTCAATCTCGATCTGCGTATGCGCTTGCGCCAGTTCGCTGAAGACGAGGCGACAAAGGTATTCGCGGGCAATTTGCGCGACCTGTTGCTGGCGGCACCGGCGGGCACACGCGCGACGCTGGGTCTTGATCCGGGGTTTCGTTCGGGCGTGAAGGTCGCCATTGTGGATGCGACCGGCAAGGTTGTGGCGCATGACACGATCTATCCGCACCAGCCGCAAAACCGCTGGGACGATGCGATCTCTGTGCTGTCGCGCCTGTGCAAAGCGCATAAGGTCGATCTCGTCGCCATCGGCAATGGCACAGCGAGCCGCGAGACGGACAAGCTGGCCGCTGAACTGATGAGCCGCCACCCCGATTTGAAACTCACCAAGGCGATGGTGTCCGAAGCGGGCGCGTCGGTTTATTCAGCATCCGCATACGCGAGCGCCGAACTGCCCGAGCTTGATGTGTCGATCCGTGGTGCTGTCTCCATCGCGCGGCGACTGCAGGACCCGCTGGCGGAACTTGTGAAGATCGATCCGAAATCTATCGGCGTCGGGCAGTATCAGCACGACATCGGCGAATATAAATTATCGAAGTCGCTCGATGCGGTCGTCGAAGACTGCGTGAACGGCGTGGGCGTGGACGCAAACACCGCCTCTGTACCGCTGCTGGCACGCGTGTCGGGCATCGGCGAGAGCCTTGCGCAGTCGATTGTGGCGCATCGCGATGCAACGGGGCCGTTCAAGACGCGCGCTGCGTTGAAGCAAGTGCCGCGTCTGGGCGCTAAGGCGTTTGAACTTTGCGCGGGCTTTTTGCGCATCCCCAATGGTGACGATCCGCTTGATGCATCGTCAGTGCATCCCGAAGCCTATCCGGTCGTGCGGCGTATTATCGCCAAGACTGGCGACGATCTGAAAAGCATTGTCGGCAATGTCACCGCGCTGCGGGCCTTGTCGCCCAAGGATTTCATCGACGAGACTTTCGGCCTGCCGACTGTCACCGATATTCTGAAAGAACTGGAAAAGCCCGGCCGCGATCCGCGACCGGCCTTCAAGACCGCTACATTCAAGGACGGCGTTGAGAAACTGTCGGACCTCACGCCCGGCATGATGCTGGAAGGCGTGGTGACCAATGTCGCGGCCTTCGGGGCATTCGTGGATATCGGCGTCCATCAGGACGGGCTCGTGCATATTTCGGCCATGTCGAACACATTCATCAAGGACCCGCGCGACGTGGCAAAGCCCGGCGATGTGGTGAAGGTGAAAGTGCTGGAAGTGGACGTGCAGCGCAAACGCGTGGCGCTGACCATGCGCATGGATGACGCCGTGCCCGTGGCCGGTGAAAAGCGCGAGCGCACCCCGAACCGGCAGACCCAGCAGCGCCATGTGCAGGCCGCCCAGCCCAAACCATCGGCACCGGCGGCAGGCGGGGCATTGGCCGACGCGCTGCGACGGGCTGGCATGAAACTCGACTAGACGCTACAAAGTGACATGAGCAAAAAGACAAAGCAGAAGTCAAAGCCGAAGCAGGAACAGAAGATCGTTGAGACCAATGATCCCTGCCGCCTCTATCTCATCACGCCACCGCGTTTTGAGCCTGTGGCCTTTGGCGAGACGCTGAAAAGCGCGCTCGACGCGGGCGATGTCGCTTCGCTGCAACTCAGGCTCAAAACCGAAGCGGGTGGCTATCCGGACGCCGACACGGTGCGCCGCGCCGCTGACGTGCTGATGCCGCTCGCCATGCGCTACAACACAGCTTTCATCCTCAACGACAATCCCGAGCTTGCCGCCGAACTCGACGCTGACGGCGTGCATGTGGGGCAGGAAGACGCCTCCTATAAAATGGCGCGTTCGATCATGGGGCCTGACCGCATTGTCGGCGTGACCTGCCACGCCAGCCGCCACACAGCGATGGAAGCAGGCGAAGCAGGCGCCGATTATGTGGCCTTCGGGGCTTTTTTCGACACCGCGACAAAAGAGGCAAAAAGCCGCGCCGAGGTGGATCTATTGGCCTGGTGGACTGAAATGTTCATCGTGCCCTGCGTCGCCATAGGCGGCATCACAGTGGAAAATGCCGCCCCTTTGGTGAGCGCAGGCGCGGATTTCCTCGCGGTCTCCGGTGGCGTCTGGGCGCACCCCAACGGCCCCGCAGCAGCCGTGCGCGCTTTTAACCAACTCTTTGCAGAGCTTCACAAAAACCCATAAAGGCTTGGCTTTTCGGCCCGCCAGATGTTATCAGAACGCGGCTTGATGCCCGTTTTGCGGCCACGCGCCATCCGCTCTTTGACCCTTTGCCCGCTCTTTGACCCTTTGAGAGTCCACCATGCCCAAGATCAACGGTAATGAAATTCGTCCCGGCTATGTTATCGAGCATCAGGGTGGTCTCTGGGCTGCTGTGAAAGTGGCTCATGTGAAACCCGGCAAGGGCGGCGCCTTCGCGACGGTCGAACTGAAAAACCTCGTCGACAACCGCAAGCTCAACGAGCGTTTCCGTTCCGCCGAATCCGTCGAGCGTATCCGTCTTGAGCAGAAGGACTACCAGTACCTCTACGAAGCCGACGGCATGTTGACCTTCATGGACAACGAAACTTACGAGCAGATCGAACTGGCCCGCGAATGGGTCGGCGACCGCGCCGCCTTCCTACAAGACGGCATGAAGGTCACGGTCGAAAGCCACGAAGGCAAAGCGCTCGGCATTTCGCTCCCCGATCAGGTGACGCTCGAAATCGCCGAAACCGAACCCTCGGTCAAAGGCCAGACAGCGACCAGCTCCTACAAGCCCGCAATCTTGACCAACGGCGTCCGCGTCATGGTGCCCCCTTTCGTCACAACCGGCGAACGCATCATTGTTGACACCAACGAAGTCACCTACCTGCGTCGCGCTGACTGATGTCACGTCACACCCCCGTCATGACTGTCATGGTTGCCGCCGCCCGCAAGGCCGCGCGGGGGCTGCAACGCGACTTCGGCGAAGTCGAAAACCTTCAGGTCTCCATGAAAGGCCCCGGCGACTTCGTCTCCGCCGCCGACAAAAAGGCCGAGAAGGTTCTGTTTGAAGAACTGAGCAAGGCACGGCCCGGCTATGGCTTCCTGATGGAAGAAGGCGGCGTGGTCGAAGGCGCCGACAAATCGCATCGCTGGATCATCGATCCGCTCGACGGCACGACAAACTTCCTGCACGGCATTCCGCATTTCGCCATTTCCATCGGCCTTGAGCGCGACGGACAGATGGTGGCGGGCGTTGTCTACAATCCGATCACCGACGAACTTTACCTCGCTGAAAAAGGTCAGGGCGCGTTCCTCAACGACCGTCGCCTGCGCGTCGCCGTTCGCCGCGAACTCACGAGCAGCGTCATCGGCTGCGGCATTCCCCATATCGGCCGTCCGGGCCACGAAACGTTCATCAAAGAAGAACGCGCCGTGATGCTCAACACATCGGGCCTGCGCCGCATGGGTGCTGCCTCGCTCGATCTTGCCTATGTCGCCGCCGGACGCTTCGACGGCTTCTGGGAAGCAGCCCTTGCGCCCTGGGACATGGCAGCAGGCATCGTGCTGGTGCGCGAAGCCGGCGGTACGGTGAGCAGCATCGAAGGCCGCGACGACATGATCTCGTCGGGCGGCATTATCGTCGGCAATGAGATGATCCATGCCCAGCTGAGCAAAGTGCTGAAAGCCGCCCGCAACGGCTGATCTCGCGCAGAACGCCCCTGCCCCGCTGTCCAACTTCCGTCGAAATTAACCGTTAAAGCCTGTCACGCGCGAAGAAGCGCGGGCGAGACTATGCCCTTGGCGCGAACCTGCTTAGACTGATGGCAGACGCGGTTAAGAGCGAAAGCGGAAAATGACGGCATTGATCCAGACGGCTGACCATCGGACCTTCCATATTTTCCGGCATTTTGTCTTTGCAACCGGCGTGACCATCGCCTTGCTGGCAGGTGCTGCAGGCACCGCACACGCCGCAAGCGAGAACGAACCGGTTGACGCCGCCCCGCTCGACATTCCCGGCGATCCCGGCCACAGCATGCGCTTTGACAATGCCGATGACCCAAAGCCCGGCAATGATCCGCTGAACCTGCTGACACCGACGCCGCCTGCCCCCGCCGCCGACACATTGCTCGCGCCGTCTGAACTGCCGACACCTGAAACGGCTATCCTGCGCATCTTCTTTTCCAGCGACAGCAGCACGCTCGACGATCAATCCATCGCCGATATCAGCGCCTTTGCCATTTCGTTCAAAGAGCGCGGCGGACGCGTGCGCCTGCGCGGCTATGCCGGACCGCCCGGCTCATCCAACTCGAACATGCGCCGCCTGTCACTGCGCCGTGTCCTGGTTGTAAGAGACTATCTGCTCGCGCAGGACATAAGCGCCGACCGCATCACTGTGCAGGCGCTGGGTGGCGTCAGGGATTCAGGCCCACGGGACCGCGTCGATATTTTGAAACCAGGCCGCTAGGAGACACGCACCATGGCGAAGGACTACAGCGACGGCAGCACGCTTTCCAACGCGCGGCCCTATCTCATGCGCATGTTCATCTTTCTGGTGCTTATCAGTCTACTGCTGATCGTCCTCTCGCCGCAGATGAAGACGGCCTTCTTCACCAACCCCGGTTTGAACGGCCTCATCCTCTGTGTGCTGGGGCTCGGTGTGCTCTACGCCTTCCGGCAGGTGCTGGCGCTCGGACCTGAAGTGCGCTGGGTCAATAATTTCCGCCGCGCCGACCCCGGCATCGGACAGACCAAACCGCCTGTGCTGCTTGCCCCCATGGCGACCATGCTCGGCGACCGGCGCGGCCGGATGCAACTCAACGCGCTCTCCATGCGCTCGATCCTCGACAGTATCGGCTCGCGTCTTGATGAACAGCGCGAAACATCGCGCTATATGATCGGCCTGCTGATCTTTCTGGGCCTGCTCGGCACCTTCTGGGGCCTGCTCGCCACCGTCACCTCTGTCGGCGAGACCGTGCACAACCTCAGCGTTGAATCCTCCGACCCTGTTGTCGTCTTCCAGAACCTCAAAGCAGGCCTCGAAGGCCCGCTCGGCGGCATGGGCACTTCGTTTTCATCATCGCTCTTTGGTCTCGCCGGATCACTGATCCTCGGCTTCCTCGATTTGCAGGCGGGCCACGCGCAGAACCGCTTTTACAACGAGCTTGAAGAATGGCTCTCGACCGTGACCGATCTCACCGGCGATCAGGAACGCGGCCCCGGCATGCTGGGCGACACCGTGAAGCGGCTGGAACGCATTGAACAGGCGCTGACAAATGGCGGCGGCACGGCGAATAATGCACCCATGATGGCGCTCGCCGGACAGATCACGGCGCTAACCGAACAATTGCGCCACGAGCAGCACCTGATCGCACGCATGGCGCAAAATCAGGAGGCCATTGCGCCCCTGCTCGACCAGATCGCCAAGCGTCTCGGCAAGTAGGGGCAGGCAGATGGCCAATTCCAGACGCATACGCGGCCGCGCCCCGAGCGCCGACTATTGGCCGGGTTTTGTCGACGCCATGTCGAGCCTGTTGCTCGTGCTTATTTTTCTGCTGACGATTTTCATGCTGACGCAATTCGTGCTTTCGCAACTTGTGTCCAACAAGGACAATGCGCTGCAAAGCCTGCGCAGCCAGATCGCCGAACTGGTGAGCCAGCTTGCCTTGTCGAAGCAGGAAGGTGCGGACATGCAGGTTCTGATTATGAGCTTGCAGACCGACCTTGCCGAAGCCAACTCGCAAAAGGCGGCGCTGGCCGCCAGCGCCGGTACGGGCAGCAAAGTGACACTGCTGAATGACGAGTTGACCAAGCAGAAAGAAATTTCAAATCAGGCGCTGGCGCAGGTCGAATTGCTGAACCAGCAAATCTCGGCGCTGAGGCGGCAACTCGCGACACTGGAAGCTGCCCTTGATGCGTCCGAAGCCCGCGACAAGGAAAGTCAGGCGCAGATCGCAGACCTGGGCAAACGCCTCAACGCGGCGCTCGCACAAAAGGTTCAGGAGCTTGCCAAGTACCGCTCGGAATTTTTCGGGCGCTTGCGCGAAATTCTCGGCAACCGGCCCGACATTGAAATCGTCGGCGACCGCTTTGTGATCCAGTCGGAAATTCTGTTCGGCTCAGGCTCTGCCGACATCAATGCGTCGGGCGAAGCACAATTGCGCAAGATCACAGACGCCGTGCACGAGATTTCGGCTCAGATCCCGAACGATATTTCATGGGTGATCCGCATCGACGGGCACACGGACGTGAACCCGATCAAGACCACGCAGTTCCCGTCGAACTGGTATCTGTCGAGCGCGCGGGCCATTGCGGTGGTGAACTTCATGGTGAAAGAGGGCGTCGCGCCGGAACATCTGGTGGCGGCGGGCTTTGGCGAGTTTCAGCCGCTCGACAAGGGCAAGGGTGCTGACGCGCTGAAGCGCAACCGGCGGATTGAGTTTAAGTTGACGGAGAGATAGCCGAAGGCTGTCGCTCCGTTCGCCTTCGTCATTGCGAGGAGCGGGGCGACGCAATCCAGAGCCGCAAATGCCGCACTGGATTGCTTCGCTGCGCTCGCAATGACGAACTGATTAATAACCCTTGATCTCTTTCGACTGCTTGCACACCAGAATGTCCGGATCATATGCATTGCCGAGCAGCATCACGTCGCGGTAGCCGGCCGCCACTGTTGCGCCGGAGATTTCCTTGCCGAGATTGAGATAAATCGTACCGGCCTTGCCGCCGCCGCCCTTGGCGAACTCGACGCGCAGCACCTGGCTTGGTGACAATTCAGACGCGTCATTCACATGCGAAATAAACGATGTCACTTTCGGATGCGCGGCGATGAGCAAGGCACCGTCTTCCAGCACGTCGATATTGTCGAGGCTTGTGCCGAGCTGAGTGTAATCGGTTTGCGTGAGGACACCCGTGTCAAGATCACGGGCATAGACATGAAGCGACAGGCCGAGCGATTCCGAGACATAGATTGTCTTGCCGTCGGCGCTCTTGTTGATGCCATTGGCAAAGGCGAGACGGTTAGTCGCAACACTCATCTTCGCGCCATCGAAATAAACGACGTTGGATTTAATCGAGAGAAGAACGTCCTCGATCATGGAGCGCGTTTTGTTGCCCGTGCTGTGGTCGTTCGTTGCATAGAAACTGTCAGGGCCCACAGCAACCACATCATTGGGCGAGACGAGAAGCGGGTCGGTGACGCTGCGCACATGGGAAAGAGTGCCGTCTTCGGCGATGTCGAAAATTTCAACGGCTTCCGTCTTGTCGCTGCGGTGATTGACCACAAAGAGACGACGCGCACCATCGGCACCTGTGTAGAGGCTGAGGCCGTGGGGGTGGAAGTCCGCAGGCTCTGACGCCGTCACGGGGCGCAACTGCCAATGGTCGGCAGGTGCTGTGAGGTCGATCACATAGATGCCGCCACGCGCGGCCTTCGAACCGGCCATCAGCGCACGACGGTCGGACGCTGCCACAAAGGCGAGGCCACGGGCGCGGTCGATTTCAATGTCTTCAGGCCCGGGCGGCGCGGCGATGGGGCTACATTCGGCGGTGACTTCAAGTTTGATCGCGGTGAAGTAACCGGCAGCCGCAAGGAAGCGCCATGTGATGATGCTCATCATGCCGACGACGATCACAGCAGCAAAAATCAGCCAGCGTTGCAGGGTCGACATGGATGCTTATCCTTCAGGTTCTTATGGATTCAGTGAAGTTTGTCAGTGCAGAGCGACATTGGCGCGCTCGTCGCCGAGAATGTCGCCGGTGAATTGCAGACGCGCAAGGCGCGAATAGAGCCCGCCCTGTTTCATCAACTCGTCATGTGTGCCGCTGGCAATGATGCGGCCTTCGTCCATGACGATGATGCGGTCGGCCTTGAGCACGGTCGCCAGACGATGGGCGATGACCAATGTGGTGCGGCCTTCCATCAGACCTTCGAGCGCGGCCTGCACCAGTGTTTCGCTTTCAGCATCGAGCGCGGAAGTCGCTTCATCGAGAAGCAGCACAGGCGCGTCGCGTAAAATAGCACGCGCAATGGCAATACGTTGACGCTGGCCGCCGGACAATGTGACACCACGTTCACCGACCTGTGTTTCATAGCCGCGCGGCAGCGACATGATGAAACCATCAATGCGGGCGGCAACGGCGGCGGCACGCAGATCATCGTCGGAGGCATCGGGGCGGCCATAGCGGATGTTCTCGCCGATGGTCATGCCAAAGACGACTGTTTCCTGCGGCACAACGGCAAGGCGGCGGCGCACGTCAACGGGATCGGCAGCGGCGATATCGACACCATCAAGCGTGATGCTGCCCGACTGCGGATCATAGAAGCGCAGGAGAAGCTGGAAGACCGTGCTTTTGCCCGCACCGGACGGGCCGACAATGGCGACCGTTTCGCCCGGATTGACCCGCAACGAATAATTGTCGAGGGCCGACACATGGGGCCGTGTCGGATAGGAGAACATGACCTGATTGAAGGCGATGGCCCCGCGCGCAGGCACAGGCAGCGGAATGGGCTGCAAGGGTGCCGCAATGTCGGGCACGGTGTTGATGAGTTCAACGAGACGTTCGGTAGCCCCTGCTGCCATTTGCACATCGCCCCAGACTTCAGAGAGCGCCGCAACAGAAGTCGCCGCAAAGCCCGCATAGAGAATGAATTGCAGCAGCGAACCGCCGGTCATCGTGCCGGTCACGACATCATGCGCGCCGTACCAGAGGACGCCGACGACACTCGACAGACCGAGGAAGAAGACGAGCGCCGTGAGCACGGCCCGCGCGATGATGCGCGAACGTGCCGTCTCGAAACTACGTTCGACCGTCTCGGAAAAATATTTCCGGTCGATGTCTTCATGCGTGAAGGCCTGCACGGTCTGAATGGCGTTGAGGCTTTCGGAACCAAAGGCCGATGTGTCGGCAAGACGGTCCTGCGAGGCGCGCGACAGGCGGCGCACCCAGCGGCCAAAGATGATGAGCGGCAGGATGATCATGGGGATCGCCAGCAGCACGAGGCCCGACAGATGGGCGCTGGTGTAGACCATCATCACGGCGGCGCCGAAGAAGAGGAAGATATTGCGCAGCGCGATGGAGGCCGACGAACCGACGACTGTTTTGATGAGCGTCGTATCGGCGGTGAGGCGCGAGAGGACTTCGCCGGTGCGCGTGACTTCAAAAAAGGCGGGCGAGAGTTTCAGCACATGGGCATAGACCGCATCGCGCAGATCCGCGACCACGCGCTCGCCGATCCAGCTCACAAAATAGAAGCGCGAGGCGCTGGCCACACCCAGCATGGCGGCCACCGCAATGAGGGCCAGAAAATAAGTGTCGAGAAAGGCCGCATTGGTGACATCAAAGCCATTGTCGAGGAGGCGGCGACCGGCGATGGGCACAATGAGCGTAGCCGCTGTGGCCAGAACAAGCGCCACGAAGGCGGCGCTGACCATGAGCTTGTAGCGCGCCACATAAGGCAGGAGGCCCATAATGGGGCCGACGGCCTTGCCGGGCCGACGGCGCTGGGCCTCGGCCTCGATGGCGTCTACGGCGGGGTTGGATGCATCGCTCATGAAGGACCGGCTCTGGTTCGGGGGCGGGCGGGCGTGGTGTTCATATAGCAACGGGGGGCTGAAAGCGCCAATCTTTGGCGGAAATCAAGGCATGCGGCATCGTCGCACCGGCGGGGTGCCGATACCCTGCCCCATGCTTGCCAACCCTTCTGGGGTTCGCTATAAGCCCCCTTTCGGCGGTGTCCCAGACGGGCAGCGCCTAGTCCATGTCGCGCGCATCCGAGAAGTTTGAGCCATGAAAAAAGACACACATCCCGACTACCACATGATCACCGTGACCATGACGAACGGGACGTCTTTCCAGACCCGCTCGACCTATGGTGCCGCAGGCGACACGATGGTCCTCGATATCGACCCCACCACGCACCCGGCCTGGACCGGTGGTGGCACGCAGCTCGTTGACCGCGCCGGTCGCGTCAGCCGCTTCAACAAGAAATTCGGCACACTCGGCGGCGCCAAGGCCTAATCCGGCCTTTCACGCATCGCTGACAAGCAAAAGCCCCGGGTTCCGCCCGGGGCTTTTTCTTATGGTTCTGTGCCGGAGTGAAACGATAGCCGCGCTCAGAAGCGGGCGGCACTTTCGCGGAAAAAGGCTTCGACGCGGTTCATCTGGTCGGCCAGCGGGTTGGCAGACGGCATGCCTTCGGGCTGGCGGCGCAGATCGCTGTCGAGGCGCTCAACACGCGCATAAAGCCGCTCAGAATGCTCAATAAGTTCGAGAAGGCGCGCCGGCAAAGCGGCGGCACCGGCGAGACGGGCCGAACGGGCGATTTCCTTGGACGCGAGGCGGTACTTCTCCGAACGCGCTTCCTCCGGCGCAATTTCGCCTTCATGCACGGCCTTGCGCACCAGCAGCCAGGCTGCGACCTGCATCAGACGTGTCGTGAGACGCATGCTCTCGCCTGCATAGGCCAATGACGCATCACGCGACAGGTTGCGCGCCGCTTCACGGCCCGGCCCGTCGAGATAGGCCGAGGTTTCCTCCACAAGCTGCATGCCTTCGCGGTAGGTGCGCTGAAAGACGCCGGATGACATGAATTCGGCCAGCGAGAGATTATCCTCATCGCTTGCGAAAACCACATCCTGATCGTCAAAATTATCAATCGCCATCAGCCAGACCCCTTATCACCCCCTGTGCCACTGCGGCACAACATGACTATGAGGGATCAACATTCGTGCCAGAGGCAGGGGGTCAGAGCAGGACCGCAAGGCCACCCCAAAAAATCAGGCGGCAAAAAAAACATAAAAAAAGAGCCGCGGAACAGCCGCGGCTCAGTTCTAACAGGGAGGCGTCAAACAGAGTGGAGTGAACCACTCACATCCAGGAACACTGGATTACGCAAGGTCATCCTAGCACCCCATACTTACCAAACTGTTAAAGCGTCGCCAAACTGACATGTTCTCAACTTCATCCATGACGGCTGATTTTACGAAACGAGCCGTAAAACCCACATGAATTGAAGGGATTAGCAGATCGCACCCTATTTTTTAAAAAGCGCCTCGGCGGCCGAGCGCGTCCCCTCTTTGCGTCCAAGTTGGGTCTTTATGCGCATGATCTCGGTTTCGAGCGCAGTGATTCGGTCCCTCAACTCTTCCTCGCCCAGCAATTCGAGGTCTTCGCCCGCGAGCGCCTTCAGCGCCTCGCCCCGCCTTTTGCGCGGTTCCAGATCGTCGGCATCCATGAGTTTGGCCCCTTCCCTGAAAGCGTCTGTTCGGCAAAGCCGTTGCCGCCTATTGTTACGGCGAAACCGGCCGGACGCCAGAGCCCTCCGCGACAAACCAAAAAAGGTGACGAGACGTGACTTTGCCCAAGACCATGCGCGCCATTGCGATCACCACCCCCGGCGGCCCCGAAGTATTGCAACTGACCGAGATTGCAACCCCCGCCCCCGCGCCCGGTGAAATCCTGATCCATGTCGAAGCGGCAGGCGTCAACCGGCCCGACACGATCCAGCGTATGGGCTTTTACGCCCCGCCCCCCGGTTCACCCGACACACCGGGACTGGAAGTAGCGGGCAAAGTGGTGGCCATTGGCGCGGGCGTGACGCTGTGGACGGTTGGCGACCATGTCTGCGCGCTAGTCGGCGGCGGCGGCTACGCCGAATATTGCGTGGCGCATGAAAGCCACGCACTGCCTGTGCCGCATGGCTTTAACGCCATTGAAGCGGCGGGCCTGCCTGAAACCTTCTTCACCGTCTGGACCAATGTGTTTGAACGAGGGGGCCTGAAGGGCGGCGAGAGCGTCCTGATCCACGGCGGCTCAAGTGGCATCGGCACGACGGCGATCCAGCTTGCCAAAATCTTCGGCGCGCGGGTTTTCGCGACCGCAGGCTCGGCTGAGAAATGCGCGGCCTGCCTAGAACTGGGCGCGGACGCCGCCATCAACTACCGCGAGCAGGATTTCGTCGCCGAGGTCAAGACGCTCACCGAAAAGCGCGGCGTGGACGTCATCCTCGACATGGTGGGCGGCGACTATATCGCCCGCAACATCGAGGCGGCAGCGCGCGACGGGCGCATCGTCTCCATCGCCTTCCTCAACGGATCGGTGGCGGAAGTCAATTTCATGCCCGTCATGCTGAAGCGCCTGACCATGACCGGCTCGACACTGCGCCCGCGCAGCATCGCCGAAAAAGCCGGGATCGCCGACGCCTTGCGCGAAAAAGTCTGGCCGCTGCTCGACGCAGGCCGTGTCAAACCACTGATCGACGCGACTTTCCCGCTGGAAGATGCCGCCAAAGCCCATGTACTTATGGAAAAAAGCACCCATATCGGCAAGATCGTGCTGACGCTCTGACGCGGGCGGCCTCACAGCAACCTCACATGGCGGGATTCCCCTTCCTTTGGGCGGGGTTTCGCCGTATATAACCGCCATACCCGATCTCATTGACGAGACAGAGGGTTCGTCCGGCGGCCCCGGATGGATCAGAGGAACCCATATGATTCAGCCCCTCATGCCCAAAGCGACAGCCGTCTGGCTTGTCGAAAACACCGCGCTCACCTTTGACCAGGTCGCTGACTTTTGCGGTCTGCATGTCCTTGAGGTGAAGGGCATTGCCGACGGCGACGTGGCGCAAGGCATCAAAGGCATGGACCCGATCGTCTCTGGCCAGTTGTCACGCGCGGAAATCGAACGCTGCCAGGCCAACCCGGCGACACGCCTGATGCGCGCCGAAAGCAAATACAAGATTCCGCCGGCAGCGCCCCGCAAAGGCCCGCGCTACACACCCGTCTCACGCCGTCAGGACCGTCCCGACGCCGTGGCCTGGCTGCTCCGCAACCACCCGGAACTGACCGACGCGCAGATCTCGAAACTGGTCGGCACCACGAAGCCGACGATTGAATCGATCAAGGATCGGTCGCATTGGAACTCGGCCAATATCAAACCGGTCGACCCTGTGACGCTCGGCCTCTCGACCCAGATCGAACTCGACGCCGCCGTGCAGAAAGCCGGTCGCAAGCTTGAGCGCGAACGCAAAAAAGCCGACAAGGCCGCGGGCCGCACCGGCGAAACGCTTCTGTCGGCTGCCGAAACAACAGCACCCGAAGTGCAGCACGCAACGATTGCCGCACCGGAAGTGAAGCCGGAAGAAGACGAAACCAAAAAGAGCTACGACGCCGACAGTGTCTTCGCGAGCCTCAAGGGCGTGAAGATCGATGAGGACGACGCGGATTAATTTCGTCTAATGGTTGTCTGAAAATTGAAAAACCCTTCGTCAGAAATGACGGAGGGTTTTTTAGTTTGGAGAGAGACCCTTCACCCAACCCTCTCCCCACTTGCGCGTAGGCGCAAAAAGAAAGGTGGGAGAGAGGGCCAAGATAAGGGTGTCTCGGGCCCTACTTCAACCCTTTGGGATAGTTCCCCTTGGTCGTGAACGTCTGCATCTTATGCTTCGTGCCGAGACGTTTGCCTTCGCCGCCCTTATTGCCTGTACCGGCGGGTTGCCAGTTGGGGATCAGGTGTTTTTTGCCGGGGCCGATGAGGTCGGCGCGGCCCATGTTCTTCAGGGCTTCGCGCAGCAGCGGCCAGTTTTCGGCGTCGTGGTAACGCAGGAAAGCCTTGTGCAAGCGGCGTTGCTTCAAACCCTTGATGGTGGACACGTCTTCCGACACGCCACGGCGCACGGCTTTCAAAGGGTTCTTGCCCGAATGATACATGGCCGTCGCCAATGCCATGGGGGACGGCAAAAACGTTTGGACCTGATCGGCGCGGTAGCTGTTACGCTTCAGCCAGATCGCCAAGTTCATCATATCCTCATCTTCCGTACCCGGATGGGCAGCGATGAAATAAGGAATGAGGAAATATTTTTTGCCCGCGGCTTTTGTCGCGGCATCAAACATCGTTTTGAAACGATCATAAGTGCCGATGCCGGGCTTCATCATTTTGGTGAGCGGACCATGCTCGGTATGTTCCGGCGCAATCTTCAGGTACCCGCCGACGTGATGCGTCACCAACTCTTTAATATAAGTCGGGCTTTCAACCGCGAGGTCGTAGCGCACGCCCGACGCGACCATGACCTTCTTGATACCCGGAATCTCGCGCGCCTTGCGATAGAGACCAATCAGCGCTTCGTGGCTCGTATTGAGATTGGGGCAGATGCCCGGATAGACGCAGGACGGACGACGGCAGAGGGCTTCGGTGCGCTCGTCCTTGCAGGCCATGCGATACATATTCGCCGTCGGGCCGCCGATGTCCGAAATGATGCCGGTGAAGCCTTCCACTTTATCGCGGACGGTTTCGATTTCCTTGAGGATCGATTCCTCTGAACGGTTCTGGATGATGCGGCCTTCGTGCTCGGTGATGGAGCAGAAGGAGCAGCCGCCGAAGCAGCCGCGCATGATCGTGACCGAGGTTTTGATCATGTCCCAAGCGGGAATTTTCGCGCCGTCGTAAACGGGGTGCGGTCCGCGCGCATAGGGCAGATCGTAAACCCCGTCCATTTCCGGCGTGGTCAGCGGAATGGGCGGCGGCGTCAGCCACACATCATGGTCGCCGTGACGCTGCACGAGGCCGCGCGCATTGCCGGGGTTGCTTTCGCGGTGAAGAACGCGCGAGGCACGGGCATAAGTCTCGGGGTCCGCCGACACCTGCTCATAGGACGGCAGGCGGATGACGGTCTGCGTGTTGCTGGCGCGCGCGCCTTCATCGGAACTCTCGATATCGTCGGCGGCAACTTCGGTCCAGCCCTCAGGCGTGCCGGATTTCAGCAGCGCAACGCCGCGCACATCATCGAGATCGGAGGCTTTATCACCTTTGGCAAGGCGATGGGTCACTTCAACGACCGCGCGCTCGGCATTGCCGTAAAGAAGAATATCGGCTTTGGCATCGACGAGGATCGAACGGCGTACTTTGTCGGACCAATAATCGTAATGCGCGATGCGGCGGAGCGAGCTCTCGATGCCGCCGAGCATGATCGGCACATCTTTATAGGCTTCGCGGCAACGCTGGGCATAAACGATGGTCGAGCGGTCGGGACGTTTGCCGCCCTCACCGCCTGCCGTGTAATTGTCATCGCGACGGACGCGGCGATCGGCCGTGTAGCGGTTGACCATTGAATCCATATTGCCGCCGGTGACGCCGAAATAAAGCGCAGGGCGGCCGAGCGCCTTGAAGGGCTCGGCGGACTGCCAGTCGGGTTGCGAGATGATGCCGACGCGGAAGCCTTGTGACTCAAGCAAGCGACCGATGATCGCCATACCGAAACTCGGATGGTCAACATAGGCGTCGCCCGTGACGAGGATCACATCACACTGGTCCCAGCCAAGCTCGTCCATTTCCGCCCGCGACATGGGGAGGAACGGGGCAATGCCGAAGCGGTGCGCCCAGTGCTTGCGATAAGAAAAGAGTGATTTTGCGGCTTCCATGGCCGGAACATGCGACTTGATGGCAAAAAGGTCAATTGCGGCATGGTGGCGGCGAGGTTTTGGGAAGGAAGGCGCCAATTAGCCCTCTCCCCTCTGGGGAGAGGGCTAGTAATGGTGTCAGCCCTTCTTCCCCAGTCCGGCCCCTGTCAGCACTTCGCCGATTTCGGTCAAAATGGCCGGATCGTCGATGGTCGCGGGCGTCGTCCAGGCCTCACCGTCGGCGATCTTGCGCATCGTACCGCGCAGGATCTTGCCCGAGCGCGTTTTGGGCAGGCGCTGGACGACGAGCGCAATTTTGAACGCTGCCACCGGTCCGATTTTGTCACGCACCAGCGCCACGGCTTCCTTCTCGATGTCGGCCATCGGGCGGTTCACGCCCTTGTTGATCACGAGGAAGCCGAGCGGCACCTGACCTTTGAGCGCGTCGGCCACACCGATGACGGCACATTCGGCGACGTCGGGATGACCCGCCAGCACTTCCTCCATGCCGCCTGTCGAAAGCCGGTGGCCCGCGACATTGATGATGTCGTCGGTGCGGCTCATCACATAGAGATAGCCGTCTTCGTCGATGAAGCCAGCGTCAGCGGTTTTGTAATAGCCCGGATAGTCGGCGAGGTAAGACGCGTGGAAACCGGCTTCGTTCTCCCAGAGCGTCGGCAGGCAACCCGGCGGCAGCGGCAGCTTGACGACGATGGCACCCGTGACACCTGCGGCGACGGGCTTGGCGGCTTCATCCACGACCTGAATGTCGAAGCCCGGCACGGGGACGCCCGGCGAGCCGTATTTGACCGGCAGCGGCTCAAGCCCCATCGGGTTCGAGGCCATCGGCCAGCCGCTTTCGGTCTGCCACCAATGGTCGATGACCGGCACGCCCAAGGCTCTCTCCGCCCACTGAATAGTATCAGGATCGCCGCGCTCGCCTGCGAGGAACAGCATTTCGAATTTCGACAAGTCATAGTCTTTGACGAGTTCGGCTTTGGGGTCTTCTTTTTTGATCGCGCGAAAGGCCGTGGGCGCGGTGAAGAGCGCCTTGACGCCATGGTCTGCGATGACGCGCCAGAACGTTCCGGCATCCGGTGTACCGACGGGTTTGCCTTCAAAGAGCACCGTGGTGCAACCATGCAAGAGCGGCGCATAGACGATGTAGGAATGGCCGACGACCCAGCCGACATCGGACGCCGCCCAGAAAACCTCGCCCGGATTGATGCCATAGACATGCTGCATCGACCATTTGAGCGCGACCATGTGGCCGCCATTGTCGCGCACCACACCTTTGGGCACGCCAGTGGTGCCGGACGTGTAGAGCACATAGAGCGGATCGGTGGCGGCGACGGGCACGCATGCGGGCTTGAGGCCAGCAGCACGCGCCTTTTCCATTTCCATCGACCAATCAAAGTCGCGGCCCTCGATCATGTCGGCTTCGAGCGCGGCGCGCTGCATGACGATGCAGGCCGAGGGCTTTGACTTCGAAAGATCAATCGCGGCATCAAGCAGCGGCTTATAGGCAATGGTGCGACCGGGTTCCAATCCGCAGGAGGCCGTGACGATGAGTTTAGGGCGCGCGTCATCAATGCGGGTTGCAAGCTCCTTGGCCGCAAAGCCGCCGAAGACAACCGAATGGATCGCACCGAGCCGCGCGCAAGCAAGCATGGCGACAACGGCCTGCGGCACCATGGGCATATAGACGATGACGCGGTCGCCCTTCACGATGCCGTGACGCTGAAGGACACCGGCGAAAGTCGCGACCTTGTCGAGCAATTGCGCATAGGTGAAGTGCTTCACCTTGCCCAGCATGGCACTGTCATAGATGAGCGCATTCTGATCGCCGCGACCAGCGGCGACATGGCGGTCAAGCGCGTTCCAGCAGGTGTTGCAGGTGGCACCGGTGAACCAGCCGTCAGCCCCGTGGGTGTCGCTGGCGGGTGTCACCCAGTCAATGTCGCGGGCGGCATCTGCCCAAAATTCATGCGGGTCACGGACCCAATCGGCATAGGTGTCGGCGTAGCGGCCCATCTTACGTCTCCCTCGGCGTATTTTCTTGTTGGGGTGACTCTTTCAAGGCCCGCGCACCATTGCAACCCCCGCAAGGGTTTGGTTAGCTGACTTTAAACAGCCGCCAGAGGATGAGCACACGAATGACCAAGAGCCCCTATGAGACCGACCTCGACAAGAATGCGGCGAACCATCAGCCCTTGTCGCCGCTCTCCTTCCTGAAACGTGCCGCCGAAGTCTATCCTGAGACCATCGCCGTCATGCATGGCGAGTTGCGTCGCAATTACGCGGATTTCTATGCCCGCTGCTGCCAACTGGCCTCCGCCCTCTCCAAGCGCGGCATCGGCCTTGGTGACACCGTGTCGGTGATTGCGCCCAATACACCCGAAATGCTCGAACTCCATTATGCCGTGCCGATGGTGGGCGCGGTGCTGAACACCATGAACATCCGCCTCGACGGACCGCTCATCGGCTTCATGTTCGATCATGCCGACACCAAAATGCTGATGGTGGACCGCGAATTCGCGAGCCTCGGCAAAGAGGCGCTGGCCAATGCCAAAGTGAAGCCCATCGTCATCGACATTGACGATCCGGAATATGACGGGCCGGGCACATCCATCGGCGAGACGGACTATGAAAGCCTGCTCGAAGAAGGCGACGAAGATTTCCAATGGTCGCTGCCCGCCGACGAGTGGAACGCGATCAGCCTCAACTATACGTCCGGCACCACGGGCAACCCCAAGGGCGTCGTCTTCCATCATCGCGGCGCCTACCTGCTGGCAATGGGCAATATCGTCACCGCGGGCATGACGCATAATTCGGTCTATCTCTGGACCGTGCCGATGTTCCATTGCAACGGCTGGATTTTCACATGGTCGATGAGCGTGGTGGCAGGCACGCATGTCTGCCTGCGCCGCGTCAATGCCGCCAACATCTTTGATGCCATCGACAAATATGGCGTGACGCATATGGGCGGTGCGCCGACCGTGATGGGTTTTCTCATCAATGCGACGGAAGAAGAAAAGAAGCCGCTGCCGAACACTGTGCATTTTTTCGCCGCCGCCGCACCGCCGCCTGCCGCCACAATCCGCAAGCTCGAAAGCGAAGGTTTCAACGTGATCCATGTTTACGGGCTCACCGAAACCTACGGGCCTGCCGTGGTGAATGCCTGGCACGATGAATGGGACGAGCTGGAAGCAGGCGCCCGCGCGCAGGTGAAGGCGCGGCAAGGCGTGAACTATCCAGTGCTCGAAGGCATATCCGTGCGCGACCCTGAAACCATGCTCGAAGTGCCGCGCGACGGCGAGACCATGTGCGAGGTGATGTTTCAGGGCAATGTCGTGATGAAGGGTTATCTCAAAAACCCCAAGGCAACGAACGAAGCCTTTGAAGGCGGCTGGTTCCACTCCGGCGATCTCGGCGTCTGGCATCCCGATAATTACATTCAGCTCAAAGACCGCTCCAAGGACATCATCATTTCCGGCGGCGAGAATATCTCATCGCTGGAAGTCGAGGATATTCTCTACAAGCACCCCGATGTTGTTGAGGCCGCCGTTGTCGCGCGGCCCGACGAAAAATGGGGCGAGACGCCGTGCGCCTTTATCATGCTGAAGACGGGGTCCACTCTGACGCCCGAACAGGTGATCGCCTATTGCCGCGAAAACCTCGCGCATTTCAAATGCCCGAAGACGGTCGTGTTCACGGAACTGCCGAAGACTTCGACGGGCAAGGTGCAGAAGTTCAAGCTGAGGGATATGGCGGGCGAACTTTAGGGAGCCCTTACTTTTCTTCGTCATGGCCGGACTTGATCCGGCCATCCACGTCTCTGTCCCGCAGCTAAGACGTGGATGCGCGGGTCGAGCCCGCGCATGACGGTGTTTTTTGACTAAATCAAAATATTGACCGCCAGACCCTTCGTGCGGTCACCCGCAAAACCATTTTCGCTGGCAACATTCTCGCCTTTTGCCTGTTCGCTTTTTTCGACCGCTTTGACCTTGCGGGCATCGTTTGACGGCAGCGTCGGATCAAGGTCGGCGTCTGCCCCATTGGGGCCGGATTTGGGATGGGCGGGGTCAATACTCTTCTTCGCCTGATCCACTTCTGTACAATTGTGGCAGACGTATCCGTTGACGTTGACGGGTGTTGAATAATCGCCGCTGATCAAATTCTTTGTCCGGGACCGGTGTGAAACCTGCGCCAGATTACGCAATCGCTGTTAATGCCCCATGAGAAAACGAAGTTAATAAACAGCAAAACGCCGGGCATGAAAGCCCGGCGCAAGCGGATGTCCTGATAAAAGATGGTTGGGGGAACGTCAGGCGGCTGGTCGATGCGCCGTCAGTCTTTCGATCTCTTCCTTCAGTTTGAGCTTTTGCTTCTTCAGCTCGGCAATATGAAGGTCATCGCTTGCGGGATGGTGAAGTTCGCCCTCGATTTCAGTTTCGAGAGCACGGTGCCGATTATTAAGTTCAGCAATATGCGACTCCAGCGCCATAATCTACCTACCTTAGTTGTTGTGGGTGGGTGATGTGAAAAGCATGACTCTTTTTTGACAGCCTGTCGAACGACTTCGACGCCCTATCGCAAATTTTCGCCGGAGACGTTAAGTCTTAGTCATGACCCAAGCCAAAACCACCCATAAGCCCGAAACAAAACGCCTGATCGTCGGCATATCCGGCGCGTCCGGCGTCATTTACGGCGTGCGTCTGCTGGAAATTTTAAAAAGCGAAAAAATTGAAACGCATCTGGTGATGACCAAGGCCGCAGAGTTAACAATTGGTCACGAAACCGGCATGACACCGCGCGACGTGGAAGCCTTGGCGCATACACGCTACCAGTTGAGTGACATCGGCGGCGCCATCGCTAGCGGTTCGTTTAAGACGCTAGGCATGGTGGTGGCGCCCTGCTCGGTCCGCTCCATGTCGGAAATCGCTACAGGCGTCACATCGAACCTGCTGACGCGCGCCGCCGACGTCGTGCTGAAAGAACGTCGCCGCCTTGTGCTGATGGTGCGCGAGACGCCGCTGCACACGGGCCATCTGCGCACCATGACGCATCTGTCTGAAATCGGCGCGATCATTGCGCCGCCTGTACCTACTTTTTATGCCGCCCCGAAATCCATCGACGACATCGTGACGCAAACGGTTGCGCGTGTGCTTGACCTTTTCGACGTCAGCACTGATCTGACAAAACGCTGGGGCGAAGACCTGAAGGGCGGCAAGCGGCGTCCGGTGAAACCCACCAAGCATTAAGCGGACAGAAAAGCCGCGTCGATGAGCGCCTTGGCAATCACGCGCGGTCCATCGCCTTCGACACTTTCGGCACGAAACCAATCTGCAAAATGCGCCGCCGCCAATTCACGCGGTTTCTGATCAGCCTCGCCCTCAGGCACGACAACCAGCATATGCGCGAGCGCCGTCTGCATGGCTTTTTCAGCCGCCAGTTCAATCGCCTTCACTTCATTGCGCAAACCGGCCGCAATTTCGCTTTCGCTCGCACGATGCTTCATCGCGCGACGCGCCTGACGCAAAGGCGCGACAACGCCGTGCCCCCATGCAATCGCCAGTGCGCGCATAGCCTCGATGGCCGCATAGTCGAGCGGACGGCGGACCTCTGCGGCGAAAAGACAAAAGAGAGCGAGATTGACGTCGAGCCCGTCGCGGTCCTGCAGCGTGAGCAGATGCGCCTCGACAGCGGGGCTAGAATAAAGCCCTGTCGAAAAACTCCAGAAGGCTTGCGCCATCGCATCTTCGGTCTTTGCCGTCACGGGTTTCGTCTCGCTGGGGAACGGTTCCGCGCAGCCTGACGGCAAACACGCGGCAACGCAATTTTCTCGCACATTGCCGGATGATCCCTGTTCCAAAATTTATCTGGCCGATACACCGTGCGGGCTTGCTCTCAAGCCCCCGCTTCGCCACGATGGGCCCGCCACAAACTCCACCACCACGCCATCGGACAGGCATGACCGAACAGGAAGAACAAGAGCTGCAACAAGCGTTGGCGCGGCTCAAAGAAGACCACCGCGACCTCGATGCAGCCATTTCGGCGCTCGAAGCGATGACTTCGCCTGACCGGTTGCAGATCCAGCGCCTGAAAAAGCGCAAACTCTATTTGCGCGACCGTATCCGCGAAATCGACGACCAGATCTTTCCGGATATTATTGCCTGAACAATCCCGCAGCTTACTGCGGCTGACGCTTGGCCTGATACATCGCCTTGTCGGCAAGCGCCAAGGCTGCAAGCGGGTCAAGCTGCCCATCAACGGCAATGGCCCCGACCGAAACAGACATGGGAATTTCGGCCCCGTCCATCAGCAAAGGATGGAGCGAAATCAACAGCCGCAACGCCTGCGCCTTGGCAAGCGAACTCGCCTCGTCGCTGCGCACCAGAATGACGCCGAACTCGTCGCCGCCCAGACGCCCTACCACATCGGTCTCGCGCACATTGCCCGCCACAATATCAACCAGATGACGCAGCGCGGCGTCGCCCGCCGCATGGCCATAGGTGTCATTGATCTGTTTGAAATTGTCGATGTCGATAAAGGCCAGTCCCGCAGGCTCTTTGTAGCGCCGCGCTATAGCGACCACGCGGTTCAGTTCCTGCATGAAGGCACGGCGGTTGAGCACCGGCAGCATGACATCATGGTCAGCGAGTTTTTCAGCTTCGCGGATACGGGTGCGCATTTTCTCGACGTCGCGGCGCAGCTTGTCCACTTCCGACATCAGCGACATCAGCGCATCGCGCACCATCGGCGTGATCTCGGCTTGGGGAATGCCCATGAAGCTGACGTCATCGGTGATCGTGCGGCCCGCATTTGCGGCCTGAGCGCCCGGCGTCGGAACGGTCGTGAAACTGGCAGCGGCACGCCCCGCGCCCTCGGCACGCTCGCGCGCCGCAGCCGGATTGGTCTCCGCAGGCCGGTTATCACCGATTTTCATGCCATGTCCGATCGGCTGCGTGATTCAGGGACGAGCGATAGGACCATCCGGCGAAGCACGCGTAAAATACGAATCAAAGATGCCATTAAACATAGAAAAACGCCAGAAGCCGCCATTTCGGGCTCAGACGCGCCATCATGGCGGCATCACGTAGCGGCGTGTTACGAAATTTCTGTGATTTTTCCTGTTTTCGGGATAAAAAGACGCCAACCGACAATTTGTCAGTTTTAAAACTGACGTCCCGGCAAGGGACCACTTGGGAAGGTGACGACCGATGACGAGCGAACATTTCGACATGTTGATTGTGGGTGCCGGCATTTCCGGCATCGGCGCGGCCTATCATCTGGGCGCGAATTGCCCGAGCAAGACTTACGCTATCCTTGAAGGCCGCGAAGCCATCGGCGGCACATGGGACCTCTTCCGCTATCCCGGCATCCGCTCCGACAGTGACATGTACACGCTCGGCTATTCGTTCAAACCCTGGACACAAGCCAAAGCCATTGCCGACGGTCCGGCCATTCTGAATTACCTGCACGAGACCGCCCGCGAGAACGACATCGAACGTCATATCCGTTTCCGCCACATGGTAAAGCGCGCCTCATGGTCGAGCGAGACGGCAAGCTGGACGGTCGATGTTGAAACCGGCGCAGACAAGACGGTCGTGCAATACACCTGCAACTTCCTTTTCATGTGCTCGGGCTACTACAGCTACAAGGGCGGTTATACGCCCGAGTTTCCGGGTGCGGATAAGTTTCAGGGCCGCATTGTCCATCCGCAGAAATGGACCAGCGACATCGACTACAAGGGCAAGCGCGTCATTGTGATCGGCTCGGGCGCGACCGCCGTGACGCTGGTGCCTGAGATGGCAAAAGAAGCCGCCCACGTCACCATGTTGCAGCGTTCGCCGACCTATGTTGTCTCGCGCCCTGCCGAAGATGCGCTGGCCAACAAGCTGCGCGCCTGGTTGCCTGCAAAGCTCGCCTACGGCCTGACACGCTGGAAAAACGTGCTGTTTGGCATGTATTTCTTCCGCATCGCGCGCAACAAGCCGCAGAAGGTCAAAGAATATATTCTCAACATGGTGAAAGAGCATCTGGGCGAAGAATACGTCGCCAAGCATTTCACACCGACCTACAACCCCTGGGATCAGCGCCTTTGCCTTGTTCCCGACAGCGATCTGTTCGACGCGATCAAAACAGACCGCGCCGATGTGGTGACCGATCACATCGAGACATTCACGGCAGACGGCATCAAACTCAAATCCGGTACGGAACTCAAAGCCGACCTCATCGTCACGGCGACGGGGCTCAACATGGAACTGCTGAGCGGGCTTGAAGTGATCGTGGACGGCAAACCCGTCGCGATGAACACGACTTTCAACTACAAAGGCATGATGTACAGCGGCGTGCCGAACCTCGCCTCGTCCTTCGGCTACACGAATGCTTCGTGGACACTGAAATGCGATCTCACCTGCGCCTATGTTTGCCGTCTGATCAACCACATGGACAAGACCGGCACACGGCAGGCGACACCCGTGCTGAACGATCCGAACATTGAATCCGAGCCATGGCTCGATTTTTCCAGCGGCTACGTACAGCGCGCCCTCGACAAGCTGCCGCGTCAGGGCACCAAGGCCCCGTGGAAGGTCTATCAGAACTACGCGCTTGATCTGGTGGCGCTGAAATTCGGCAAGGTCGAAGACGGCGTGATGATGTTCACGAACAAAGCGTCGGACCAGAAGGCCGCGACACCCGTCAAAGAGAAGGCGGCGGCCTAAAATCCAAAAATAGATGTCATCCCGGGACAAGCCCGGGATGACAGTCTTATTTGGCGTGACAGTCCCCGACCACTCCCCCGCCTTGCCAAGCGGCGCTCCATGCCTATACTGCGCCGCTTTCCGCGCTCCAACGGGCGCCTTGGCCAATCGGAAAGCCATATGGCAGAGCAAGCATTAGTCGGCATTATCATGGGCAGTCAGTCTGACTGGAAAACCATGAAACTCGCCTCCAAGGTGCTGAGCGAGCTGGGCGTTGCGCATGAATGCCGCATCGTCTCGGCCCACCGCACCCCCGACCGTCTCGTCGAATATGCCAAGACCGCCAAGACCCGCGGGCTGAAGGTGATCATTGCCGGTGCCGGTGGTGCCGCCCATCTGCCGGGCATGTGCGCATCAATGACGCCGCTGCCAGTTTTCGGTGTGCCTGTGCAATCCAAAGCCCTGAGCGGTCAGGACAGCCTTCTCTCCATCGTCCAGATGCCGGGCGGCATTCCCGTCGGCACGCTTGCCATCGGCGATGCGGGCGCAAAGAACGCGGGCCTGCTGGCTGCTGCCGTACTCGCTCTGTCCGACGACAAACTCGCCGCCCGTCTTGACGCCTATCGCGCCGCGCTGACGGCCGCCGTTGGTGACATTCCCGTCGATGAGTAAACCCGCAATCATCGCGCCGGGCGGCCGCATCGGCATTTTGGGTGGCGGTCAACTCGGTCGCATGCTGGCTATGGCCGCTGCCGAACTCGGCCTCAACTGCCACATCTATTGCCCTGACGCCGAAGCCTCTGCGATGGACGTGGCCAGCCACGCCACCCGCGCGGCATACGATGATGCGGATGCGCTCGCCCGCTTTGCCGACAGCGTTGACGTTGTGACCTATGAATTTGAAAACGTGCCGGCCGAGACCGCACGTATTCTCGCCGAACACGCGCCCGTGCGCCCCGGCGTTGTGGCGCTGGCAACCGCGCAGGATCGCATTGTCGAAAAAAACTTCCTCTCCTCGCACAATATCGCGACCGCGCCTTATGCCGATGTCGCCGACGAAGCCGCGCTGCTGAAAGCGGTCGCCGAAATCGGCACGCCCTCGATCCTCAAAACGCGCCGCTTTGGCTACGACGGCAAAGGTCAGGCAAAGATCGCCTCTCCCGCCGACGCACTCGCCGCCTATGATGCCATCGGCCGCGCACCGGCGATCCTTGAAGGTTTTGTACCCTTCGAACTCGAAATCTCCGTCATCGTCGCGCGCGGCATCGACGGCGAAATCGCCGCCTATGATCCGGTCGAAAACATCCACAAGGATCACATTCTCGACCGGAGCTTCGCACCTGCCCGCATCGACAAAGGGCTCGCCGACGAAGCCCGCGCCATCGCCGCCCATATCGTGGCCGATCTCGACTATGTCGGCGTCATGGGCGTCGAACTTTTCGTGCTGCGCGAAGGCACGGCAGGCCCGCGCCTGCTCGTCAACGAAATCGCCCCGCGCGTTCACAATTCCGGCCACTGGACGCAGGACGCCTGCCACGTCAGCCAGTTTGAACAGCATATCCGCGCCATTTGCGGCTGGCCGCTCGGCTCGCCTGAGCGCCATTGTGACGCCGTGATGGAAAACCTGATCGGCGATGATGTGGACGGCTGGGCAGCCCTTGCCGCCGAACCTGCAACCGCCCTTCACCTTTACGGCAAGGCAGAGGCCCGTCCCGGCCGAAAAATGGGCCATTTCACCCGTCTGTATCCTTTTGGCAGTGCCCCGCATACAATCCGTTAAGGATGGTAAGGCCACAATATCGTCCTGAAACGGGCGCGGGAACGACAATGCATTTTTCACCAGCGGACAAAAGCCGCGGTAGCGACAGCAAGGCGCGTGCGCCCTGGCGCGACGATACCGACTTCTCGGAACTCTACGATTATTGGGAATCCGGCCGCGAAGCCGGTGATCTGCCGCGCGCCGACAAATTCGACCTTCTGGCCGTGACCCCGTGGCTCGCCGATATGAGCCTGCTGGATGTTCTGGGGCCGGATAATTATCTTTGCCGCTTTGCGGGCACCGCCCTCGTCGAACGCCTCGGCTTTGACATGAGCCAGAAAAATATTTTCACCTTTCAGTCGGAAGCGACCCGCGACCTGACCCGTGCCTCCTATCAAGCTGTCGTCAACCAGCCCTGCTGCGCGATCTCACGCTATACAAATCACTACAGCTCAGGCCGCTCCGGTGTGGTCCGCACGCTTTATCTGCCGCTGAAGGCCCCGCAAGGCGGCTTTCCCCGCATTGCCTGCCTGACACGGCGCGAGGAAGACGCGACCTATGCCACGCCCATCGAACAATCTGTATCCGGAACAGACATTCTCGACCTGATGTGGATCGACATCGGCTTCGGCGTACCCGACATCAAAATCTGAGTGGCTAGGATTTGCGGTAACGCAACCGGCTGAGAAGCGCCAACGGATCAGGCAAAAAGCTGCCGAGCTTCTGGACACTCGCCTTGGCCTTCTCGATCTGCATCACATCGGCAATGCGACGATCAAGAAACGCCCATGTGTCAGCGTAACCTTCGCTCTCATCACCGAACCAGTTGATTGTAACAGTCGAATAGACACCCGCGAGCAAGGCACGCTTGGTGTAAAAATTGAAATCGGTGGACGTGTCTCCGATGGCCCGCCAGATCGCATCGACCGTGCGGTAGAGCGCATGGGGGCCGGTGGTGCCCGACAGCGGCAGCGCCAGCAGCGTCACGGCACGGCGCAGGGCCTCACGATGTTTCATATCTACTTCGATACGCGTGCGCACGGCAAACGTGATGCGCTCGCGGATTTTGAGCGAGGCGAGATCGCGCTTGGCGAGCGTCTCTTCCATGCGGCGGTCGCCGTCGGCCAAGAAACAATCAGCCAGATCCGTGATGCCGCCGGGAAAAGCGAGACGCATTTCGCCGTGCGAGATGCCGGCACTGTCGGCCGCCTCGCGCATAAGCTTTGTCGTCCAGCCGTCAAAAGCAACATTGGGCAGCGCAGCCGCAAGGATCGCGGCACGGGTCCGCGCGATACGGTCGTCGGGACGGGATTTTGCACCGCCGGGCTTGGCAATGGTGTCAGGCATCTGCGGCTTGCTCTCTGTTTTCGGCTTCAGCCTGACTTTCAGCCTCAGCCTCGATGCGGGCGCGCACCTCGCTCTCGAATATCAGATTGCCGAGATCGCTCATCCGCTGGGGATAGAGTATTCCGTCGAGGTGGTCACATTCATGCTGGACCACACGGGCGTGGAAGCCCTTGGCACGGCGTTCGATCATTTCACCGTCGAGCCCCAGACCGCGATAGATGATCTCGCTGTGGCGCGGCACAAGGCCCCTGAGACCGGGGACGGAAAGGCACCCTTCCCAGCCCTCCTCCATCGCATCGCCGAGGCGCTCGATTTCGGGGTTTATGAGCACGGTGAGAGCCGCTGTGTGGTCATAGCTCTCCTCCTCGTCCATGCCCTCAGGCGCACGCTCAGGAGGGGCCTGGAAGATCACCACACGCAGGGGCACATAGACCTGCGGCGCGGCAAGCCCCGCCCCGTTGGCGTCGATCATGGTCTGGACCATATCGACCACCAGCGCACGGATCTCCGGCGCGGTCGGATCGGCCACCGGCTGGGCTATGCGGGAAAGAACGGGATGCCCCATGCGGGCGATTTTCAGTATGGCCATGGGCAGAATATGGCGCTGAGCACGGGTTTCGGCAACCGCCGCAAGGTCGCGGGACCCCACACCGCGACAAAGAAACCCGCTTTTGCAGGGCTTTCCACCCCTCACACGGTGGACAAGGCCCGATTCCTTTGCTAGAAAGCGGCTCTCTCGCAAGGGGCTCACGCCTCTCAGCGGCTAACAATTTGATCCCATTAGGGAAATCCCAGACAGGATTTGGCTCGTGCAGGTACTCGTCCGCGATAATAACGTCGATCAGGCCATGAAGGCCCTGAAGAAGAAACTTCAGCGCGAAGGCGTGTTCCGCGAAATGAAACTCCGTAACTTCTATGAGAAGCCGTCGGAAAAAAGAGCTCGCGAAAAGGCTGAAGCCATTCGCCGTGCCCGCAAGCTTGCGCGCAAGCGCCTGCAGCGTGAAAGCGGCGTCGTCGCCAAGCCGCGCGAAGCAGCTCCCCGCGGCTAATTCGGCCGCACCGGAATTCTAAAAACGCCTCCGCAGAAATGCGGGGGCGTTTTTGTTTGGGGGAGGTGAGACATAGCAATACCTCCGCAAACCCCATGGCATTGCAGAGCGATGACCCCAGAACACACGTTACCTTCGAAGAAGGATGCGCGGAGCGGCGGCGACGCCGCCTTTATGTTTTTTAGTGGCGGTTTGACGTCCCTTCCGACGCTCCGCACGCAGCGATTTTAGGTCTTTCCAACCCCACCAGACCACGCCGCTTTTATCGGCGGCGCATCCACCGGATCGATATTGTCCGGCCCACATGATGGACCTCCCGGGGCATGTGACTGGTACCTCACATGACGCAGGACGCTGCTATCCCTCTCCACGTATTCGGCCAGTCCGGACACGCCCTTCGCGAAGCGAGATGGGGG
>JAUSLL010000034.1 GCA_030649335.1 Parvibaculum sp. | reverse complement strand
TCACCCAACCCTCTCCCAGAGGGAGAGGGAAAATACAGTTAAACCGGCACGCCGCCTTTAATCTGTGTACGGTGCATAACACGGCGTTCGCTGCCGTTGAAACTGTCGCGACGGTGGATGGTGCAGCGGTTGTCCCAGATCAGCAGATCACCGACGCGCCACTGATGCGTCCATGTGAATTCGGGCTTCGTGCAATGAGCCCAGAGCGCGTCGAGGAGCTTTTCGCTCGCGGCCACGTCCATGCCTTCGACGTAGCCATTCATGCGGCGGCCGAGATAAAGCGCCTTGCCGCCGGTCGCGGGATGCACACGCACCATCGGGTGCTTGGCGCCCGGCGCGTTGCGCACATCAACGACAGCACCCGCACCGGCGCGCAATTCGCCCACACTCGTCATGGAGCTATCGTGATTGGCGATGCGGTTTTCGATCTCGCGGCGCAGATCATCGGGCAAAGTTTCAAGAGCTTTGTACATATTGCCGAAGCTCGTATCACCACCGGCCTTGGGAATTTCCAATGAATGCAGCACGCTCGCCATAGGCGGCTCTGCCACATAGGACATGTCCGTGTGCCATTCGGCTTCCTTGTCGCCCAGCGCACCAATGGGTTTGCCGTCTTCGACGACGTTGGAAATGATCCAGATTTCGGGACGCGACTTTTCCTGTGTGCCGGCCATGTCCGTGGCGCTGGCGGGCGCGATGTCGAGCGCGCCGAAATTTTCGGAAAAGGCGATCAGCGCATCGTCGGAGAGCGACTGACCGCGAAACAACAATACAGAATGGTCGTACCAGGCTTGCTGCAAGGCATCGAAAGCCTCGGCGTCGAGCGGGCCTGTGAGATCGAGCCCGCGCACTTCAGCACCCAACGCCGCTCCTGTGGGAATGACTTCCATCGCCATCGTCTTCGTCCTCACTCTCGTCCGTCAACAGCTCGCCGCCCGTCCAGCGGCGGCCCAGTGCGATGCAGCCGCCAAGGGCGAGAACCCCCGCCCCCACTGGCAACCAATAAGCATGCGCGCCATAGGCCTGATAAAGACTGCCCGCGGCCAGCGTCATGCCCCCCATGATTACGCCAGCGGACAGGGCCGCGTAAAGGCTCTGGCTGGTGGCCGCCAGCGACCGTGGTGTCGCATGGGTAATGAAATGCATAGCTCCCAGATGCGCCGCACAATAAGTGAGCGCATGCAGCGCCTGAAGCGGGAACAGCACCAAAAGCGGCGGATTGAGCCCCGTAATAGCCCAGCGGACGATGGCCGCCAGCGCCCCGATGGTGAGCATATGCACCGCGCCGAAGCGGGCCACAACCTTGCCGGAAAAGGCAAAAAGCGTGATTTCGGCAACGATGCCGACGCCCCACAACAGACCGATGGTGGTATCGCTGTATCCCTGCTGCTGCCAATTCAACGTGCCGAAAGCGTAGTACACCGCATGGCTCGCCTGAATAATGCTGGCCGTCGTGATGCCCAGCATGAAAACAGGCTGGCGCAGGATGGCAAGGATGCCCTTGAACGGATTACCGCTCGGAGGGCGCTTGCGGTGGCGCGGCAATTCCGGCGCGAGAAGATACGCGCCTGCAAGATTGGCAACGATGGCGGCGATGAAACAAAGAACAATGACCGAAGGTGCATTGAAACCCAGC
The DNA here is from genome assembly GCA_030649335.1 of Parvibaculum sp. Classification (GTDB taxonomy): domain Bacteria; phylum Pseudomonadota; class Alphaproteobacteria; order Parvibaculales; family Parvibaculaceae; genus Parvibaculum. The sequence goes on along the minus strand of JAUSLL010000034.1, from coordinate 3,254 downwards.
AGCCAGCCTGTGCCGGAACTGCCGACAATGAACGTGACCGAACACCACAGACGCACGCGGCCATAATCTACGCCCTGCTCTCGCGCCGCGGCGAGCGCAATGGCTTCGATGAGCGGCGAGATGGAGGCCCAGAGCGTCATCATCGTGAGCGACACAATGAAGATTTGCCAGAAACCGTCCGTCACCAGAAACAGGCTGACCGTGCCGAGCGAGGACCACGACAATGCAATGACCACCCGGCGACGATCGCCCAGCCGGTCGGCGACCAGCGCAAAGAGCGGACCGGCCACCATGCGCAGGAACATGGTCGCGGCAATGATGATGCCGATGTCCTTGGCATCAAGCCCTTTGGACTCGAGCCAGACGGGGAAAAAAGGAAGTTGCACACCGCCGAACAGGCAGAGCGACGCATAAAAAAGCGAAAGGCGGAGCGAGAGCGACATGGGCGCGGCTCAAAGAGGGTGCGCCACACTCATAGCTGAAGGGATAGGATTGGCAAGGGGGTGGGAGAAGACACTCAAAACAGCTTCGGGAAATCCAGCTTCCGTCGCTCCGTCCCCGCACAAATGACCGACCAGATGCGCATTTCGAGTTCCGGCGCCCAATGGGCTTTGGAATGTTCGACATAGGCATGCAACTCGATCAGCACAGCCTTCAGCTCATCATTGGCTGCATTGAGCGCACTGACGCGCATCGACGCGTCTACACCCGACGCCGCCTTGCGCAACAGGGTCGCAAGACCGACATTGTCGATGATGTCGGCGGCATGAGCGAAGACGGCGCGCATGTCTTCGTTCTCTTGCAGGCGGATGTCGGCAGCACGATCATATTCCTGCGCCATCATCATAAACGACATGGCCATGAGGCCCGTGTCGCCCATCGAATATTCGCTGTTGAGATGCGGCAGGATCGAGCCGAACAGCGTGCCGACATAGCCGCCCATGACGGTGGTGACTTCGGGTTTCATGCGCGTGCCTCCGCATTGAGTACCGCAAGCTTCGTTGCCAGCACGCGGTTGTGAACATCGGTGCAATACCAGCTGGAAAACGCGAGGATCGGTTCGCGGCTCGCGCCGGATTCATATTCCTTACCCGCCGAAATCCAGATGGCGAGGCCTTTCAGCGAATTGAAAATCTCCCACCATTGCAGGCGCTTTTCATCGATCTTCATACCGCTCGCCTGCTCCCAAAGCGCCAGCGCCTTGTCGCGTGCAATCATCCCGCCCGGACGTTCGGGATTGTTAAACGCCCAGAGCGGGTCAGCGGCCCATGCCACATCTTCGAGCGGGTCGCCGAGGTGGCACATTTCCCAATCGAGGATCGCGGTAATGCGCCCCTCGCCGTTGAACATGAAATTGCCGGTACGATAGTCGCCATGCACAACGGAGATGCGCGAGGCAGGGGTCGGCGCGTTGCGGCGGAGCCAACGGATGGCGGCGCGCGCCACTGGCTGCGGGCAAAGCTCATCCTCGTCGATGACCTTTTCCCATTTATCGAGTTCGATGCGCCAGCATTCGTCCGGTGCAACAGCGGCAAGGTTTTTGTCAAAGCCGATGGCCTTGGGGTCTGCCGCCGCGATGTGACCGAGATGCGTCCAGAATTGTTCACCGATTGCGTCGGCATGTGCACCGTAAGGATCTTCGTTGAACGGCGACCCCGCCGCACTGTCAGTAATTTGCTCCATCACAAAGAAGGGACGATCAAGCCACGACAATTCCGTTTCGAGATAGATGGGCTCGGGCACGGGAAGGCCCGTCGGGTGGAATGCGACATAGGCGTTATATTCGATGTCACGTTCCGTCTCGATGAGACTCGCCACCGGATCACGGCGCAGGATGAGCGGGCGGGACTTTTGCGCCCCACCCTCTTTCCACGCCGCGTTGAGGCGATAGGTCTCGCGGCTCGCGCCGCCATAGATGCGGTTCAAATCGGTGACTGTGACATCGGACGCCGACGGCATGCGGTGTTGCAGATAGGCGGCAAAGCGGGTGGCGATCTCTTCCATCGCCGCTCAGCCTTTGGCCGGATCGAGAATATCGGTGAAACCCGAAGGCGCATGCGGACCGATAATCATTTGCTCCAGAATACCGCAGCCTTCACGCACCGATCCGTCCGGCAATGTCATGCGCGCCGTGACGAAGGCCTGAATATGCAGGAACGGCGGCGCGAAAGATTTGATGTCGGCCAGCGCATAGGATTCACCGCCGACCACAAGCTCGCCCTTGTGCATGCCGTGGCCCCATTCGGGATGGCCGTAGCCAAGCCCGTGCATGTAGAACTGCCATTTGGGCGTGAGGTCGATTTTGGTTGTTCCGCCTTTGCGATGTTCAAAAAACAAACGCGCGGCGCGGGCGTGGCGCGAGCCGGGTACAAAGTCCACCTCGGCACGGCATTTCGCCATTTCCTCCGGCTCGCTGCCGTCGGTCTTGGCCATCACCGCATTGATGTTCCATGCATCGCCATGCTCGTCGTCATTGACGTGGAACAATGTGATGCGGTCTTCGAAATTCAGAGGTGCCCAGAGCCAGTAGAACTGGAACGGAATGGGCGGCACCTGCGGCTGCGCATCCGCCGCACCGATGGGACGCACGCCCCACGAGCGGTCACGCGTGCCGAAGAAAGCTTCGGGCTTCACTTCAATGCGTTCACCACCGACTTCGATCCAGCCTTCGTAGGTGCCGTTCTGCGTGAGGCGCGTAAGGTCCATCAGTGTGCGCGGACCATTGCGGCGCGTGAAGCGCGGCTCTTTCAACGGTTCCGTGCGGCCACGATAAAGAATGTCGGCCTTGATACCCTGCTCGTTATTATCAACCTTGATACGCAACGACTTCAGCGGCTCGACAACTTCGACGCTGATGGGGCCGACCTGCGTGTCCATACGCTCCATGTTGACCAGATAACGCGACGCATGAATGTTATGCTGAACGCCTTTGTGGACGACGCAGAAGGACGCATCCATGATGTTCACATGCGGATAGACACCCAGGGCGGCGGCAAAAAACACATCGCCCGAACGCGTGTAACCATTGAAAAAATAGCGGTCATAAAAATTGCGGTCGGTGCCGGCGTTGGAAATAGGTTCCGGCAATTGATGGATCGGATAATCGTCCGCTTTGGTCAGCATGATGCAGTCTCCCTGTTCCAGCCTGTTTTTGTGGCCGGATTTATATTCATTAAAGGCAGCATGAAGCGCGCCCGAATGCGGGTCAACCGCCGCGCGCTTTGAGTCTTGTCAGTCGATCTCGGCCATCGCGA
>JAUSLL010000033.1 GCA_030649335.1 Parvibaculum sp. | reverse complement strand
TGGCCGAGAGCAGCTTGCGCGCGGCTTCTGTCCCGTCCCATGTCTGCGCCGGCGTGAGGCAACTGTCGCAATTGCCGCAATCGGCGTGCATGTCCTCGCCGAAATGCGCCAGCAAGGCACGGCGGCGGCAACGTGTCGTCTCGCATACACCCAACAGCGCATCGAGGGCTGCGCGTTCTACACGTTTCACGTCATCCGGCGTTGCTCCGTCGTCGATCATGCGGCGGCGTTGCACCAGATCGCCCATGCCATAGGTCATCCAGCCTTCAGACGGCAGCCCGTCGCGGCCTGCACGCCCCGTCTCCTGATAATAAGCCTCGATGCTCGACGGCAGATCGAGATGGGCGACAAAGCGCACATCCGGCTTGTCGATCCCCATGCCGAAGGCAATGGTGGCGACGAGTACCAATCCGTCTTCCTTCAGGAAGGCATCCTGATTGGCGTCACGCAGCGAACGGTCGAGACCTGCGTGATAAGGCAAGGCGTTGAAACCTTCGCCACGCAGCCACTCAGCGGTCTCCTCGACCTTCTTGCGGCTCAGGCAATAGATGATGCCGCTCTGGCCTTCCTTGCCTTGCAGAAAGGCGCGGAGCTGACCGCGCGCATTGTCCTTCTGCACGATCGTGTAGCGGATGTTGGGCCTGTCGAAGCTCGCTGAGAAAACCCGCGCGTCATCGAGTTGCAGCCGGTGGATCAGATCGTCGCGCGTTTGCGGATTGGCCGTTGCCGTCAGCGCCATGCGCGGCACGCCGGGGAAGCGTTCACGCAACACAGAGAGCTGCATATATTCGGGCCGGAAGTCATGGCCCCATTGACTGACGCAATGCGCTTCGTCGATCGCGAAGAGGCAAATGTTCAGACGCGAGAGCAGCCCGAGGAACCCGTCACTGACGAGGCGCTCAGGCGTCACGTAAAGAAGGTCAATGTCGCCATTGGTCAGCGCCGCGCGAATGTCGGCAACTTCGTCCAGCGTCAGTGTCGAATTGAGCGCAGCAGCGCGCACCCCGGATTGCTTCAGCGCCTCCACCTGATCGCGCATAAGCGCAATCAACGGCGAGACAATGATTGCCACACCATCAAGGCACAATGCCGGTATCTGGAAACACAGCGACTTGCCCGCGCCTGTGGGCAGCAACACAACAGCGTCGCGGCCCTCCATCACATGCGCGATGATTTGTTCCTGTTCGCCGCGGAACGAGGTCAGACCGAATACTTCACGCAGCACGGCGAGGGGATCTTGTGTCCCCATAACTCTGATTGGTTCGCCTTGCACCTGATTCGCCCCGATTCCACTCAGGCTAGCCTATCACCTCAAGCGGCCTGAGGTCAGGTATCAGGTCTGTGCCTTCTCTGCGGCCTTTTGGTCAATCGCGCCGCGGATGCGCTGCGCGAGATCAAGCACCTGAAAGGGCTTCTTGAGAGACGGAGCAACGACTTCATTTTCAGTGCTAAACTGTTCATCGGGATAACCTGAAATAAACAGCACGGCCAGATCGGGATGTGTTGCCTTCAGACTGGCGGCAAGCTCCCTGCCGTTCATGCCGCGCGGCAGCGCAACGTCAGCGACCAACAGGTCAATCGAGCTGTGCGAACCGAGCAGCGCCAGCGCTTCGGACGCATCTCCCACCGACACCACTTGATAGCCCAGTTGCGATATGGCGTTTTCGAGAAAGACGCGGACAAGCGCATCATCTTCCACGACGAGAATGCGTTCATCACCGCCGACCATATCGCCGCGCACAATGTCTGATGTGCCACTGGCATGATCGCCGACCGGACGCGGCAGCAATATCGTCACAACGGTGCCTTTGCCGAATTCGCTGCGTATGTCCAAATGACCGCCCGACTGCTTGGCAAAGCCAAACACCGTGCTGAGGCCAAGACCGATACCGTGCCCCACATCCTTGGTCGTGAAAAAAGGTTCGACAGAGCGCGCCAGCACTTCTTCCAACATGCCTGTGCCGCGATCCGTTACGCTAAGCGACACATAGTCGCCTTCGACCAACACATCTGCAAAAGGCGTACCTTTGCCGACGGTGATATTACCCGCCTCGACAATTACAGTCGTGTCACCACGCAGCGCATCTTTGGAATTCAGCACCAGGTTCAGTACCGCATTCTCAAATTGCGCCGCATCCGCATAGGCCTCCCAGGCGTCGTCGGCACAGCGCAACTCCACTGCCACATGCGATCCCACTGCTTTTTCAAGCAAAGGCATCAATTCCGTCAGCTTGTCCTTGACCGAAAATGGGGCAGGATCAAGCGACTGGCGCCGCGCAAAAGCAAGCAACTGCCGGATAAGTTGCGCGGCCTGCTGGCTCGCCATGCCGATGATGTTGGTCGCGCGGTATTGCGGGCTGCCCTCCTCTGCCATATCCAGCAGAATCTCGGTGTTGCCACTGATAACAGTGAGCAAATTGTTGAAGTCATGCGCCACACCACCTGCAAGGTGCCCGACAAGGCGCAACCTTTCACCTTCGCGATATTTTTCTTCGTGCCGCTCGTCACTCGTCAGCTCACGGAACAAACAACACGCACGCACCTGACCGTCCGGTAGCGTGAAGACCCCGACAGAAGCAAAGATCGGCACTTCCGTTCTGTCTTTCCGCCGCATCACTAACCGCTGCCGCAATTCGCCGTGAATGCGCTGGGACCGGATCGCGTTCTGAACCTCCGGCGCACCGGTGTCGAACAATGTATCGCGCGTCATGCCGATGAGCTCAGATTGCTCCCAGCCGACTATCCGACTCATGGCCGGATTGGCGGCCTCAATCACGCCTTCAAGCGTTGCCAGAATAATGCCGTCAGGACTAGCATCGAAAATATGTCTGAAGCGTTCTTCGGCTGAATGCGTTTCGACAAGCGCCCGGTTGATGAAAAAGACAAGCCCTACGGCTGTCACTGCGACGTAGAGAAATCCCTTGGACACATTGACCGCAAACAGCCATTCGACCGGCACAACGGCTTCGACAAGCCAGTCCGAACTATAAAGATAGATGTAGGAAATGATGAGGAAGGTGATGGCAATGCGGAAGGCTGACCTGAACCTCGGATCGGCGAAAAGCGTCAATGATCTTCCAGCATTCATCTCGCCATAGCCCCGCATTTTGCCTCCAAGGGGCATGCTAGCATCGTGGCCGAGCCACATGCACGCCTCAATGTTTGCTCATCTTATCCTTGCGCGCTGCTAGACTGTGTTTCTGCCGAACGAAAGGATCCCGCATGGAACGCCGTCTCATTCCCAGCCCGCGCACTCTCGACGACATCGACATCAAGCGCCGGGACCTCATCGGTCAGGGTTGGGGCAAGCTGGAGAGGTTCACCTTCCGCCACCGGCGCTTTGACAATCAATGGTCCGAGGAGGTCACACGCGACCTCTACACCATCGGCGAAGTGTCGATGGTCATACCCTATGACCCCACGCTCGACGCGGTCTTGCTGGTCGAACAGTTCCGCACCTGCGGTCTTTATTGGGGTGAAGCGACCTGGTTGTTTGAGGCCGTTGCGGGAATTATTGATCCCGGCGAAACACCGCCCGAGGTCGCCATGCGCGAAGCGATGGAAGAAGCCGCCTGCGCCATCGCCCTGCCCGTCCTCATTGCGACGGTCTATTCCTCCCCCGGCGGCTATGGCGAACGCACGCATATGTATGCAGGCCGCGCCGACCTTTCGGCGGCCGGTGGCATCCACGGGCTTGCCCATGAACATGAAGATATCCGCGCGGTGGCCGTTCCCCTCGACGAGGCTCTGGCCGCAACTACCGACGGGCGCATCCGCGATGCCAAAACAATGCTTATGATTCAATGGCTTGCGATAAACAAATCTAAGCTCTGAAAGCGTCTGCAATGCCTTGAACCCAAGGCCCGCCCTCCGTATGTTCCCTTGCATATACGCCAATCGCCGGGAATCAACGAAAAATGGACATCAAACAGGGACTGGTGGACTCAATCGGCAACACGCCGATGATCCGCCTGAAGCGCGCTTCTGAGGAAACGGGCTGCACCATTCTCGGCAAAGCGGAGTTCCTGAACCCCGGCCAGTCGGTCAAGGATCGCGCTGCGCTCTACATCATCAAAGACGCAGTGGCACGCGGCGAGCTTCGCCCCGGCGGCACGATTGTCGAGGGCACCGCTGGCAACACCGGCATCGGTCTCGCACTCGTCGGCAATGCGCTCGGCTTCAAAAGTGTCATCGTCATTCCCGAAACCCAGTCTCAGGAAAAGAAAGACATGCTGCGCCTCTGCGGCGCACGTCTCATTGAAGTGCCTGCCGTCCCCTACAAGGACGAGAACAACTATGTGAAATACTCTGGCCGTCTCGCCGCCGAGCTTGCCGCGTCAGAACCTGCCGGTGCCATCTGGGCCAATCAGTTCGACAATGTCGCAAACCGTCAGGCACATATCGAAACAACGGGTCCGGAAATCTGGACGCAGACCGACGGTAAAATTGATGGTTTCACCTGCGCTGTCGGCACAGGTGGCACGCTCGCAGGCATCGGCATGGCGCTTAAGGCCCGCAACAAGAATGTGAAGATCGCGCTGTCGGATCCCAATGGCGCCGCGCTCTATCATTTCTACAAGCATGGCGAGTTGAAGTCCGAGGGCTCCTCCATCACGGAAGGTATCGGCCAAGGCCGCATCACCGCCAATCTCGTGGACGCACCGATTGACGACGCCTACCAGATACCGGATGCCGAAGCCCTGCCGATTGTTTTCAACCTGCTGAAGGAAGAAGGCCTCTGCCTCGGCGGCTCATCGGGCATCAACATTGCCGGTGCCATTCGTCTGGCGCGCGATCTCGGTCCGGGCCACACCATTGTCACGATTTTATGTGACTACGGCACTCGCTATCAGACCAAATTATTCAATCCGGCATTTCTCAAAGAGAAAAATCTCCCCTATCCGGATTGGCTGTAAGAAAGTTCTGTCGATGTCCCTCAGTGCCAATAGTCCGCTTGTCTCCACCGAATGGCTCGCTGCCCATCTAGACGCACCCGATGTGCGCATCATCGATGCCTCGTGGTATCTGCCGACCGCCCAGCGCGATCCGAAGCACGAGTATGAGGCGGCGCACATTCCCGGCGCGATGTTCTTCGACATCGACGAAATCGCAGACACCAACAGTGCCTATCCTCATATGCTACCTGCGCCGGAAAAGTTTTCATCCCGCGTGCGTGCGCTGGGCATCGGCGACGGCACACGTGTCATCATCTATGACGGCGCGGGTATATTCAGTGCGCCGCGTGTCTGGTGGATGTTCCGCGTCATGGGCTTTGCCGACGTGGCCGTGCTCGACGGCGGCATGAAGAAGTGGATCGCCGAAGGCCGACCTGTCAACGACGAGCGCCCACGGCCAAGCCCCCGCCATTTCACAGCGCGCCGCAACGCGCCTCTGGTGCGCGATCTACCCGCCATACTGCATAATCTCGACACCTGCGCCGAACAAGTTATCGACGCCCGCAGCGGCCCGCGCTTTCGCGCCACCGAGGCCGAACCGCGTCCGGGTCTTTCGGGCGGCCACATTCCTGGCAGCAAAAATCTGCCCTCCTCGCAGCTCGTCAATGGTGACGGCACGCTCAAATCGTATGACGAATTGGTGCGCCTGTTCGACGACGCGGGCATCGACCTCAAGCGCCCCATCATCACCACCTGTGGCTCCGGCGTCAGCGCCTGCATTCTCGCGTTGGGACTTGCTGTGCTGAACCGCGAACAAGTTGCCGTCTATGATGGCTCATGGGCCGAATGGGGGGCTGTCAAAGGCCTTCCGATCGAGGTCTGAGAGGCTTAAGCGCGTATGGGCACAGTGCACAAAACCACGATCACCCATCTCGACATGCACGCCGAGCCGCGCCTGCCCACTGTTGCCAAACCGCATGGAAAATATGCGCTGATGCGCGCTGAGAAGCCGCCGGTGCATTTCTACCGCTATCTCTACGACACTATCGGTCGCGACTACACTTGGGTCAGCCGCCGCAAATTGTCCGACGAGGCGCTGCGCGCGATTATCCATCACGATGATGTCGAGATTTATGTGCTCTGGCTCAACGGCGCGCCCGCCGGTTTCACCGAAATCGACTATCGCATGATGCCGGATGCTGACCTCTGTTTCCTTGGCGTGATGCCGGAATATATAGGTCAGGGCATCGGGCGCTTCCTGCTGTGCGAAGCCATCCGCATCGCCTGGTCGCGCGGGCCTGAGCGCCTCACTGTGCAAACCTGCACACTTGATCACCCCAATGCGCTGCGTCTTTATCAGCGTCACGGCTTTTCCGCCTATGCGCAATCGGAAGCTATGTTTGAAGATTAGCGGAACTAATCCGTGTCCAAGCCCGTCTTCTACTTGTAACGAGGCGCATCAGCCCACAGACTGCGCCCCAAGAAAATTCGCACCTGCCCGAGGAACCTGATCATGGCCGCCAAGAAAATCGTCAAAGCAAAAAAGCCCGCCGCCAAAAAAACGGCGGCTAAAGCTAAAGACATTCCGACACGCGACGAAGCCGAGGCCGCCGTACGCACACTCATCCGCTGGGCCGGTGAAAACCCCGACCGCGAAGGCCTGCTCGACACGCCCGCTCGCGTGGTGCGTTCCTACAGCGAACTCTTTTCCGGCTACGAAACCGACCCGCGCGAATATCTCGAACGCGTGTTCGAAGAAGTCGGCGGCTATGACGAATTGATCGTGCTGCGCAACATTCGCGTCGTCAGCTTCTGCGAACATCACATGTTGCCCGTCACTGGCTACGCCCATGTTGGCTATCTGCCTTCCAAACGCGTCGTCGGCATTTCCAAACTTGCCCGCGTCGTACAGGGCTACGCGCGCCGGTTGCAAATTCAGGAAAAACTCACCGCCGATGTCGCCAAAGCCATCGCCGAAGTCCTGAAACCCCGCGGCGTCGGCGTCGTCATTCAGGCCGAACATTCCTGCATGACCATCCGCGGCGTCAATAATCCGGGTTCGGTGCTATCGACCAGCCATCTCATCGGCGCGGTGCGCAATGACCCGAAGACACGCGAAGAATTTTTTCGCCTGACGAATGGCCACAACGGGCATTGATTTTAATGACTGTCACCCCGGGCTTGTTCCGGGGTCCGGGAGCGTCAACCACAGACCTTGCGGCACTGGATCCCGGGACAAGCCCGGGATGATAAATGAGAGTGGGGCAACCCGCTCTTACTTCCGCTTGTGATACGTCAGCGCCAACGCGATGCAATGCCCGACCACATCCTCCGGCAAACCCGCCCTCGCCGAAAACACCACCGCCCGATTTCCCTCGAGCGTCAGCACATCGCCATATAGCTCGCGGTAAGTGCCGACCAAACTCGTCTGGCAATTAACGAACATCGCATAGCCATCGCCATGCGCATCAATCCGTATCGTCGTCCCGCTCTTGGGCTTCACGGTGAGATATGAAGGCTGACCCCACTTCAGCATCTCAACAACCTCGCCGACACCTTCGGTCTCGGCCGCCGTCGTGAGGATCAGTGAACGCAGCGAAGTAAGCCTTTTGCGCAAACCCGCCGGATATGCAGCAAACACCGCCCTCACATCCGCGTTAGTAAACACTGTTGCCTTCATTTCAATGCCTGACCTGAAAGCCCTCTCCCTCTGGGAGAGGGTTGGGTGA
>JAUSLL010000019.1 GCA_030649335.1 Parvibaculum sp. | reverse complement strand
CTCACTCCAAATTCCATAGTGTAAACCAAGCGCCTCCTCAAATTTCCAAAATCTTCTGTAATGGACTTCTGTTTGGTCGTAGTAATTCGCTACATCTTGCGGGGTAAAAGTTTTCATCTGTATTTTATAGCTTAATAATTGATTTGATTCTTGAATATCTAAAATTACTTAATAATCCCAATAAGAAAAAGTGAAAGAGAAAGAAAACGAATTGAAAAAGTTCTCCTACTTTTCGACTCTTAAAATTAACAAATTATATGTCCAAAGTTTTTTGTAATAGGCTATGAGTTGAGCAAGCCCGGTCTTATAATGGTTACGTGAGAAATATTCAGTTTTTTTTACAAAAATATTATAATAAAAACTTACATACAGTCTCCGTCGAGCGTGTGGATGAATCCTCCGACGACGAAGATGATGCGGCGGAAGCCTAGGCGAAGGACCAGAGACGCATGGCAGTGAAGAAATTGCGGACAGGGCTTTATCCCGGCACGTTCGATCCGATGACCAACGGACACATCGACATCATCCGCCGGTCGCTGGCGCTCGTCGATCATCTGGTAATCGCCATGGGCATCAACGCGAGCAAAGCACCGCTGCTGACATTCGATGAGCGCGTGGCGCTGATCGAAGCCGAAATCGGGCCTATGGCGAAAAAGCTTGGCGCAAAGATTTCGACGACATCTTTCTCCGGTCTCGTCGTGGACGCCGCGGACGCGCATGATGCCACTGTCATCATCCGCGGTCTGCGCGGCAGCGTGGACTATGAATATGAAGCTCAGATGGTCGGCATGAACCGCACTATGAACCCGAAAGTCGAAACCGTGTTCCTGAGCGCCTCACCGGAAACACAGTTTATCTCGTCAACGCTCGTGCGGCAGATTGCCAGCATGGGTGGCGATATTTCGCAATTTGTGCCCAAGCGCGTGGAAAAGAAAATTTTCAACGCGCTGACCAAGTTGAAAAAATCCTGAAGCCGTTGCCTTCTTCGTCAACCAGACTTCATCCATCAAAAAGGAAAATGTGATGCGTCGTTTGCTATCCATAGCCCTGATTGCTTTTGCCCTTGTCGGCATGACGCGGTCGGCCTTTGCGCTTGATCCTGAAAACACGATCTATCTCGATACGAAAGATGGTCGCGTCGTGATCGAGCTATTGCCGGAGGTTGCACCTCAACATGTCGCGCGCATCAAGGAGCTGACACGCGCGGGCTTTTACAACGGTATCGTTTTCCATCGCGTGATCGAAGACTTCATGGCCCAGACCGGCGACCCGACGGGTACAGGCACCGGTGGATCGGATCTTCCGAACGTCAAAGCCGAGTTCAGCGATGAAGCCTTCTGGACGGGTGCCGTCGGCATGGCGCGTTCGAGCAGCCCCGACAGCGCCAACAGCCAGTTTTTCATCTGCCTGGATAATGCCAATTTCCTTGATGGCCAATACACGCTGTTTGGTCGCGTTGTCGAAGGCATGGAATTCGTAGACAAGATCAAACGCGGCGAGCCGCCGGTAAATCCCGACAAGATCGTCAAGATGCAGGTTGCTGCCGACGCCGATCAGAAACAGTGAGGACAGAATGAGCGATCCCGAAAACACGCTATTTATGGATATGACGCATGGCCGTGTCGTGATCGAGCTTCGGCCCGATCTCGCCCCCAAGCACGTCGCCCGCATCAAAGAACTTTCACGTGAAGGTTTTTACAACGGCATCGTCTTCCACCGCGTCATCGACGGCTTCATGGCGCAGGGCGGCGATCCGACCGGCACAGGCACCGGTGGTTCAGGCAAAAAAATTCCGCAGGAATTTTCGGCTGAACCCCATGTGCGTGGCATTTGCTCGATGGCCCGTTCGCAGGATCCGAACAGTGGCGACAGCCAGTTCTTCATAGTGTTCGATGAGGCCCGTTTCCTCGACAAGCAATATACAGTCTGGGGCAAGGTCACGTCCGGCATGGAATTTGTGGACAAGATCAAACGCGGTGAACCCGTGCGCGACCCCGACCGTATCATCACAATGCGCGTGGCCGCAGACGTCACAGAATAACAAGCGCGGGGGCCTTCTGGCCCCCGTTGCTTATGCGGTCGGATACTTCCCATGCGCGTAGATGATTTCGATTTTGAGCTTCCCGAAGAGCTGATCGCCCTGCGTCCTGTGCGCCCGCGCGACGCGGCGCGGATGCTTGTCGTCGGCCCGGAACAGGGATTTCTGAGCGACCGCGGCGTGAGCGATCTGCCCGAGCATCTGCGCGAAGGCGATGTGCTGGTGTTCAATGATACACGCGTTATCCCCGCACGCCTCTTCGGCACACGTATGCGTGGTGAGGCCCGCGCCAAAATCGAAGCGCTTCTCCACAAACGTGAATCCGGCGACACCTGGCACGCATTTGTGCGACCTGCAAAGAAGTTGAAAATTGGCGAGCGCATCGACTTTGCCGCCGGTCTTACTGCAAAGGTCGAAGAAAAAGGCGAGGGCGGCGAAGTCCTGCTCCGCTTCTCGGAAAATGCTGCAGCGCTTGACAGTGCCATCGCACAGGCCGGTGAAATGCCGCTGCCGCCCTATATCGCCCGCAAGCGCCCGACGGACGAGTCTGACCTCTCCGACTACCAGACTATGTATGCCAAGCACCTGGGCGCGGTTGCGGCCCCGACAGCAGGGCTTCATTTCACGCCCAAGCTTATGGCCGCCATTGAAGCGCGCGGCGTGACCAAGCTGCATCTGACGCTACATGTTGGCGCAGGTACGTTTCTGCCCGTTGCGGTGGATGATACCGACGCTCATAAGATGCACGCCGAATGGGGTGAAATCTCACCCGAGGCGGCCGCAACGCTCAACGAGGCAAAAGCCAAAGGCGGACGCATTGTGCCGGTGGGTACAACGTCGATGCGGCTGTTGGAATCCGCCAGCGACGAGACGGGTCGTGTCTCGGCCTTCAGCGGCGATACCGATATATTTATTACGCCGGGCAAACACATCCGGACCGTGGATATGCTGATGACGAATTTTCACCTGCCGCGCTCGACGCTGTTCATGCTGGTCTCCGCGCTGCGCGATACCTCTGAAATGAAAGCGGCTTACGCGCATGCCATCGCCAACCGCTATCGCTTTTATTCTTACGGCGACACGAGCCTGATTTATCGTGCGGGGGTCCGATGAGCGCGTTTGGATTTACACTGAAAGCCACGGACGGCGCTGCGCGCACAGGCGCGGTGCATACGCCGCGCGGCGATATTCGCACACCGGCTTTCATGCCTGTCGGCACGGCGGCGACAGTCAAAGCACTCTATATGGATCAGGTGCGCGGCGCGGGTGCAGACGTGATCCTTGGCAACACCTATCACCTGATGCTGCGTCCCGGCGCTGAGGAAGTGCATGCGCTCGGCGGCTTGCACAAATTTGCCAACTGGCCGCATCCGATCCTCACCGACAGCGGCGGCTTTCAGGTCATGTCGCTCACCTCCTTGCGCAAGATGACTGAGGAGGGCGTGAATTTCGCCTCCCACATCGACGGCTCGCGCCACATGCTGACACCTGAACGCAGCATCGAAATTCAATGTCTGCTCGGTTCCGACATTCAGATGCAACTTGATGAGTGCACGCCGTTTCCCGCCACTCACGTAGAAGCGGAAAAGTCGATGGAACTGTCGCTGCGCTGGGCCAAACGCTCGCGCGCGGCGTTCGAGACACAAGAGCATCGTACCGAAGGTCAGGCGTTGTTCGGCATCGTGCAGGGCAGCACCTATCCCGACTTGCGCGCGCGTTCGATCGAGGGCCTGACCAATATCGGCTTTGAAGGCTATTCAATCGGCGGGCTGGCGGTGGGCGAGGGGCAGGAGATGATGCTCAAAGTACTCGACACGACGACACCGCTGCTGCCCAAGGACCGGCCGCGCTATCTGATGGGTGTCGGTACGCCCGACGATCTGGTTGAAAGCGTGCGGCGCGGGGTCGATATGTTCGATTGCGTCATGCCGACGCGCAACGGCCGCCACGGGCTCGCCTTCACGCGCTACGGCAAGGTTAATCTCAAGAATGCCCGCCACGCGAAAGACCATCGCCCCATCGACGAGACGAGCGATTGTCCTGCCGCGCGGGACTATAGCCGCGCCTATCTGCACCATCTGATCAAGTCCGGTGAAATGCTCGGCTCGATGCTCGTGAGCTGGATCAATATCGCTTATTACCAATCACTGATGGCCGGGATGCGCGACGCCATTGCCGATGGGCGATTCGACGCTTTTGCGGCTCAATTCAAAGCCGATCAGGCCGCAAACGACATTGCGGCCCTCTAAATACGGCGACATTGCGCCCCAGTGCTTTTGCGCTCTTATCCGGTTGACCCGGAGGGCGGTCGCCGTTAGTTTCCGCCCACTCTCAAGGAGGGTCTGTAGCTCAGCTGGTAGAGCACTCGACTTTTAATCGAGTTGTCCCGGGTTCGAACCCCGGCGGACCCACCACCTCCTTCACATGAATATGATTGCCGCCCGCGCGTCCCGCATGAACGGGACGGTGACCCGCGTCGCGAGCCGCCGTCCCGTTGCATTTACGCGGCACTGGGACCGTTATCGTCCGGCACCCAGGTTGAACGCCTGCGCACTTCTGCTTCGGGCTGGAACTCAACGTCCAGCAATTCGAGCATGATCGTGCCGCCGTCCGGCAACGTCACCGAAAGGCACGCGCCCTCACGGTTGCCAAGCAGGGCCATGCCCACTGGCGTCATCAGACTGATGAACTGACCATTGGGATGGGACGCGTCGGGCAGCGCCAGAGTTCGACGCTGTATGGGACCGTCGCCGATGCGGTAGCGCAAGATGCTGCCGATGGTGGCAATGTCATGCGCGATGGCATGGCCGCTGACCACAGTTGCGGCATCAATCTTGGCGCGGATGCGGTCACGCGTCGCGCCGCGTTCCTCGCACAGCATGATTTCCAGCCGGGCGAAATCATTAGCTGACAAAATAGGTTCAGTAGCTGCGCGATGCGCAGCACGGTTCGTTGCAGACATGAGAATACCTCATCAGGATCGCGACCTGTGAAAGGCCGCGCATCGATCAAACTGGGAAATGGTTTGGATAGATGTCCCCGAGCGTCAGCCGGACAAAGTGCGGCTGATCCCGGGGCTACAGTCCTGCGAGGAGCGTGCCGGGCGTGTCAACGTAACGTGTGTTGAGCTTGCGCATAATGACCCGATGCTAACGCGCCGGATATTTAAGTCAACGCGGACATAAGGTAGCAAGCACCGGACGCTGTATTCAGTCGCTGTCGGGAACTTCGTGGAAGCTGTCTGAGGCGGCGTCGTAAATCGAGAGAACGCCGGTGGCAATGCCGTAAAACCAGCCGTGCAGACGCAAACGTCCGTCAGCTTCGCGTTCGCGGACGAAGGGGAACGTGCGCAACTGCTCAAGAGAAGAGACAACGGCGCGCATTTCCATCATGCGAATCTGCTCCGCTTCATTGAGATCTGCATGATGCGTGTGCACATGTTCGGCGACGCCTCGCGCCATCGACATCCAGCCGGACACAAATTCGCCCTTGGGCGGATTGCCGTGGTGGCCTTCGTAAAGTGCTTTAATACCGCCGCAGCGCGCATGGCCCATGACAACCAGGTCTTTGATGTTGAGACCTTCAATGCCGAACTCGATGGCCGCGCTGGTACCGTGATAGTGATCATCCGGCTCATAGGGCGGCACAAGGTTGGCGACGTTGCGCAGCACAAATAATTCGCCGGGATCAGCAGAGAAAATCATCGCCGGATCGGCGCGGCTGTCGCAGCACGCGATGATCAGCGCCTTGGGCTGCTGATCCTTTTCGCCGAGTGCACGATAACGCTCGACATTTTGCCGATAGGTACCGTTTCGAAAGGCTTTATAGCCTTCGATTAAACTGGAAACTTCACTCATGAAAACCGACGTTGGTTAGGCCGCTAGAGGCGACAGGCGTGACGGGTAGAAAAAGCGAGAGGCGAGGCGCACCGGGCCAACCGCATAATTCATCGGGTCGAAAGGTACCCAATTTGCCTTGTCTTCCGCAAGCCTATCCGCAACTGCCAGCAACACGAGCGGATTGACGCCCATGCCGCAATGGGAACACACGATCTGAATGTTCTCACGCGGCGTGCCGTCCACTGCCGTCAGAAATTCAACCGGAATGCGCGTCGTCGATTCCGGCGCAACACCGTCGTAGGGGCTGAAAATAGAAACGACAGGTACACCGGCCGGCGGTTCCGACATGTTGAAGTTCAGTTCCTGAACCTCACGCAGAAGATCTTCCACCGGGCGACCTGTGTACATGGCCATGACGCGCGCAACCATCGCGTTGACGTTGCGCCCGCTTTCGTCGAAATGCGTCGGGCTGCCAAGCGTGATCACACGGTCCACCACGTCGGGATAGCGCCGCGCAATTTCGCGCGCAAATACACCGCCAAGGCTCTGTCCGATGAGAGACACTTTACGTTTATGCTTGTCGGCCATGCGCTGCACATTGGTGCCGAGCAGAGCAGAAATCGTTTCCATATGCTCCATGTTGCGCACACCGCGGTTGACGCCCAACCCCCAGTGCTGCGCCACATAACCGTTTTTATTGAGAAAATTATTGAGCGGCTGCATCGACACTTCGGGACCGGTGAAACCCGGCAGGGTCATCACCGGCGTCTTGCCGTCGCCCTTGGGGGCCACAGAGCGCAGATAAGGCTCACTCAATACTTTTGCAGTGAACTCGGCTCCTGCCCACATCACGTCGCCCTGAATGCGGAGAAGATCAATTCCGGTCTGAAAATGCATAACAACACACCATTCCCGTCGAAGACGGATCCTTTTTGTGTATGACGCGGGAGCGAGCGACTCACTTCCTTCAGCCACAGAGCAAAAGTCTGCCCCATTTCAAATTTGGTCACACCCTTAAAAAGACAACCAAATTCTGTTTGTCGGGCGAAACTTTCATTCCATGATCAGTCTGCGACCCGGAAAGCAAAGAAGTGGTGACCGAAAACAGGCATTTACCTTAACCGCCTGTTAATGAGGCAATTGCCGCGAATATAGACAGGAAATCAGCCAGGAATTGCGGGAGAACCGGCAGAACTCTGACGATTTTGGTAAATTTGCGAGAGGCCCGATTTCTGCAATGGCGCTCGGGCGCGACGTAGAAGACCAATTGGGGGAATTATGACTGTTGCTGAGTATCTTGAAGGCTTTTCTGTTGAAAGCCTTGTGCTGGCGGGCGGAATCTTTGGCCTTTTCCTGATTGTTGTTGGATTGCACATCCGCAATGTGCGTTGGGTGCACATGATGGCCAGCGGTGAAGCCTCTGTGGCCGCCCGTGTTCGTATCGAAAAACTGATCGCGTCGGTCGAAAAAATGACAGCTTCACCGAAAACCGTGTCGAAGAAGGCGAGGCCGCTCAATAAGGGGCGGAAATTTGTCCCGGCAGCGCGTACCGTCGGGACACCCGTTCGCCAGCGCCGGGCACGTTGAGGCAGCTGATGCCTCGCTTATTCTGAATCTTTAGTCGCAGGGCCATTTTGCCCCTTGCAATAGCGCGGTCACGACGATAAATCACATGCAAATGCGGGGTTTGAAAGTTAAACCCAATTTTCTTGTGTAATATTGCGCGACAAGCTCCGAAGCTGTGTCGCGGAAAGGCCGCCATGGACCGCTTGGACCAGCTCGAAAGCCAGAGCATTTACATTTTCCGCGAAGCCTTCAACCGCATCGAGAATATCGCGATGCTGTGGTCGCTCGGCAAAGACTCCAATGTGATGATCTGGCTGGCGCGCAAAGCCTTTCTCGGCCATGTGCCGTTTCCGGTGATGCATGTCGACACCGAGCGCAAATTTCCCGAGATGTATGAGTTCCGCGATCGCTACGCCGACGAATGGGGCCTCAACTTCATCCGTGAACTGTGCCCTCCGCTGGAATCAACAGACGATACGCTGCCGCCGGCCGCACGTTCCGCCGCGCGCAAGACCGAAGGCCTGAAACTCGCCATCAAGAAGCACGGCTTCAACGCGCTCTTCGCCGGTATCCGCCGCGACGAGGAAGCAACCCGCGCCAAAGAACGCGTGTTCAGCCCGCGTGGCCTCGCCGGTCAATGGGACTTCAAAGACCAGCCGCCGGAATTCTGGGACCAGTACAAAACCGACTTTCCGCCGGGAACACATATCCGCGTGCATCCGCTGCTGCATTGGACAGAAATCGACATCTGGCTTTACACGCAGCGTGAACAGATCCCGACCATTCCGCTTTATTTCTCCAAAGACGGATTGCGCTATCGCTCGCTCGGCGACAAGGACATCACCAATCCGGTGAAGAGCCTCGCGTCGAACATTCCCGAGATCATCGAAGAACTGCGCACGACGAAAGTGTCGGAACGCTCAGGCCGCGCGATGGATCATGAGTCAGAGGACGCGTTTGAACGTCTTCGCGCTGACGGCTATCTGTGAGGAACGACCGATGACTGACGCAACACTGCTCGCCACCGCCGACACCCCGGATGCCATCGCCAATCTGCGCGACCTGATGCGCATTGTCATTGTGGGTCACGTTGACCACGGCAAATCGACACTCGTTGGCCGCCTGTTCCATGACACAGGCTCGCTGCCCGACGGACGTTATGAAGCCATCAAGGCGCAATCGGACAAGCGCGGCGTGACGTTTGAATGGGCGTTCCTGATGGATGCGCTGCAGGCCGAGCGCGATCAGGGCATCACCATCGACACAAGTCAGATCTGGTTCAAGACCGAAGAGCGCGACTACACAATCATCGACGCGCCGGGTCACAAAGAATTCCTGAAGAACATGATCACAGGAGCGGCGCAATCGGATGCGGCACTCCTCATCATCGATGCGCATGAAGGCGTGCAGGAACAGTCCAAGCGCCACGGCTATCTTTTGCATCTGATGGGCATTCGTCAGATCGCCGTTGCCGTCAACAAGATGGATCTGGCGGGCTACGACCAGAAAAAATTCGACGCCATCGAAACCGAGTACCGCGCCTATCTCAAATCCATTGGCGTGACGCCGACTTTCATCATTCCGGTGTCAGCACGCGAAGGCGACAACATCGTCACGCCGTCCAAAGCCATGAGCTGGTACAAAGGCCCGACCGTCGTCAAGGCGCTCGACAGCTTTGTCAGCGGCACACCCACCACCGAAAGCCCCCTGCGTCTACCTGTGCAGGACGTTTACAAATTCGACCAACGCCGCATCATCGCGGGCCGCATCGACAGCGGCCGCATTGCCGTTGGCGACCAGATCATCTTCTCGCCGTCCAATAAATCAGCCCGCGTGAAGACCATCGAATATTGGTCCACGATCCCCGGTGCCAAGCAGCCAACGGAAAGCGAAGCAGGCTACTCGGTCGGTATCACGCTTGATGAACAGATTTTCGTCGAGCGCGGCGAAATCGCCAGCCACATTGATACAGCACCTGTCGAAACCGACGTGTTCCGCGCGCGCATCTTCTGGCTAGGCCACGAGCCGATGACAGTGGGCAAAGCCTATAAGCTGAAGCTCGGCACGCTGGAAGCACAGGTCACTGTGCAATCAATCGAACGCATCATCGACACAAGCGACCTGTCATCCACAGGCATTCAACAAGTTGAACGCAATCAGGTGGCCGAAATCGTGCTGCGCGCGCGCCGCATGCTGGCGCTCGACAGCTTTGTCGATTACCCCGCCACGGGCCGCTTTGTGCTTGTTGAAAAATTCGATATTGCCGGTGGCGGCATCATTTCGATGGAAGGCTACGCCGACCAGCGCGATGCCATCACGGCACGCGGCACCAACATTACACGTGCCGCGCATACGATCACGAACGAGGCCCGCGCATTCCGCAATGGTCACAAGGGTGGCGTGCTCTGGTTCACCGGCCTCTCCGGCGCTGGTAAATCGACGCTCGCCATGGCGCTCGAGAAGCGCCTGTTCGACAAAGGCTTCAACGTCTATGTGCTCGACGGCGACAATGTGCGCCACGGGCTCAACGCCAATCTGAGCTTCTCGCCGGAAGACCGCGCCGAAAACATCCGTCGCGTCGGTGAAGTGGCAGCCCTGTTTGAACGCGCAGGCACGCTGGCTATCACCGCATTCATTTCGCCCTATCGCTCGGACCGCGACCGCGCCCGCGAAGCGGCCGGTGACGGGTTCCACGAAATCTATGTGAAGGCGGACGTCGCCACTTGCGAAAGCCGCGACCCCAAGGGTCTCTATGCCAAGGCGCGTTCAGGCGAGATTAAGGATTTTACAGGCATCTCGGCTCCCTATGAAGCACCGGAATCCCCTCATCTCGTAATCGATACCGCGACGACCAGTCTGGATGATTGTCTGGACGAGCTTGTTAGGTATGTGGAAGCAAAGTTCAAGGTATAAGCTTCAGACATGAGTGAGTCCGTGTGACTCGAGTCTGAACGACCTGGAGCTTCGACATGAGTGTTCTCGTCACCGGCGGCGCGGGATATATCGGCTGCCACATGGTGATCGACCTGCTGAATGCAGGCGAGGAGGTTGTCGTCATCGACAATCTGACGACCGGTTTCGACTGGGCAGTTCAAAACGCGGGCAAGCTCTACGTCGGCGATATTGCCGACGACGCGCTGGTGAGCCGGATCATTGCCGGCCACAAGGTTGAAGCCGTGATCCATTTCGCCGGATCGGTGATCGTGCCGGAATCCGTCAGTGACCCGCTCAAATATTATCTGAACAACACCGCCAAATCGCGCAGCCTGATCGAGACCTGCGTGCGCGCGGGCGTGAAGCATTTCATCTTCTCATCAACGGCAGCAGTTTATGGCATGCCGGACGCGGCGTCCGTTAACGAGGACGTACCTCTCAATCCCATGTCGCCTTATGGCCGGTCGAAACTGATGACCGAATGGATGCTGCGCGATATGGCCGCTGCACATGACATGACCTTCGCGGCTTTGCGTTACTTCAATGTGGCCGGTGGCGATCCGGAGGGACGGGTGGGGCAGTCCACTGCGAATGCGACGCATCTCATCAAGGTTGCTTGCCAGACCGCGCTCGGCATCCGTGATCATATGGATGTATTCGGCGACGACTATCCGACGGTAGATGGCACATGCGTCCGCGACTATATTCACGTCAGCGATCTGGCAGCCGCCCACACCGCGGCGTTGACATATCTACGACAGGGCGGCGAGAGCATCATTGCCAACTGCGGTTATGGTCACGGATTTTCGGTGAAGCAGGTCATTGAGGCAGTTGAGCGCGCTGCCGGACACGGCTTTACGGTAAAATCTGCTCCGCGCCGCCCTGGCGATCCGGCATCAGTGGTGTCGGACCCGACGCGCGCCAAGACGATTTTGGGCTGGAAACCTCAGTATGATGATCTTGACCAGATCGTCACCCATGCCCTGAACTGGGAAAACCACCTGCGCAAACGCAACGCCTGAACGATGGGCAGCGTCTAACATGTTGATCTGATATACTCATGTCACTAGGGTGATACCCGACAGAAATGAGTGGCGTCCCCGATGGTCAGATTGTCCTACCGTACTGTATTTATTTTCATATTCGACTTAATGGCCGCCATGGTGTCAATGCCTTTGGCTGCCCTTTTGCGCCTCGGTCCGATCGGTTTCGTCAACTATCTCCCCATCATCTATGAGATGAGCGCGCTGTTCGCGGTTGTGAGTTTCTTTGTGCTTCTTGCCGCGCGTCTGCACCGCGTCGCCTGGCGCTTCATTTCGGTCAATGACGCGCTGCTGGTGGCGGCTACCAGCGTTATGATAAACCTGATATTCCTTACCCTGATGTTTATGATGACGCGGCTTGATGGCGTACCGCGCGCCATTGTGCCCATCAATATTTTTGTTCTGACTTCAATGCTTATAGGCTGCCGCCTCGCGCTGCGCCTATGGTACGAACGCGGCGTGTCAAAATTCACTTTCGCGCCGGACGGAAAGCGCACATCCAATGTGCTTCTGCTCGGCGCAACCGACACGGCGGAAGCATTCATTCTGACCAATTTCCGTGACCGCCAGAACGTATACCGCGTCGTCGGCGCGCTGGATTCCGGCCATCGTCCTATCGGCAGCCTGATGCGCGGCATCTCAGTGATGGGACCTATCTCCGACCTTGAAAAAATATGTAATGACCTCAGCAGGCGCGACCACCGCCCGGATACACTCGTCATCGCGGATCAGAATATCCGGGGGCGTGAACTTCAGACCATCGTTAATTTTGCCACCAAACATTCCATGCGTCTGAGCCGCTTACCGGAAACAAACGAGCTGCATCACAAGTCATCTACGACTGTCATGCGGCCGATTGAATTTGAAGATTTGCTGAGCCGCAACGAAACTGTACTCGACCATTTGGCCATGGTCCGTCTCGTCAGCCAGAAGCGCGTTCTCGTGACCGGTGCAGGCGGCAGTATTGGCGCGGAGCTTGTACACCAGATTGCAAAGTTCGAGCCGACGCATATCACGCTGGTCGAAATGTCGGAGTACAACCTCTATGAAATCGACCGGCATCTGGCCGGACGTTTTCCCGATGTACCGCGCACGGCGCTGATTGCCGATGTGCGCGACCGCGAAAGCATACGATCGATCTTCGAGACGCACCGCCCGCAACTGGTCTTTCACACCGCTGCCCTCAAGCATGTGCCCTTACTCGAAACACAGCCGGCACAAGCCGTGCTCACCAACATTCTCGGCACCAAGAACGTCGCTGACGCCTGCCTCGAATATAGCGTTGACCGGATGATCATGGTCTCCAGCGACAAAGCCGCTCATCCTGTCAGCGTCATGGGCGCCACAAAGCGGATTGCCGAAAGCTATTGCCAGTCGCTCGATCTCGCCTCATCGCAGGTCGGGCGCACACGCTACATAACAGTGCGCTTCGGCAATGTGTTGGGCTCGGCGGGTTCTGTCGTGCCCTTGTTCCAGAAGCAATTGGCGGAAGGCGGACCGATCACCGTCACGCACCGTGAAATGACGCGCTATTTCATGACCACACGCGAGGCAATCCAGCTTGTGTTGCAAGCGGGCACGCTGAACCAAGGTGAACTGGAGCGCGGACATATCGTGGTGCTGGATATGGGTGAGCCGGTCAATATTTACGACATGGCGGTGCTGATGATTAAGCTCGCCGGATTGCAGCCAGAGAAGGACATCAAGATTGTCTTCACCGGCCTGCGTCCCGGCGAGAAGATGACCGAGACGCTGTTTCAGCCCGACGAGGAAATTGTCGGCACGAGCTTCAAGGACCTCCATGTGGCCAGCGCGAAAATCGGTGATTATGCTTTCGTGAGCCGCATCGTCGAGCAGTTGATCGCAGCCGCCACACATCATGACGATAAAGCAGTCCAGAGCCTTCTGGAGCTGGCGGTTAACGGTTTTGCGACCAGACGGGCTGAAATGAACGAAGCATCCGCGCCAGTTTCCACCGCGCAATATAGTGAAATATAAATTCATTTATCGCAGTATGTGGTCTGTGTCATTTTCATGACGAATCGGTGCAAGAGGCCCTGTGTCGCTGCATATCGCCGGTCGACATTGAATTCGATAAAGACTGTGCCAAATGAACATTGATGTCGTGACGATCATTCTTGCTGCCGGAAAAAGCACGAGGATGAAATCGGCACTCCCCAAGACGCTGCACCCGATTGCAGGTCGGCCGATGCTCGGCCATGTGCTGGATGCTGTCGGCGGCAACAAAGCGGCCTCCACTGTTCTGGTCATAGGCCCGGACATGGACAATGTTGCGGCCTATGCCAAAAACATCACGCCCGGTCTGACTATTGCCATCCAGCAAAGCCAGCGCGGCACAGGCGACGCGGTGAAGGCCGCGCTGCCACAGATCACAGCCAGTTCCGGTGTGGCGCTCGTCATCTTCGGCGACACGCCACTCGTTCGCGCCGAGACCCTGACCAGCATGGTCGATGCCTGTACGCCCGATACACCCATTGTCGTACTCGGCTTCGAGGCCGCGGACCCCGCTGCCTATGGCCGCCTCGTTCTCGATGCCAAGGGTGCGCTTGCCGCTATTGTTGAGCTCAAGGACGCGACCGCAAAGCAACGCGCAATCACGCTGTGCAACGGCGGCGCGATGGCGATCCGTCTTGAGCACCTCGAAAAATTGCTCGGTCAACTGACGGATAAAAACAGAGCCGGTGAATATTACCTCACCGACGTGCCCGCCTTCGCCCGAGCAGCCGGCCTCGGTTGCACCGTGGTGACAGCACCGGAAGCCGATATTCAGGGCGTGAACAGCCGAGCGGACCTCGCCGCTGTCGAAGCTGAAATGCAGAACCGCTTGCGCACCCGCGCCATGGCCAGTGGCGTGACACTGTCTGACCCGAACACAATCTATCTTTCCGCCGACACAATCATCGGTCCCGACGTCACCATCGGTCAGAATGTCGTCATTGGCCCCGGCGTCAAAATCGCTTCGGGCGTAACCATCAAACCCTTCTCGCATCTGGAAGGCGGCATCATCGCCGAAGGAGCGCAGATCGGTCCCTTCGCACGCATCAGGCCCGGATCCGACATTGGCCGCGACGTCCACATCGGCAATTTTGTTGAAACCAAAAAGGCCAAAGTGGAAGAGGGTGCAAAGATCAATCACTTGACCTATATCGGGGACGCCCGCGTCGGCGCTCGAGCCAATATCGGTGCGGGCACGATCACTTGCAATTACGACGGCTTCAACAAGCACTTCACTGACATCGGCGCAGGCGCCTTCATCGGATCCAATTCATCGCTCGTGGCACCTGTCAAAATCGGTGACGGTGCCTACACAGGCTCCGGAAGCGTCATCACCAAGGATGTATCGCCGGACGCGCTGGCGGTCGAACGCAGCAAGCAATTTGAAAAACAGGGATGGGCGGCAAGTTTCCGTGCCAAATTCCTGAACCAGAAAAAGGGTTCCAACTAATGTGCGGCATCGTTGGCGTTCTTGGCGATAAGCCCGCAGCCCCTATCATTCTGGAGGCGCTGAAGCGGCTTGAATATCGCGGCTATGATTCCGCCGGTGTTGCGACGCTCATCAACGGCGACATTCTACGACGCCGCGCCGAAGGCAAACTCTTCAATCTTGAAAAGGCGCTCGACGCCGCGCCGCTCGACGGCACCATCGGCATTGGCCACACGCGCTGGGCAACGCATGGTGCACCGAATGAAAACAACGCACACCCGCACGCGACGGAACGCGTCGCCATCGTGCACAACGGCATCATCGAAAACTTCCGCGAATTGCGCGAACGGCTGACGGGCGAGGGCGCACATTTTTCAACCGAGACTGATTCCGAAGTCATCGCCCATCTCGTCACGCATTACCTGAACAAGGGCCAGTCGCCGCGCGAGGCTGCCAAATCTGCACTGGGCGAACTCGAAGGTGCATTCGCACTTGGCATTATTTTCAAAGGCGAACACGATCTCATCATCGGCGCACGTCGCGGTTGCCCGCTGGCCGTCGGCTATGGTGATGGTGCGATGTATCTGGGTTCCGATGCCTTTGCGCTTGCGCCTATGACCAATCGCATCGCCTTCATGGACGAAGGCGACCGCGTGGAAGTGACCCGCGCCGGTGCGGTGTTTTTCGACGCCGACAACAACCCCGCCGAACGCCCGATCAAACTCACCGATGTCACCAGCGCCATGGTGGATAAGGGCAACTACCGTCATTTCATGGCCAAGGAAATTTTCGAGCAACCGGAAGTCATCGGCCATACGCTGAGCGAATACATCAACCCGATTGACGACACGCTGCGCCTGCCCGATCTGCCGATTGATCTGGCCACCGTGCCGCGCATCACAATCATCGCTTGCGGCACAGCCTCTTACGCCGGTCATGTCGCCAAATATTGGTTCGAGCGTTATGCGCGCGTGTCGGTCGAAGTCGATATCGCGTCCGAGTTCCGTTACCGCGAAGCCGCGATGCCCACCGGTGGCCTTGCCATTTTCATTTCGCAATCAGGCGAAACGGCCGACACGCTGGCCGCACTGCGCTATTGCAAATCGCAGGGTCAGACGATCCTCTCCGTCGTCAACGTCACCGAAAGCTCCATCGCGCGCGACAGCGAGGTGGTGATGCCGACCTATGCAGGCCCCGAGATCGGTGTCGCCTCAACCAAAGCCTTCACCTGCCAGTTGACGGCCCTCGCGGCGCTGGCATTGGCAACTGCAAAAGCACGCGGTCATTTGTCTGACGATGAACTTCGCCGTCTGACCCGCGTGTTGATGGAAACACCACGCCATGTCGCCGATGCATTGCAGCAGGATGACGCGATCCGCACACTGGCGGCTGAAATCGCCAAGGTGCGCGATGTGCTCTATCTCGGGCGCGGGCACTTCTTTCCTATTGCGCTCGAAGGGGCGCTGAAGCTCAAGGAAATTTCATACATCCACGCCGAAGGCTATGCGGCGGGTGAATTGAAACACGGACCCATCGCGCTCATCGACGAGAACGTGCCTGTCATCACCATCGCGCCGGTCGATGTGCTGTTTGAAAAAACAGTGTCGAACATGCAGGAGGTGATCGCACGCGGTGGCAAGGTCGTGCTGATTTCCGACAAGGAGGGCATCCGGCGAGCCGGCATGGACGCCTGGGCGACCATCGAAGTGCCTGCGGTCGATCCGTTTATTGCACCAATTGTGAATGCGATCCCTGTCCAACTCCTTGCCTATCACGCCGCCGTTTCCAAGGGCACGGACGTCGATCAACCGCGGAATTTGGCGAAATCCGTGACCGTCGAATAGGCCGATTGCATCCCTCAAACGAATCTCCTTAAGAAAATCTTGCGAAGCCGCTCAGGGTAGGTTCGCTAAGCCATTAATAAATCACAGGTTTATTAGGAATCTCGGATGCCCGCGCCTCGCGTGATATTATGGGGGCTAAGGAGAGATTCGATGTCGGACAACCGCTTCAGGCAAATTCTCAAAGGCTCGGCTGTCGCTGTGCTGATGCTCATGCCTGTGCCCGCGACGTCCGTTATGAACGGGCAGACGACGCCGGAACTCCCCGTGGCGACGCCCGCGACCGATCTCAGCGCTGGTGCTGTGGCAGTTGAAACGCATCAATACGACACCGCCGTCCAGCGGCTGACCCGTGCCATTGACAGCAATATGCTGAACAACGAGGCACTGGCGCTGGCCTATCATCATCGCGGGATCGCCCGACAGAAGCTTGGTTACGGTGGGTTGGCCATTTCTGATTACAGCAAGGCCCTCGAGATCGACGCTTTGCCGCGCAATGTGCAGTCGCGCGCGTATTACAACCGTGCCCTCGCCAAAGCACAATCAGGCGATACAGTCGGTGCAGAACTCGACTATTCCCACGCGATCGAATTCGCGCCGAAATATGCGGCCGCCTATCACAACCGCGCCAATCTGGAGCGCGCGCGTCAGGACTATCCGACAGCGATCCGCGATTATTCAATCGCCATCAGCCAGATCGACGGACCGGACCGCAAACTGCCGCTGATGGGCCGTGCCCTCGCGCATGAAAAGACTGGCAATATTGCCGCCGCAGCCAGCGATCTCGACGCTGTGCTCGCCATCGACCCGACCTATGCAGCCGCCGCAAGGATGCGCCGCGATCTCGCCGCGCTGCCCGCCGCCAACATTTACGCCAGCGCCGCGTCCGACGACAATCTGGAGACAGGTTCGATTGTCACCACCTCATCCGTTGCCCCGCGCCACGGCGAGGTCATCAGCAGATCCAATCAGAACGGCTGGCAAACAAAGACCGTCCGCTATGCTGCCGCGACCCAAAGCAATGCCGAGCTTGAAACCGGCTCGCTGCGTGACATCGATATGGTGCCCGCGCCGAACCAAAAAATGGCAAGTATCGAGCCTGCTGTCAGAAATGAACCGGTCGTGACCAAGACTGCACCAGCGCCGGCCGTCCGATCAGCTTCGAACGCACCCGCGACCATTGCCGGACCCGCCGCCTCCGGTCGCTACAAAGTGCAACTCGGCGCATTCCGCGCGCCGGAGCTTGCGAGCCAGGCCTGGCGGCAGATCAGTTCCCAGAACCCGCCGCTCGTTGGCTCGCTCGCCCATACGATCGAACAGGCCGATCTCGGCGAGCGCGGCATATATTATCGCCTGCAGGCCGGTTCCTTCGAGACGGCAGACGCTGCCAAGGCAAGCTGCGCTAGCTTCGCCGCGAATAAAATCGACTGCATCGTCGTCGCGCGATAAGGCGCAATTCGCAGCTATCTCCCCATATTTCTTGTCGAAATCCGCCTTGACGTAGCGGCATAGCGCGTTGCCGCCTGTTGTCCAATCACCTGCTTCGTCGGTAAACTCTCCGGCAATAACGACCGCACAAGCGGGCGGTTAACAGGAAGAGGAAACGATGGCTCAGCAGTCAATCGGTCTGACAGGCTTTGGCGGCTATATCCCGCGCCTTCGTCTGCAGCGCAAATCCGTCGCTCAGGCCAATGCCTGGGTCGCCCCCAATTTTCTCGGCAAGGGCAAGGGCGAAAGGTCCATGGCCAATTGGGACGAAGATTCCGTCACCATGGCCGTCGAGGCCGCGCGCGATCTTCTGGGTGCGGACGATGACCGCAGCCATGTTGACGCGCTGTTCTTCGGCTCGACCACCATGCCGTTCAAAGATCGCCTGAACGCAGGCATCATTTCCGCAGCCCTTACGCTCGGCGAGAACGTCCGTGCGGTCGATGTGGCCTCCACCCAGCGCGCGGGCACCTCGGCGCTCATGCAGGCGTTGACCACCGTGAAAGCGGGCGAAGCAAAAAACGCCATCGTCGTCGCCTCCGACCACCGCAAGACCCGTGCGGCCAGCGCACAGGAACTCGACTTTGGTGACGGCGCGGCGGCACTCTCAGTGGGGAGCGAGAACGTCATCGCGACATATCTCGGCGGTACAAGCCTCACCATTGATTTTGTCGATCACTTCCGTGGCGGCACGGATGACTTCGACTACAATTGGGAAGAACGCTGGATCCGCGACGAGGGCTACACAAAGATCATTCCCCGCGCCGTCAAAGCCGCGCTCGAAGCCTCGGGCACAGTGGCAGGAGACATCAAGCATTTCGTGCTGCCGACGACCTTCGGCGTCAAATTCGTACAGCAACTCGCCAAGGCAAGCGGCATCGCGCCAGACGCCGCCCGCGACACGCTTGCCGATAATTGCGGCGAAACAGGCGCGGCCCATTCTCTCGTCATGCTCGTGCATACGCTGCAAAAAGAAGCCAAGCCGGGCGACAAGATCATGGTGCTGCATTTCGGCGGCGGTTGTGACGCAATGGTCTTTGAGGCAACAGACAAAATCGCATCACAATCCGGCAAACGCGGCATTGCTGGATCACTCGCGCAAGGTGTGCCAGAAACCAATTACATGAAATTCCTCACCTACAACGGTCTCGTTGAGTGGGAAAAGGGCATGCGCGCCGAACAGGACAAAAAGACCGCGCTCACCACGCTCTATCGCAATGAAGACATGCTGATGGGCCTCGTCGGCGGTCGCTGCACGGAAACAGGCGTCGTGCAGTTTCCGCGCTCGCGCATTTCGGTCAATCCGAACAACCACACAGTGGACACGCAGGAGCCTTATAAATTCGCCGACCGTAAAGCAAAAATCCTGTCGTGGTCGGCAGACTTCCTATCCTTCTCCATGAGCCCGCCCAACCATTACGGCATGGTCGTGTTCGACGAAGGCGGGCGCATCATGATGGATTTCACGGATGTGGAGCAGGGCACTGTCGATAGCGGCATGGAAGTGCGCCTCGTCTTCCGCATCAAAGACATCGACGAGAAACGCGGCTTCCGCAAATATTTCTGGAAGGCCGTTCCCGTTACCAATGCAAATGTAACCAGCAAAACAGGCCAGGCCGCTGAATAAGCCCGACCGATAAGACTTACCCCAAAGGGAGACATGATTATGGCGTCAGGTATCAAAGACAAAGTTGCGATCCTCGGCATGGGCTGCTCGAAATTCGGCGAACGTTGGGACGCCGGCCCTGAAGAACTCATGGTCGAGGCCTATCTCGAAGCCATGCAGGATGCAGGCATCGAACCCACGCAGATCGATGCGGCCTGGTTCTCAACCCACATTGACGAAACAGGCACAGGCAAGGGCGGCACGCCGCTATCGATGGCGCTGCGCCTGCCGAATATCGCCGTTACGCGCGTTGAAAACTTCTGCGCCGGTGGCTCGGAAGCCTTACGCGGCGCGGTCTATGCGGTCGCCTCGGGTGCGGCTGACATCGCGCTCGCGCTCGGCGTCGAAAAACTCAAAGACACAGGCTACGGCGGTCTGCCGGTCGGTGCTGCAGGTACGCTCATCCCGCAATGGGCGCCGTCAGGCTCGGCCCCCGGCAATTTCGCGCAGCTAGCGTCGGCCTATCGCGCCAAGCACAATGTGTCGAAGGAAGACCTGAAACGCGCCATCGCGCATGTGTCGGTGAAGAGCCACGCCAATGGCGCGCTGAACCCTAAGGCCCATCTGCAAAAAGCCATCACCGAAGAACAAGTGATGAATGCGCCGATGATTGCCGAACCACTTGGCCTGTTCGACTGCTGCGGCGTGTCGGACGGTGCGGCGGCGGCTATCGTCACCACACCCGAAATCGCCAAGGCACTGGGCAAGCACAATATCGTCACTGTGAAGGCCATGCAGTTGTCGGTCTCCAACGGTCTCGAAAGTCAGCATAATTCTTGGGATGGTAGCTATTTTCACACGGCGCGTATCGCCGCAAAGAAAGCTTATCTCGAAGCCGGCATCCAGAACCCGCGCGATGAAGTCAGCATGATGGAAGTGCATGATTGCTTCTCCATCACCGAACTTGTGACGATGGAAGATCTGTTCATTTCACCCGAAGGTCAGGCCGTCAAAGACGTGATGGACGGGTTCTACGATGCCGACGGCAAGGTGCCGTGCCAGATCGACGGTGGCCTCAAATGCTTCGGCCATCCCATCGGCGCGTCCGGCCTGCGTATGGCCTATGAAATGTACCTGCAGATCCTCGGACGCGCAGGGGCACGCCAGCTCAAAGACCCGCGCATCGGTCTCACCCATAATCTGGGCGGTTCACCGTCGCAGAATGTCTGCTCCGTCACAATCATCGGCGCCCACGGGGCGTAAGTAAGGCCATTGGCGATTCAGCTGACAATCAGGTAAATCTAAAGGGCCGGGAGCAATCCCGGCCTTTTTTGTGAGCGCACACATGCTGTTCAATTCTCCGATCTTTCTGTTTGCCTTCCTTCCGCTGACAGCCCTCATCTGTTTTCTGGTTCGTGCTCATTTAGGCCGCGAGGCAAGTCTCGGCTTTCTTGTGCTGGCCTCACTGTTCTTTTACGGCTGGTGGAATCCTGCCTACCTGCCGCTACTGATCGGGCTCGCCTGTTTCAACTTTCTCCTCGCACGCGTGATCCTTAGCGAGCGCGTGAAACCCGGCGGTGGTTGGAAGAATGTTCTCGTCACCTTCGGCGTCTGCGTCGATCTCGGTGCGCTTGCCTATTTCAAATACACAGATTTCCTGATCAGCACGACCAATGCATTGGCAAGCACAGACTGGAACCTGCACCACATTGTGTTGCCACTCGCCATTTCCTTTTTCACCTTCCAGAAAGTTGCCTATCTCGTTGATGCTGGCCGCGGCCATGTCGAGCCGCACAGTTTTCTCGAATATTGCTTCTTCGTGATGTTCTTCCCGCAACTCATCGCGGGGCCGATTGTCCATCACCATGAAATCTTCTCGCAAACTAAGAAGGAACGCAGCTTCCGCTTTGATCGTATGAACCTCGTGATTGGCCTCACGATCTTCTCTATAGGCCTATTCAAGAAAGTCGTACTCGCTGACAATTTTGCGCCACTCGCCTCGTCGGTTTTTGCGCAAGCGGGGGCAGGGCAGGAGGTCTCATTTTTGCGCGCGTGGGAAGGCATGTTCGCCTATACGCTGCAGCTCTATTTCGATTTCTCCGGCTATTGCGACATGGCCATTGGCGCATCGCGTATCTTCGGTATCAAACTACCGCTCAATTTTCATTCACCCTATCAGGCGACCAGCATCATCGACTTCTGGCGTCGCTGGCACATGACGTTGTCGCGTTTCCTGCGTGACTATCTCTATTTCTCACTTGGCGGTAACCGTAAAGGCGTTGCGCGGCGCTATCTCAATCTGTTTCTCACCATGGCCATCGGCGGGCTGTGGCATGGCGCGGCATGGACCTTTGTCTTCTGGGGCGCAATGCACGGGACCATGCTCATCGTGAACCACGGATGGCGCGCAGTATGGAAAACGCCCATCAACAAATGGTGGTCACGCGGTATTGCGCGGGCCTTCACGCTTCTCTGTGTATCCCTCGCCTGGGTATTTTTCCGCGCGCCAAGCACAGACGCGGCTCTTGCGATCTACAGTGGCCTCATCGCATGGACACCGGAAGTCTCCAGCATGGCGCTGCTACGCGACCTCGGCTGGCTCGTGCTGTGGGTAAGCCTTCTCTGGTTCGTACCCAACACACAACAATGGCTCGCACGGATACGACCGGCCTTTGATTTTTCGTCGCGTGACCTCAAAGCCGATCCGTTGCTATTACCCATATCGTCGGATCGCTGGCGTCGAGTTCTTGCGTGGCGACCTGCACCTACGCAAGCCATCGCACTTGGTGTCGCCACCGCTGTATCGTTGCTGAGCCTGCAGCGTGTCAGCGAATTTCTTTATTTTCAGTTCTGAGCGGTCAAACCCATGCTCACGTCTTTCACCCGATCCGCCTTGCGCTATCTCGCCACGATGGCATTCACGGCGGTGCTGTGTTGTCTCGCGGTTCTCGCTTTGAACGCGACGGTGGATCCGCTCTGGTATTACTCCGGCAATCGTATCAAGCCGATCAATTTTGCATTCAACGAACGTTTGTCTAAGGCCAATCTCATTGCCGAACATGAGAGTGACTATGACTGCGTGATTTTCGGCGACAGCCGCGTGACGCTGCTGCCGGAAGGTGACATCAAAGGTTATCGCTGTTTCAACTTTGCCATCTCGGCTGGGGCCATCAACGAATTTGTCGACTATGCCAAATGGCTCAAGGGTAGGGGCTTTCAACCACGTCTCGTCATAGTCGGCGTCAGCGCCGGTGATTTCCGCGCCCGCAAAGCACCGCGCAACGTACCGGACTTCATCAAAGAGGGCGGAAACCCGACATCGCCTTATATCAAATATCTCTCGCTCGATGTGCTGGGCATGTCGTGGCGAACGCTGTTCGGCAAGTCACCCATCGACCGTGTTTATGACCGCGAATTTCAGAGCGTTGTCGCCGTTACCAGCGCCTATGACCCGCGAAAGCCGATCCGCGATATTCATGCCGGTCCCTTCGACAATCGCGAGCCGATGGAAAAATATCACGAGTTACGTGGCATCTTTCCCGACGCAGAATTTGTCGGCTACACACCACCGATCTCCGCCTGGGCGATTGCAGACTACGAAAGCATTCATTGGCTGGAGAGCTACACACGCGCGATCCATGATGTGTCAAAAGTCTTCGACCGCTTCATCGACGCCAGTATTCCCTCGGCCGCAACGCTCGACCCGGCGAATACCTACGACGGCACGCATTATGCGCGCGGCGTCAATGCGGGCATTGCTGGTTCGCTCGTCGCAGGACCGGTTTCGACTTATCTTGATGTAAAGAGGATCAGTTCGTCTGAGATGTTCGCCGCTTACAGACTGCGCCTCAACGCATATTCGAAAGTAATTGCCCGAGCACTGGACGAGCCTTCTGCTCCGACTTCTGAAGTGCCATATCTTCCTTCGCAACGACCACAAAAATTTGATCAATTTCCGCGCCCGTCAGACTGACCGGAAAGACGCCGCGATAGACGTTGATATACTCACGTTCAGCAATCGGCAGATGACTTGACGAGTAAATCGGATTGCCTGAAACAGACACCTCCCGAAACTCGCGCAACCGTGCCTCTGCGCCGTCTGGCGTCAGCCCTTCGCCCAGAAACTTACCGGTATAATCTATATCGAAAATGGTTCGGCAGCCTGTACCGGTTAGTCGATAGCGGAATTTAACAACGCCATCGACATCAACCCGTTCGAGCAGCAATACCCACGGAATGATGGCGGGAATTTTCATCGGATCAACGGCGGAGCGCAACGGAACAAAATCTGTCCCCTTGGCCTCAAACCAATAGGCAGAGAACAGAACAACCGGATGGTTCTGGGGTATCTCTGTCAGTCCAACAACGCGATAAGTCACTGGTGGCTCCAAAACAAAACACCGGCAATACCGCCGCGACATATCTCCAATAAAAATCTAAAGAGCAAAAATTACCACATGGTCAACGTAACCCTCTGAATTTGTTGAAATTCAGAGGGTTGTGACGCCAAATCAACGCTTATTGATGTCTTCGCCCTCATCGAGGAACTTCTGCATCGCCGCACCCGCGCTGTCGTCACCGGCAATCAGCACACTGAATCGTCCCCGCGCATGGCCACAGGCGTCATCCAGCGTTTTCTCCGCCGTGCGTTTGACCAATGCTTTCGCTTCCGCAATCCCACGCGCGGGCATGGCAGCCATCTCAGCGGCAACTTCAAGCGCGCGCGAGAGAGCGGATCCAGAGGCGACTTCATGCACCATACCAATGCTCAAAGCTTCAATAGGGGCAACTGTGCGCCCGCGCAAAATGAGTTCCAGTGCTTTGGCTTCCCCGATCAAACGCGGCAAACGCTCTGTGCCGCCAGCACCGGGAAAAATACCGATATTCGTTTCCGGCAATCCGATCCGGTAGTCACCCGCTTCCGCAATACGAATGTCGCAGCAGAGAGCGAACTCGAAACCGCCGCCTTGCACAAACCCGTTGATCGCGGCAATGGTCGGCTTCGGCATACGATCCACCTTGTCGAAAACCGTCGAAATCGCGTTGCCGCGTTCGCCCGCCGCCATCAACTGCTCTTCCGTTCGGTTGCTTCCTTTAATGAATTCGGCAACGGCCACAATTTCTGCCACGTCATAGTGCCGGACAAAGACGCCGGGCACGCCGCCTGTGAAGACCACAACCCGCACGGCGTCGTTCGCCGCGATCTGATCGACGATGACCGCAAGTTCCTCAACCTGCCCTGAATTCATATAGCCGCGCGGTGGATTGTTGAAGGTCACGATGGCTACAGCCTTTTTGACCTCAAGCGTGACAAGCGACCCCATCAGCGACGTCCTTCTTCTTCAAGCGCACGCACATAGCCGGAGTATTTCGGCTGGTCGATGGCAAGCTTCGTCATTGTGATCGCCCAGAGATGGTCAGCAAGACCGGGTGTCTCGAGTGTCAACTCGCCTGCCTCGATGCGCGCGCAGAGATCACGGTTCATCTGGTCCAATGAAGCTTCACGACCAAGGAGCTTGGTCAGACGTTCCGATTCTTCACGGCTTGCCCGCGGCGCAATCGCCAATTCCCGTTTAACGATGTCGAGCGCGTTAGCGGCAACGAGAGCGTGAAAAGCGGCATGGCCGGTCATCTGCGGCATGGCATGAACACGGATGAATTCAGCGACAATGTCGACAAGTTCAATAGCTGTGGGCTGGTCTTGCATGATGTCAGCCTTTCTTTCGTGGCGCGAGAAGGCGCAGGAGATCAACTTCCGTTTCCGACGAGCGCCGACCTATGGTGGCACGCTCAACAGACCTGTCACCGGCTTTGAACGCCATGACCATGGTTGTGCACATCACACCCCATTTGAGTGTGCCCAGCACTTCCCAGAATTTGACGCGTTTAGGATCGACTTTACCGCCGCCCGCGGCTTCATAGCCGGCGAACATATCCTCGCGCTGACCGAAACCGCCGACAGGATTATCGATGTTCCCGAAGCGCCATGAATTGACGCATATCCACGCGAGGTCTTCCATCGGGTCGCCAATATGCGCGAGTTCCCAATCGAGAACGGCGCGCACACCGTCGGCACCGATCATCAGATTGCCATGGCGGAAGTCGCCATGCACCAGCGATATTTTGGACGCTGCTTCGGGTGTATTGTCGCGCAGCCAGCGAAAAGCGAGATCGAACACCGGATGCGGATGGTCATGTGTCTTGTAGGTCTGGTGATATTGCTCGATCTCGTCACGCGCTGTGGAGGTGCGCAACGGCGGCAGCTTGGCCATATCAACCGAATGAAGTTTGGCAAGAATTTCACCGCATTGACGCGCGAGGATCGGGCGCGCCTTGGCAAACTCCTCATCACGCAAAATTTTGCGCGCAATCGTCTCGCCTTCGACACGGTCCATGATGAACCCACGACCCACATCATCCGCAGGTTGCAACACAAGACGCACCGGCGGAATGGGCACGCCAACTTCGCCCGCAAGGTTGATGAGCGCCGCTTCTGTTTCAAGCCCCGCTGCTGTGGCACTGGCGGCACGATCACCGCCCGGCGCGCGGCGCAGGATCAACGGGATTGGCGCGCCTTTGCCCGTGGCTTCGAATGACCAAGTTTCTTGGCTGGCGCCACCGGAAAGGCGTATCAGATTTTCAATGCCGGTTACGCCCGGAATGTTTCGCACGACTGCATCCGCGAGAGGAGCTGCAATCGGATTTTTCTTGTCGCTCATCTCAGCGCCCCACGCTAACGGGTTTACCGTCAACGATCTGATCGAGATATTCCGACAGCCCGTAGCCGACCATGCCATTGCAGCGATACTCGGTCATGCCTTCCGTGATACGCGTGTTGAGCTCCGTGCCGTCAGCAGCCTTGCGGCGGTTGCGCAACGGGATCAGCGATAGCACCTTACCCTCTACGTCATAAACAGCGCCGGACTCGGTGACCACATGCGCGCGCATGCCGGTCTGATACCAGTTTTCATCCCAATCGCTGTCGATGGAGACCTCTTTGATGAGATCGTATTTCCCGTCCTTCAGCACCATGCCGCCCTGACGCGGCTCACCGCTCTCTCCGGCGACAATCGACAACATCATGCCAAAATCGCGACCAAAATTTAGAGGCAGCCAGCGATACCAGTGGATAGCCTGCCAATAGCGCGGACCCCAGCTTTTGTCGCGAAGCCCGAAACCCGAAACCTCGAAGACCTCATCACCGACCGTGAAACGGCCTTTGGCGGCCATATGCTGTTCGTA
Source organism: Parvibaculum sp. (assembly GCA_030649335.1). Lineage (GTDB taxonomy): Bacteria > Pseudomonadota > Alphaproteobacteria > Parvibaculales > Parvibaculaceae > Parvibaculum. The sequence continues at coordinate 12,691 of JAUSLL010000019.1, read as the reverse complement.
ATGCGCTTTGGCGAAGGACTTCTCCGGATCAATGTCGAGCGATGAACCGTCTTCTTTCACAGTCTCACCGCCGAACATGGGCGAGACGCCTTCATAATCGAGTTCCACTTTACAACGCAGAACCGGATTTTCGCGAAAGGCGCGCGATGGTTCGGCCATGTCCAGCGGATTGGTCAGCACCACAGCCTTGCCGTCATATGTCACACGCAGGCGCTTGAAAGGTTCAACGACCTCGATCTTCAAGCCGCCGGCATTCATCTCCTCATTATGCGTGATCGTGGGTTTGGCATACATGAAGGCGACGCGCCCATCAGGCAGGTAGAGACAGATAGTCATCTCTGCATAGCCCTCATTGGGGCGATTGCCGATGCGGAACCAGCCGCCGACCTTCCGGTCGGGGTCGAACATGTTGAAATACATGCTCTCATTATAATTCATCGCCGCATCGGGTGTGTGCGTGTACTCGTCCTGCGGATCGAGGCGCAATTTGTATCCCTTGGCCGCCATTCCGGACCCTCCCTGAATTTCTTTTGTCACATGATTTTGACATATGATGGAGCGGTTCTGCCCCTCTGGGAAGCCCGTGTGCGCAAGGCTTTGTGGCCGCTACGTCAGACAGCGGGCAAACACCGGCCATTGGTCAAAGACAGCGCATTGCGAAGGGTGGTACAAGGGGGCCAAGGGGTGAGCAAGCGATAACAAAGCAACTGAACGGTCAACATGACGGATGATAATACTCCCGACGGCAACGCCGGATCGGGCCCCACGGTGATCCTCCCCGCCCGAAAAATCGGGTTTATGGCACGGCTGCGAAATTATTTTTTTACAGGTCTCGTCGTCGCAGCCCCCATCGGCCTCACGGTCTACATCACCAGCTGGTTTGTCGAACTGGTGGACACATGGTTTGTGCCGCTCATTCCCGCACAGTTCCGGCCCGACGCCGTCATGCCCTTCGATATTCCGGGTCTCGGCCTCATCATCGCGGTCATTTTGCTGACATTGCTCGGTGCCTTCACCGCCAATTTCTTCGGCCGTGCCATTCTAACTTTCGCCGAACGCCTTGTGGACCGCATGCCAGTGGTGCGCAGCATCTATGGCGCGATTAAACAAATCTTCGAAACCGTCATCTCGCAATCGACGACGTCGTTCCGCGAAGTGGGGCTCATCGAATATCCGCGCAAGGGCATCTACACCATCGTCTTTGTCACGTCGCAAACCTCCGCCAAAGTCGGCGCACCCTACGGCCTGGATCTTGTCAGCGTCTTTCTGCCAACAACACCAAACCCCACATCCGGTTTTTTGCTCTATGTGCCACGCGAAGATGTGCGCATTCTCGACTTGACGATTGAGGAGGGCGCCAAACTCATCATTTCGGCAGGCCTCGTCGAACCAAAGAGACTACCGCTCAAAACACCCGTCAGCCCGAACGCAGGTTCCTGATCGCTTCATCACATTCGAAGAGATAAAGCAGCACACGCAAAGCCTGCCCGCGCGCGCTTTCAAGCTCTGAATCGCGCGACAGGATCATGCGTGCGTCATCATAAGCCGCAGCAAGCAATTCGGCATGGACGGCGAGATCGGCAATGCGGAACTCTGGCAAACCACTCTGCCGCGTGCCGAGCAATTCACCTGCTCCGCGCAGGCGCAAATCTTCCTCTGCAATGCGGAACCCGTCTTCCGTTTCGCGCATGATCTTGATGCGCGCGGTTGCCGTTTCGCCGAGCGGCGTCTGATAGAGCAAGAGACACGAAGACTTATCCATGCCGCGCCCGACGCGCCCACGCAACTGATGGAGCTGCGCAAGGCCGAAGCGTTCGGCATGTTCGATGATCATCACGGTCGCTGTCGGCACATTGACACCAACTTCGATCACGGTGGTGGCGACAAGAATACGCGTTTTACCCGCTTCAAAACGCGCCATCGCCGCGTCTTTCTCCGCTGCCTTCATACGTCCATGCACAAGACCGACGGCCTCGCCGAATATCTCGCGCAAATAGGCGTACCGGTCTTCCGCCGCCGCCGCGTCAATCACATCGGATTCTTCAACCAACGGACAGACCCAATAGACCTGCGCACCGCCAGCCAGTGCGCGATGTAGAGAGTCCACAACCCCCTCAAGTCGCTCAAGTGGCAGGGCGCGGGTATCGATCGGTTGCCGCCCCGCGGGCTTTTCATGCAACCGTGACACATCCATGTCGCCGTAAGCAGTTAGCGTCAGCGTGCGCGGGATAGGCGTCGCAGTCATCACCAATACATCTGTGCCAACACCACCTTTAGATTGCAGTGCGAGTCGCTGATGCACACCAAAGCGATGTTGCTCATCGACAACGGCAACACCCAAAGCGCGAAACGCCACTTCGGTTTGAAAAAGCGCATGCGTGCCGACGAGAATATCAATGGAACCGTCAGCCAATGCCTCAAGAATATCTGCGCGACGTTTTCCTTTTTCGCGTCCCGTTAGAAGTTCGAGCCGCACGCCTGCCGCTGCGCATAAAGGTTCGAGCGTGGCGAAATGCTGTCGCGCCAAAATTTCGGTGGGGGCCATCATCGCCGCTTGTGCACCTGCCTCGACAGCGTTCAGCATGGCGAGCAGGGCAACAACAGTTTTGCCGCTACCGACATCGCCCTGCAGCAAACGCAACATACGGTGACTGGCACCCATGTCGGCATATATTTCTTTAAGCGCCGCGTCTTGTGCGCCGGTGAGCGCAAAGGGGAGGGCAGCTAAAATCTTCGTCCGTAAGTGCCCGTCGCCTTTGATCTCGCGACCCGGCAGCTTTCGCATCTTCAACCGCACGATGCCGAGCGCAAGTTGATTGGCGAGTAGTTCATCGAATGCCAAACGCGCCCGCGACGCATCATGCGGATCAAGATTGGCAATACTCTCCGGCGCATGAGCGGCGTGGAGCGCACCCTGCCAATCGCCCCAGCCGCGCGCCTTGAGCCACGCTGCGTCCTGCCATTCGCCAAGCACCGGCGCGAGTGCGACCGCCGCCTTCACGGCCTTTTGCAACGGCTTCAGCGTGACACCCGCCGTCAGCGGATAGACCGCTTCGAGAAGCGGTAATGTGTCGATCTCTTCCGGCGCGACGATATGGTCGGGGTGGGTCATCTGCGGCTGACCCTGATAAAATTCGACCTTACCGCTCAATATGAGCGTCGCTCCTTCCGGCATCACGCGGCCGAGCCAATCGGCATGCGGATTGAAAAACACGATCTGCATCTCGCCGCTCTCGTCATGCACATGCACGCGATAGGGCAAGCGCTTCAGCTTGGGGACCACATGAAGCCCGACCTGCACTTCAATGGTAACGATCTCGCCATCCTGAATGTCTGCAATACGCGGCCGCTTGCGCCGGTCGATCAGCCCGACAGGCAGATGCCAGCAAAGATCCACGACCTTTGGTCCGACGAGCTTTCCCATCAGGGTTTCAAGCTTCGGGCCTATGCCGGGCAGGGTGCGCAACGGCGCAAAAAGGGGGAACAGAATCTCAGGCCGCATTTGTCTCGCGCCGTGCCTTGGCAATGAGAAATTCGGTGATCGTCTTATAAGAATTCACCACCACGGAAAAATGTCCGTCATCCGCCGGAAAGTGCGAGATCGCGCCTTTGATCTGAGCGGCATAAAATTCACCGATGTTGACGGGCACCACCTCATCCGCACGGCCATGCCAAATGCCGGTCGGCACTTTGATGGCCGATGGCTCGAAATGCCACGGCTCGCCATAAATGCGCGCGTCCGCCGCAACGCCAAGCGACGAACGCTTCAGCCCTTCGCGCCAGCTCTGCACCATGAGGCCCATCATCGGCCCTTCACGCAGCGCCATGTCAGCAACGGGGCGCGGGTTGCGCCGCATGCGCAGAGTGCGCATATGGCCGAGTGCACGATCCGACAACATGATCCGGCGGGCAAGTCCCGCCAACATCAGACGGGCAGGCGTGATGCGCAATGCACGAGCAAGACCGCGTTGACTGCCGAACATCATGCCCGGTACCTGCGGTGGGCCGAGGCCGCAGATGAGCGCCAGCGCGTTCACACGTTTCCCAAGCCCGTGCGCTACTGACGAGGCATAAGGCGCGCCGCCGGACACACCGATGACGCCAAAACGCTTCAAATTCAGATGATCGGCCAATACCTCAATGTCATTGGGCCAATCGGCAAGCTTGCGCCAGGGCGACGCGGTGCTGAGACCATAACCCGGACGGTCCACACCGATCAGCCGAATGCCGCTGGGCGGCAACAGCATTGCTTCAAGCCGCGAGCCCGGAAAGCCGTGAAAATAGAAGACGGGCGCACCCTCAGGGTCGCCACCCTCCGCAAAACCAAGCTTTCGCCCGTCCGGCAAGGGGCAGGTTTTGTGGGCGGAGGCTGCGGCAAAGGGGCTTTGGGTCATGGTGCCAGTCTATCGTTATTCGCCTGCAAACGGGAAATGGTGACGAAGGAAATTCATAGCGGGGCTGACAGGGCCGCTCTGGCGGTTTATATCCCGTTCCAAAGGACAAAACCTGCATGGCCGACCAAAGCTCAACTGATCTCGCAATCCGCATTCGGCGGCTCAAATTCCGTTCGTGGCATCGGGGCATCAAGGAGATGGACCTGATCCTCGGCCATTTTGCAGATAATGTGATCGAAAGCCTGAGCCCTGCCGAACTCGATCAATACGAGACCCTCATAGGGGCAGAGGACACGAGCCTCTACAACTGGATCACCGGTCGCGAGCCGACACCTGCCGAATATGTCACCCCGCTGTTCGCCCGCATCCAAACCTTCAACCATCTGGAAGGGACGCTCTGGCAGCGCAAGAGCTGAGCGGAATCCATTTGCGAGATCTCAAAAAAATCACCACGGCGCTAAGCCGGCTGACACTCGGCGAAGTGCCTGAAGGCTATGACGCGCTGGTGCTGGCCGACATTGCCCGCGCCCGCGGCGACATGGGCGACGGGGCGGTGTTGCATATCGCCCGCGACGACGTGCGTCTTGCCGCCATAGCCGACGCCGTCGCCTATTTCGCGCCCGACATCGAAGTCGTGAACTTTCCGGCATGGGATTGCCTGCCATACGATCGCGTGTCCCCGAACCCCGATATCGTCAGCCGTCGTATGGCGACACTGTCGCGCCTTGCAGGCCGCGCGCCAGGCGACAAGAAACCCTTCATTCTCCTCACCACCATCAACGCCGCGCTCCAGCGTGTGCCTCCGCGCAGCATGGTGGCGCAATCGGCGTGGAGCGCGCATGTCGGCAATGTCATCAATCTTGATGTGCTGACGGCCTATCTCGTCGCCAATGGCTATAGCCGCACAGGTACCGTGCGCGAGCCCGGTGAATTCGCACTGCGCGGCGGCATTGTCGATATTTTTCCGTCAGGTTTTGACGAGCCGATCCGCCTCGACATGTTCGGGGATGCGCTCGACGCGATCCGCAGCTTTGACGCCGAAAGCCAGCGCACCACCGGCACGCTGTCATCCGTCGCGCTGGTGCCCGCAAGCGAAATTCAGCTTGATTCCGATATCATCCGCCGCTTCCGCGCGAGCTACATCACCAAATTCGGCGCAGCGACGGACAACGACCCGCTTTATGAGGCCGTCAGCGAAGGTCGCAAGCATCAGGGCATGGAACATTGGCTGCCGATGTTTCACGAAACACTGGAAACCATCTTCGAATATCTTCCCGAAGCCATCGTGACGCTCGACGCGCAGGTGGAGGAGGCCAAGGCCGGTCGCCTCGATCTCATCGAGGACTACTATCAAGCCCGTGTCAGCGCGCGCGAAATGAAAGCGATTGACGCCAGCCCCTATAAGCCACTCGCGCCCGACGCCCTCTATGTCACTGAGAAGAACTGGCAGACAGTGCTCGAACACCGCATCGTGCGCGCCTTCTCAGGCTTCAGCGTGCCGGACGGACAAAACCTCGGCGCGAAACAGGGACGCAATTTTGCACCTGAGCGCACGCAGGAAGACACGAATATCTTCGAAGTGCTCGGAGGTCACATCACAGGCCTGCGTCGCGCCAACAAGCGCATCGTCATCGCCAGTTGGTCGCAGGGCGCACGCGACCGTTTGCAAAATGTCCTCGGCGAACACGGCATCAAGAACATCGCGCTGGCTGAAAGCTGGGACGAAGTTAACAGTGTTAGCAGAGCGACAGTTTCACTAATTGTTCTCGGCATCGAAGCCGGTATCGAAACTGACGATCTCGCGCTCATTAGCGAGCAGGACGTGTTGGGCGACCGGCTGGTCCGCCAGCGCCGTACGAAACGAGCAGCGAATTTTCTCACCGAAGCCTCAAGCCTGTCGCCGGGCGATCTCGTCGTTCATGTCGATCACGGCATCGGGCGCTTTGAAGGCCTGCAAACCATCGACGTGATGGACGAGCCGCATGATTGCCTGCTGCTTGTCTATCAGGGCGGTAGCAAACTCTATCTGCCGGTCGAAAACATCGAACTCCTGTCGCGCTACGGCTCCGACGAAGCAGGCGCACAACTCGACAAGCTCGGCGGTTCCGGCTGGCAGGCGCGCAAAGCCCGCCTGAAAAGCCGCATCCGCGAAATGGCAGGCGAGCTCATCAAAATCGCTGCCGCACGCGAATTGAAATCCGCGCCCGTCATGGAGCCGATCCCCGGTCTCTACGATGAATTCTGTGCGCGCTTTCCCTTCACAGAGACCGAAGATCAGGAACAGGCGATCCTCTCGGTGCTGGAAGACCTCGCACGTGGTCGCCCGATGGATCGCCTCATCTGCGGCGACGTAGGCTTTGGCAAAACAGAAGTCGCCTTGCGCTCTGCTTTCGTTGCAGCCATGGCGGGCTATCAGGTCGCGCTCATCGTGCCGACGACCTTGCTCTCTCGTCAGCATCACAAAACTTTCGTCACGCGCTTTCAGGGCCTGCCACTCAAAATCCGGCAATTGTCGCGGCTTGTGTCCGCCAAGGACCTTGCTGAAGCCAAGGCGGGTCTCGCCAGCGGCGATGTGGACATTGTCATCGGCACCCACGCGCTGCTTGGCAAATCGGTCAAGTTCCACAATCTCGGTTTGATGATCGTCGACGAGGAACAGCATTTCGGCGTCGGCCATAAAGAACGCCTGAAACAGATGCGCGCCGAAGTGCACGTACTGACACTGAGCGCGACGCCCATTCCGCGCACGCTGCAACTGGCGTTATCCGGCGTCCGCGAATTGTCGATCATCGCCACGCCGCCCGTCGATCGCCTCGCCGTCCGTACCTATGTTTCACCGTTCGATCCTGTGGTCTTGCGCGAAGCTCTGATGCGCGAGCATTTCCGCGGCGGCCAGAGTTTCTATGTCGTGCCGCGCATTTCCGATCTCCCGGACGCCAACGACTTCTTCCAGACCTATATGCCGGAAGTAAAAACCGTCACCGCCCACGGCCAAATGGCTCCCGGCGAAATCGAAGACAAAATGACGGCCTTCTACGACGGCAAGTATGATGTGCTGATCGCCACCACGATTATCGAAAGCGGCCTCGACATTCCGACCGCCAACACGCTCGTCATCCACCGCGCCGACATGTTCGGTCTGTCGCAGCTTTATCAGTTGCGCGGCCGCGTCGGGCGTTCCAAGGCGCGAGCCTATGCTTATTTCACCGTGCCGCCAAAACGCGTGCTGACTCCGGCCGCCGACAAGCGCCTGCATGTATTGCAATCGCTCGACGCACTGGGAGCGGGTTTTACTCTTGCGAGCCACGATCTCGACATCCGCGGCGCAGGCAATTTGCTGGGCGATGAACAGTCCGGCCACATCAAGGAAGTCGGCTTCGAGCTTTATCAGGACATGCTCGAAGAAGCTGTCGCTGCCTTGCGCGGTGGTGGCGTCGGCGAGGATGAAGAAGGCCAGTGGTCGCCGCAGATCAATGTCGGCACACCGGTTCTGATTCCTGAAAACTACGTGCCCGACCTCGACGCCCGCATGGCGCTCTATCGCCGCTTGTCGGACGTGGAAACCCGCGCCCAGATCGACGGCTTCGGCGCCGAACTTATCGACCGCTTCGGCAAACTGCCGGAAGAAGTCGAATTCCTGCTCAAGATCGTCGAAATCAAAAGTATGTGCCGCACGGCCAATGTCGAAAAAATCGAAGCAGGCCCTAAGGGCGTCGTGCTCACGTTGCGCGGCAACACTTTCCCCAATCCGGCCGGCCTCGTCGAACTCATCAACGACGAGCGCGGCAACGCAAAGCTGCGACCCGATCACAAGCTATTCTTCAAGCGCGATTGGGACACACCGGCGGAGCGTCTTGCTGGAACTTATCGCCTGATGAAAACGCTGGCGGCTATGGCTTTGCCGGAGATGGCTGCGTAGTCAACGTCCGGCGCAACTGAATTAAGAGCACGCCTTACTGCGCGGCCGCTTCAGCTTCCTTCGCCAGCAGCTTGTCAAACATGCGCACCAGCGCCGGTGTTTCCTGTGCGCCGACCATCACCCATTGTTCGTTTATGACGAAACTCGGTACACCTTGAATACCCATTTCGCGGGCCAGCGTTTCTTCCCGCTCCACCAACTCTCGGTCAGCGCCGCGCACCAGCAGGTCTTCGACAATATCTGTATCCATACCAGCTTCGCGCGCCGCGTCGAGCAGCACTGCATGAGAGCCTATATCTTCCGCATCAACAAAAAAGCGACGGAACAGGATTTCGACCATCTCGTTCTGACAACCCGCGGTGCCCGCCCAGCGAATCAAACGATGGCTGTCGAGCGTATTGGGTGCGAGTTTGATCTTATCGAAATTGAATTTGATGCCGAGTTGGTCGCCATAGTCGCGAATGGCGCTGCCTGCCGCCTTGGCTCGGTCGGGATCTGCACCGAATTTCTTTTGCATATAGGCCTTGCGATCGACGCCGCCATCGGGGATCGAAGCGTCAAGCTGGAAAGGTCGCCAACGCAGCGTAATCCCCGCCGAACCGCGCTGTTCCAGCGCTTCGTCAAGGCGACGTTTGCCGATATAGCACCAGGGGCAAACCGTGTCAGACACCACATCGAGTTGCATAAGAGCCTCCCTTATCCGTCAATTTCTTTGGCCCGAGTATGCCCCCGCAACCTCTCCGAGCCAACCCGCCGACGCGGCTTGACCACAGTTTCTTGCGCAATAGGATGCGGACTCCAACCTGACGCCACCTCAAAGACACAGGACCAAGAATGACCGACGCGAGCGAAATTTCCCTGCCTTCATTTGATCTTACGGGCAAGGTCGCCCTCGTGACAGGGGCCACCAGCGGCCTCGGCCGCCGCTTTGCGCTGGTGCTGGCCAAAGCGGGCGCCTCGGTTGCTGTCACAGGCCGCCGCGTCGACCGCCTCGACGGTCTGAAGGCCGAAATTGAGGCCATGGGTGGCAAGGCGCTCGCCGTCGCGCTCGACGTCACCGATCACGCGAGCATCACGGCCTGCGCCGCCGCCGTTAAAGAGGGCCTCGGCTCTGTCGATATTCTCGTCAACAATGCAGGCATGAACGTCGAGGCTATGGCGCATGAAGTGACGCCTGAAGGCTACGACACAATGTTTGATACCAATGTGCGCGGCGCATTTTTCATGGCGCAGGCCATCGGTACACAGATGATTGTCCGCAATCAGGGCGGCCGCATCATCAACATCGCGTCCATTGGTGCCTTCACGCAATTGCCGGGCCTCGTCATTTACACCATGACCAAAGCCGCCATTGCCATGATGACCAAATCGCTCGCCAAGGAATGGGCGCGCAAACAGATCAACGTTAACGCCATCTGCCCCGGATTTATTGAGACGGAACTCAATTCCGAATGGTTCCATAGCGAGGGTGGCGCGCGCCAAATCAAAACCTTTCCGCGCCGCCGCCTTGGCTCCGAATCCGATCTCGACGGTATATTGCTGCTGCTCGCGTCCGACCATTCGCGCTTCATCACCGGCTCGCTATTTACCGCCGACGACGGACAATCTCTTTAATGCTCGATTGGCTCTCTGGTATTTGACTGGTTATGAGTCAGAAACGACGCCAAGTGTTAATTTTCGTTTCATTCCGGAACATTAATTTCACCAATTAAAACAAACACTTGCCAAGGATAAATCCTCAGGCACAAAGTGTGCGCACTGGTTCGTTAGCTTTTGCGGTGCGCTTCCATGACGAATTTTTTCGCTGGTGCGATTTTGGGATTTCTGGCCTGCGCCTGGGCCTTGGACACGACGCCCCGCGTCGCGGTGGCAACGCTATGGCAGCATCTTGAAGAAGTGCAGCAGACAAGCGCCACTGCATACCAAGCCTATGACGCGATACTCATTGCCAAGCAGCGACACGAAGAAAAACAAAAATCTCCGCCAACAGACTATCGTTGAAGTGCGCGCCGCTTCACCTTGCCATTGGGTGTGCGGGGCAGGGTGCCGACAAAAACAAATTCACGCGGACATTTGTAAGCGGCGAGATTTGCAGCGGCAAAGGCTTGCAATGCCGCTACATCCTTCGTCGCCCCTTCTTTCAGCACAACAAAAGCCGCGATCACACTCACGTCTTCGCGCACCTTAAGTTCGGTCACGGCAACTTCACCAACGGAAGGGTGTAGGCTCAATGCCGCTTCCACTTCCTGAGGGCTGACGCGATAGCCCATAGCATTCATCACATCATCGGCGCGACCGTGATACCAGAGATAGCCATCGGCATCGAAGGAAGCGAGGTCTCCACCGATGAACCAATCACCGCGGAACACTTCCGCGTCTTCCTCCGGCCTGCGCCAATAACCGAGCATCAAGCCCGGATCGCTGCGATGGACGGCGAGCAGTCCGATTTCACCTTGCGCCACAGGCACATCTCCCCCATCAAGCGGAAGCGCCGCCACTGAGCGTCCCGGCTGCGATCGCCCCGGACTGCCGACACGGATTTCCATGTCGGGTGCTGTCGAAATATAAGTCGAACATTCGCTCATCCCGAGCGCCTCGAACAATTGTTTGCCCGTCGCCGCGTGCCAATGGTCGAGCAGGGTGGCCGACAGGGCTTCACCTGCTGTCAAACCGTGGCGCAAAGCGCTGAGGTCATGTTTCGTCAGATCGCAATATTTGAGGATCTGGCGATAGAGCGTCGGTACAGCGGCAAACAAAGTTGCGCCGGTACGCTCCAGCAACACCGGCCAGACCTGCACATCTTTTTCGCCATTGTAGAGAACCGTCGTCGCGCCATTGGCCCAGGGGTCCGTGAGGCCGACGCCGAGTGTGTAGGTCCAGTTGAAAGCACCGGCATGTAGCACCGTGTCGTCAGGCCCGATGCCGTACCATCCCTGATACATCGGACGACGTCCCCATGCGCTGCGCTGCGCATGCAGCACGCCTTTCGGACTTCCGCTGGTGCCGGACGTGTAAACGAGAAAGGCCGGATCATCGGCCAAGGTATCGGCATAATCGGCAAGCGGCGCATGCGCCTTGAGCCGCGCCATCATGGATTCATCGATGACGCGGGCATCGCCCACATTCACACCCATACCGCCGGCAATGGCAACGGCAGAAGCTGCGCTGTCATTCAGCAAAAATGTCGCTTCAGCTTCCGTCAGTTGCGACGACGACGGCAGCGGGACAATGCCAGCCGCAATCGCGCCGAAAAACAGCAGCGCATAATCGCTCGTATTAGGCATGCGGATCATCAGCCGCTCGCCGGGCTTGAAGCCTTCCGCGATCAATCCCGCCGCCACGCGTCGCACTGCATCATCGAGTGCGCCATATGTCCAGCGTTCCGCCTGATCGAGCGGCGCGTTGGCGTCCGACACGACAATGAGCGCCACCTTGTCCGGCCATCGCCGCGCGCTTTCGGCCAGGCAATAGCGCGCCATGTTGAAACGCGCAGGTGGCAAAGGCCCGTTGAAACCGAGCGGCGAAGCGATAAGGTTTTCTGACATGACCCGTTTGTAAAACCGGCGCACAATCAAGGCAAGCCTTGGATGAGGCTGCCCCTACGTCTTTGCCGTGCCCGTTTACGCACCGACTTGGGGGCGCTAAAACTCAAGGTCAACAAAGACAAAATCACGGGAGCGATAAAATGGGTAACGGACCGCTGTCAGGCGTTAAAGTTCTGGAATTTGCAGGCATCGGGCCGGGGCCGTTTTGCGGCATGTTGCTCGCCGATATGGGCGCGGAAGTCGTGCGCATCGACCGCAAGGGTGGTCGCGGCGGTTCCAAATATGACATCTCCTCGCGCGGCAAGAAGTCCATCGCCCTCGATCTGAAAAAACCCGAAGCCATCGAAGCCTGCCTCAAGCTCATCGAAGGTGCGGACATCCTGCAAGAAGGTTTCCGCCCCGGCGTCATGGAGCGCCTCGGCCTCGGGCCGGACGTGGCGCTCGCCCGCAACCCGAAGCTCGTCTATGGCCGCATGACCGGCTGGGGCCAGACCGGCATGCTGGCGCAAGCCGCCGGCCACGACATCAACTACATTTCGCTCACAGGCGCGCTGCATGCCATCGGCCGTCCCGGTGAAAAGCCTGTGCCGCCGCTCAATCTCGTCGGCGATTTCGGCGGTGGTGCGCTCTACCTCGCCATGGGCATGCTCGCCGCCCTTGTCGAAGCACAGAAGTCCGGCAAAGGTCAGGTGGTGGACACCGCCATGACCGACGGTGCTGCCTCGCTGATGACTATGTTCTATGGCTTCACGGCGTCGGGCATGTGGAAAGAAGAGAAGGGCACAAACCTTCTCGATGGTGGCACACATTTCTATGACACCTACGAAACCAAA
>JAUSLL010000012.1 GCA_030649335.1 Parvibaculum sp. | reverse complement strand
TTCGCGCGTCGGCGGTCTGAAAGTCGGCGTCATCGGCCCGCGTGTCGATCTGACATTTGACTACGACCACCTCGGCGCTGGCACCGACACGTTGAAGTCACTCGCCTCAGGCGGCGGCTTTGCCGACGTTCTGAAAAACGCTAAATCCGCCATGATCATTGTGGGGCAGGGCGCGCTCACCCGCGCCGATGGTGCCGCCGTTCTCGCCGCCGCTGTGGCGCTGGCGAAATCGACAGGTGCCTCCTTCAACATGCTGCACACAGCCGCCGCCCGCGTCGCGGGTCTCGACCTCGGCCTCGTGCCGGATGCCGGTGGCCGTGACGTCGCAGGCATCCTCGACGGTGCCGCCAAAGGCGAAATTGATGTCGTCTATCTTCTCGGCGCAGATGAAATCGACACCGACAAGCTCGGCTCAGCTTTCGTCATCTATCAGGGCACACATGGCGACAAGGGCGCTCACCGCGCCGACGTCATCCTGCCGGGTGCCGCCTACACGGAAAAAGACGGGCTCTATGCCAACACCGAAGGTCGCGTCCAGCGTGGCAACCGTGCGGCTTTCCCGCCCGGCGATGCGCGCGAAGACTGGACCATCCTGCGCGCGCTCTCAGCGACGCTCGGCAAGACCTTGCCCTACGACACATTGGCCGCGCTGCGCGAAGCCATCGTCACCGCCGCCCCGCATTTCGCCGCCATCGACGAAGTGACACCGGCGGGCGCTTTGCCCGACCTTGCCGCCGGAACGTTTGATGCCGCGCCGTTCGAAGTGCCGGTCAAAGATTTCCATCTGACAAACCCCATCGCACGGGCGAGCAAGACAATGGCCGATTGCTCGGCCGAGCTTGCCCGCTCGCGTCGCGGCGCACAGGCGGCGGAGTAAGCTCATGCAAGATATTCTCGTCACCTACGGCCTTCCGCTCCTGATCATCGGGGCTCAGTCGCTCGCGCTTCTCGTTGGCCTGCTCATCTTCACGGCGTTCATTCTGCTCGCCGATCGCAAGATCTGGGCGGCGGTGCAGCTTCGTCGCGGTCCCAATGTCGTCGGGCCCTTCGGTCTGCTTCAGTCTTTTGCCGATCTGCTCAAATTCGTCTTCAAAGAAGTCGTTGTGCCCTCAGGTGCCAACAAAGGCGTCTTCCTTCTCGCACCGCTCGTCACCGTCACGCTGGCGCTCGCCGCATGGGCCGTGGTGCCGGTCAGCGACGGTTGGGTCATCTCCAACATCAACGTCGGCATCCTCTACATTCTCGCCTTCTCCTCGCTCGGCGTGTACGGCGTCATCATGGCGGGTTGGGCATCGAACTCGAAATATCCGTTTCTCTCCGCGCTGCGCTCCGCCGCACAGATGGTGTCCTACGAAGTCTCCATCGGCTTCGTTCTCATCACCGTGCTGATGACAGCGGGTTCGTTGAACCTCTCAGACATCGTGCGCGCGCAGGATGGCAATTACGGCATGTTCAACTGGTACTGGCTCTGGCACATGCCGATGCTGGTCATCTTCTTCGTGTCGGCACTGGCCGAAACAAACCGTCCGCCCTTCGATTTGGTGGAAGCGGAATCCGAACTCGTCGCGGGCTTCATGGTCGAATATTCGTCCACTCCCTACATGATGTTCATGCTCGGCGAATATGTGGCCATCATCCTCATGTCGGCCCTCATGGCGCTCCTGTTCTTCGGCGGCTGGTTGCCCCCGTTCAATGTCGCGCCGTTTACATGGGTGCCGGGCATTGTCTGGTTCGTGCTCAAGCTGTGCATGGTCTTCTTTATGATCTCGATCACGAAAGCTTTCGTGCCCCGCTATCGCTATGACCAATTGATGCGTCTCGGCTGGAAAGTCTTCCTGCCGTTCTCCCTCTTCTGGGTTGTGTTGACAGCAGGTGTGCTCGTCGGCTTCGGCCTTGTGCCGCAGCATTGATCGGAAGGAACAGATAAATGGCGTCCTTCACTCAAGTCACCAAGTCGCTCTTCCTGACAGAATTTGTCTGGGCGTTCTTCCTGGCCATGAAGTATTTCTTCAAGCCCAAAGCGACCATCAACTATCCCTTCGAAAAGGGTCCGTTGTCGCCTCGCTTCCGTGGCGAACATGCGCTGCGTCGTTACCCGAACGGCGAAGAGCGTTGCATCGCCTGCAAGCTCTGCGAAGCCATCTGCCCCGCGCAAGCCATCACCATCGAGGCCGGTCCGCGCCGCAACGACGGCACGCGCCGCACCACGCGCTACGACATCGACATGACGAAATGCATCTATTGCGGCTTCTGTCAGGAAGCTTGCCCCGTGGATGCCATCGTCGAAGGCCCGAATTTCGAGTTCGCCCCGGAAACCCGTGAAGAGCTGATGTATGACAAGGATCGCCTGCTCAACAACGGAGACCGTTGGGAGCGCGAGATCGCCAAGAATATCCAACTCGACGCGCCTTACCGTTGAGCGCGCGTTATCTGCTGAATGATTGACTGACCAAAAGAAGAAGAGGGACAGGGGTCCAAATGATCGTTTCCGCCATAGCCTTCTATGTCTTTGCCGCGATAGCCATCGCCGCAGGGTTCATGGTGATTGCGGCCCGCAACCCGGTGCATTCCGTGTTGTTCCTCATTCTCACCTTCTTCAACGCCGCCGCATTGTTTGTGCTGATGGGGGCCGAGTTTATCGCGCTCCTGCTGGTCATCG
Source organism: Parvibaculum sp. (assembly GCA_030649335.1). Taxonomy (GTDB): domain Bacteria; phylum Pseudomonadota; class Alphaproteobacteria; order Parvibaculales; family Parvibaculaceae; genus Parvibaculum. The sequence goes on along the minus strand of JAUSLL010000012.1, from coordinate 328 downwards.
TCTATGTCGGTGCCGTCGCGGTGCTGTTTCTCTTCGTCGTGATGATGCTCGATATCGACTTCACCGAACTGCGCCGCGGCTTCCTGCAATATCTGCCCGTCGGTGCGCTGCTCGGTCTGATCCTCGTTCTTGAACTGTGCCTCGTCGGTGCCTCATGGGTCATCACACCGGATGCGATCAAGGCCGCGGCTTCGCCCGTACCCGCTTTGGCCGATCAGGTCACAAATACCCGCGCTCTGGGTCGCGTGCTCTACACGCAGTATGTCTATCTCTTCCAGGCGTCCGGGCTGATCCTGCTCGTCGCCATGATCGGCGCCATCGTGCTGAC
>JAUSLL010000133.1 GCA_030649335.1 Parvibaculum sp. | reverse complement strand
CGGGTTCTACAGCTGCCTTGTCGTCGCAGCCACTCAATGCAAGTGCAGCGGCGACCAGCATTGCGCAATGGAATGATTTCATCCGGCGTCTCCCGAGAAGCGCATTTGAGCACCGGCAAAGGAGTTTCGCGGGTCGTTTGAAGTAGAGCAAGATAGGTCCGGCAATGTGATAGCCGCCTTCATCCGTAAAACGTGAGGAATGTTGACCCGGGAGCAGCACCCCGGGCCCGGAAACCTTGGTTAAAATCATACATGAGTAGTTTCCGATCCTGTCAGGATTGGGGCAACTGGCCAATGGTGGGCACGGACACGGAAGTCGTCGCCCTTCCGATTCTGCCAACGGGCAGGAAGGTTGACTCGGTTGAAGGAGGCGGAAGGCTTTCTTCAATTATGCCGGAAATTCGCGGGCAATTTTACTCACCAGCGCGAAGCGACGTTATCGATTGTCAAAACATCAGAAATTTGTGAGGTCACATGGCTTATAACGGAACCGATGCGAACAATAACAACACGCTGTATTTCCTCGTCGGGGGAATCCTGGTTGCAGGGTTGATTTTGGGAGGCCTGTTTTTCACGGGCAATCTGAGCAGCTTTGGCGGACCACAGACGGCAATTACAAGCCAAGAAGGCATTCCCGGTCCGGCCGGTCCGCAAGGCGCTCAAGGTAATACCGGTGAGACTGGTAAATCGGGAGCGACAGGTGAATGGAGCATTACCGGCGAGACGGATAACGGCTCAACTGTGACCCTCAAGCCTTAAAGGCGAACGCCTGTGCTGTGATTTCGAATCATCTCGACGATAAGCACCGCGGCGATTGCTACTTTCAAGATCCTTCAACTTCGATGGCGAAGCCGCATTGTATTAATTTGCAATGCGGCTTCTGCTTTGTCGGGGTCGCTAGGCTCAACACATGTTGTCCCGTCGCTCAAGCAAAGCTTGTTTTGACCTCACCAAAACCCTGATCGAAGCGACAGACAATGCTGTCGCCTGTTTTGACCGGAAAGGCGCGTACGAAGGAGCCGGTCAGGATCACGTGGCCCGGCTCCAACGCGACGCCGAACTCACCGAGTTTGTTGGCGAGCCATGCGACTGAGGTGACAGGGTTGCCGAGGGCCGCCGCGGACTCGCCTTTTTGCCCTTCTTTGTCATTGCAGAGGATTGATCCTGTGATGCGGCGAATGTCGATCTGATCAAGCCGACGCGGGTTTGCGATCCGGCACCCATTCCCGCCTGCACGGACGATGGCTGGCTCAGGACGGGAGACATCACGACTGTCAATGCACAAGGCTATATCAAGATTGTTGATCGCCTGAAGGATCTGATCAAATCGGGCGGAGAGTGGATCAGTTCAATTGAGATGGAAGGCGCGCTGATGTCTCATCCCGATATCGGGGAAGCTGCTGTTGTCGGCGTGCCGGATCCGAAGTGGGCCGAGCGACCACTCGCCATCGTTGTCTTCAAGTCAGGTCATCAATGCGAAATCGAGGCACTCAAACTTTTTCTCGCATCACGCTATCCGCGCTGGATGGCTCTCGAGCGCTACATTGTGATTGACGAGATTCAAAAACCGCAACCGGAAAATTCAACAAACGGTTGTTACGCGAAGTCTATGGCCAACAATGACGTGAAAAAGCTGGCAAAAAATGTCGCTGTCTGTCTGACTGTCCTGACAAAAATCGGGCGAAGCCCCTGACAGCGGGAGGCGGACATGGCTTTGAAAACATTGGTGGACGGATTGGCTTTTGCCGAAGGGCTGCGCTGGCACGATGGACAGTTGTGGTTTTCGGATATGCATGACGAGAGTGTCTGGCGCGTGTCGGAGGACGGGACGCATCACCGTGTGTGCGAAGTTGCGGGGCGTCCTTCAGGGCTTGGGTGGTTGCCTAATGGCGATCTCCTTGTGGTCTCGATGATGGACAAGAAAGTCCTGAGGCTTGATTCCAAGGGCGCACTCAGCGTGCATGCGGACCTCTCTGCCGTCGCGCCCCGTCGTATCAATGACATGGTGGTGGACAACGCAGGTCGCGCCTATGTAGGCAATTTCGGATTTGATTTTGAAGAAGGCGAACCGCAAGCAGCGACGCCGCTGGCTGTGGTTGAGCCGGATGGTCGGGTGATGGCGACGGCCGACGAATTGATATTCCCCAATGGTATGGTTATCACTGCGGATGGAAAAGTGTTGGTGGCGGCTGAGACCTTTGCGTCCTGTCTGACGGCATTTGAAATTGGTGCTGACGGCAGTTTGTCCGACCGGCGGGTTTGGGCCGAAATCGGTGGCGACGCGGTGCCTGACGGTATTTGCATGGATGCCAAGGGGGCAATCTGGGTTGCATCTCCGACAACAGGCGAATGTTTGCGCATTGTTGAAGGCGGCGAGGTGACGGGACGTGTGGAGACGGGTCGTCAGGCCATCGCCTGCGCGCTTGGAGGCGCAAGCGGAGATGTGTTGTTCATTGCGACGTCGGCGAGTGTCGCGCGTGATGAATGTCGCGCTTTGCGCAGCGGACGCATTGAATATGTGGTTACGCCAAAATAAGGCGTTTGCCATTGGTATGAGACATCACCTCGATCGGAATGTCGAAGCAGGCGCTCAGATGTTTTTCCGTGAGGACATCATCGACTGTGCCGCTGATCTGCACTTTACCATCGCGCAACAGCACCACGTCGTCGGCGAAGTCTGCAGCGAGGTTGAGGTCGTGCAGCACCACCAGGACTCCGATGCCGTCGGCGGCCAGCTTTGCGGCAGTTTCGAGTACGGTGCGGCGGTGGCGGAGGTCGAGCGCCGATGTCGGTTCGTCGAGAAATAAGTAGCGCGGTAGCCCGTCTGTGTTTCGACGCCAGATTTGCGCCAGAGCGCGGGCAAATTGGACGCGTTGGCGTTCACCACCTGACAAGGTCTGATAGAGCTGTTGCCAGAGCGGCGAGATGCCCGCCACGCGACGCACGTCATCGAGCGCGTCCTCGTCGTCAAAGGCATCATTGGTTGCAGCGAAGGGCAGGCGGCCGAGACCGACGACTTCGTCCACGGTGAAGGCAAAGTCGAGCGACGAGTTTTGTAGCAGGACAGCGCGCTGACGTGCTAGCTCCAGTGGCGTCAGCGTGTGCATGTCGCACCCGTCGATGGTTGTTGTGCCGGCACTCGCCTTGCGTTCGCCGGTCAGCACAGAGACGAGTGTGGATTTTCCTGCGCCGTTCGGTCCGAGCAAGGCTGTGACACGGCCCGGCATGACGCGCATGGAGACGTCACGCAACAACGTGCGCGTACCGATGCGGACGGAAATGTCCCGTGCTTCGATCATGATTTGAGGCCTTTGCGGCGGAGCAGCAACCAGAGGAAGAAGGGACTGCCGATGAGGCTGGTGACGAGGCCGATGGGGAGCTCGGCGGGCACCACGATGATGCGCGCGAGACTGTCAGCAATGAGGAGGAGGGCCGCACCAAGAAGAGCTGCGCCCGGCAGGACGATGCGGTGGTCGGGACCAGCCGCCATGCGCACAAGATGCGGCACGACAATGCCGACAAAAGCGATGATACCGGTGACGGCGACCGAGGCGCTGACGGCGAGGGCGGCGGAGACCATGAGGATGCGCTTTAGCCGCTCAACCGAAACGCCGAGATGCATGGCCTCGCGCTCGCCGAGCAGGATCGCGTTGAGCGACCGCGCGGTCGGCAGGATGAGTGCAATGGCGAGTGCCACGAATGGACCGGCGAGAAGGACGCCGGTCCAGCCGCCCTTGGCAAGGCTGCCCATGGTCCAGAAAGTGATGTCGCGGAGCTGCCGGTCATCACTCATGAAGATGAGAACACCCATCAATGCGCCTGCGAGCGCGTTGATGGCGATGCCTGCGAGAAGCAGCATGGCGGTGGATGCAACGCCGCTGCTGCGCGCGATACGCTCGGTGGCGAAAGTGGCGGCAAGACCGCCGAAGAAAGCAGCAAGGGGAAGCAACATCGGGTGGGCGGCGAAGGGAACGACGGCGACAAGCAGGTGGCCGAGCACGATCACGCAAACGGCACCGAGCGCCGCGCCGCCGGAAATACCGATGAGACCGGGATCGGCGAGCGGGTTGCGAAAAAGCCCCTGCAACGCTGCACCTGAAAGGCCAAGGCCCGCGCCGACGATGATGGCCAGTACCGCACGCGGCAGACGCAGACCAAGCACGATGGCGCTCGCTTGTGTGTCCGCGTTATAGCCGAAAAGAATGCGGATCACATCACCGAGAGGAATAGGCATGGCGCCGATGGCCAGTGCCATCAGAAAGGCAAACACCAGCAAAGCGGCAAATCCCGTCAGGATGGCAGGCTGGCGAAGAATGCGCAGCGGCGGCAGGCTCGCTTTTGCGACGTCGGTCATTGCGCCTTTGTCCATTCGCGTTCAGGAAGCGGCAGGAAGTTTGTTTCGGGATGGAAATCGGCGGCCATATCGCGCACCGCATGGGCGAGGCGCGGGCCGAAGCCGAGGCTGTAGAGACCATCGAGCACCAGCAGGCGTTTGTTGCGCACGGCAGGCAATTCGGCGAGGCCCGGCAGAGTAAGAACCGCATCTTTTCCACCGAGTGCTTCGACAGTCTGAGACATCATCATCAGAATTTCCGGCTGGGCGACGATGGCCGCCTCCGGCGAAATGGGCTTGTAGCCGTGAATCTCTGCGGCGGCATTGACGCCACCTGCGAGCGCGATCATCGCGTCAGCCGCTGTGCCCCTGCCACCCGCCATCGACGCGCCTTGTCCGGCATTGAGCAGAAAGAGAACCTTCGGCTTTGATTTGGTTTTGGCTATCTCGGCTTGAATGGTCGCCAGATCTTGCGCCAGAATTGCCGTCAGCGCTTCGGCCTCAGTTGAACGGTCGAGTGCCGCGCCGATGTCTTTGATATGCGCAAGTGTCAGTTCCGGTGAATAGCCCATGCTGAGCTGCACGACTTTGAGACCTGCTTGCTGCACCTGATCGAGAATTTGAGGCGGGCCTGCTTCTGGGCCCGCGACCAGTAGGTCAGACTTGAGCGACAGCAGACCTTCGGCGGCCAGCGAACGGACATAGCCGATCTTTGGCAGATTGTGGGTCGCTTCCCACGGATAATAGCTGGTGTCATCAACGGCAATCACGGTGTCGCCCATGCCGAGAGCAAATACAGTTTCAGTGACAGAGCCACCGACCGACAGCACCCTTTTGGGTGCGTCGGCGAAGGTGGCAGTGGCAGTCAGCGCAATCAGCACTGAGGCAAGAGCGAGGTGACGCATCATGCGGCTTCCTTGGCAAAGAGGTCGCTGACGATGGCGCGCCATGTTTCGTCTTCCTGCTGACCGGGTTTGCGCTTGCCGAAAAGCGTGGCGATGGTGTCACCGTTATCGTCGAACAGTTCGAGCGATGTGACCGTGCCGTCATCGGTCGGCTTGTAGACGACCCAGGCGCTGGCGATGCGATCTTCACGCAGATGCAGGTTGAACTTCTCGTCCATGACATTGAACCACGGGCCCATCGGCTTGAGGTTTGTCACGGGGCCGGTGTGGATCTGGATCATGCCGGGATTGCCGACAAAGACCATGATGGGTGTTTCGCGTTCGGCGGCGAGCGACAATGTACGGCGCAGCGCGGTCGCGTCAATCGGTGTGGCACGGCGTTCGCCCGCAAGACGCAATGCTTGCGTGCGTTCGAGTTTGAATTTCATGAGCAGGCCGTGGAACTGATGCGTGTCTGCCATGGCGTCCCATGCGGCATGGAATGCGGACAGATCCACGTCGCTGTCGGCGAGAGGTGAGCGGCGTTCGGCTTTTTCTTCGATGACCAACGGCGCTGCATCATCTGATGTGAATTCGGCGACCAGCTTATTGAAGGCTGAGATGTCGGACTGATCAGTCAGGTAAATCTTGTGAATGGCCATGCCCTGCGCGTCGAAGAACTGCAGGCTGCGACGGTCACCTTCGATGACCGAGAAGCCGGAACGCCATTGAGTGAAGAAGATGCGCAGGTCGATGTCGTCACCGACGATGAGGCCGACATGGGCGCCGCCGCCAAGCTTGCCGTAGACGCCTTTGCGCTCATGGACGCAGGATTCGTTGCGGGTAAGGCCCATGACGCGGCCGAGCGATCCGACCGCAGAGATGATGGCAGGCCAATCGGATTTCAGGCGCACGGTTTCGACATCCTCTTTGCGGAGCGCGACGAGTTCGGCTTCACTGATGTTGAGGCGGGCGGCGAGGTCGCGGGCGCGCAGTTGCGGTTCTTTGTTGATGATTTCTGCGCGGCGGGCGATGAGGTCAGATGATGTCGATGACATGGGATGTTCCTCTGATGACGATTAGTTGAGGGCGAAACGGACGGGAATTTGTACGCGGGCGAATACCGGACGCCCGTTGCGGCGTTCGGGTTCGAATTGCCAGCGGCGGGCGGCGGCGAGGGCGGCGTTGTCAAGCAGGATGAAGCCGGAGCTGCGCCACACGACGATTTCCTCGGCATTGCCGAGATTGTCGAGACGGACATGGAGCAGGACTTCGCCTTCCTGATTGAGGTCGCGGGCGCGTTTGGGATAGCGGGCGGGGGTCGGGGGACCGCGGAAATGCGCCTGGGTCACAAAAAGGGGTGCGCTGTCGCTTGTCGTGCCGACAGTGTCGCCGGGGTCTGGCGAGGGCGACGGGGTACCGTAGTTCGCGGGCGTGGCGCTGGCGGCTGCTGTCTGTTGTGTGCGGTGCGAAGGCGTTGGTTCAGATGTCAAAATAGCAGTCGCCGTTTTGGCGGGAACCACTCTGGGTGCTTCTGCTCTTTTCATTTCTGCGACAACCGGCATTGAAATCTTTTGGGGTGGAACAGGTGTCGGTGCGGCGGCAACGGCGGGAACGGGTGCGGGGGGTGCTTCTAATTCGATAAAAGTGGCGGACATTGTTTGAGCACCCAGCGGCAGATCATTTCCGCGCGGGCCTGTGCCGGAAAAAATGTAGATGGCGACGGCGGCGTGAACGGCGAAAGAGACCGCCATCGGATAGCGCAGGCGCAAGGGCATGACCGAGGAACAATCATCCTGCCCGTTTGTCTTTGCGTATCCGATGGCGGCTTGGCTCATGAGTTAACCTCAAAACCGGATCGTGGCATTAACGCCGACATTGCGACCCGGTTGGGCGTAGCGGTCGAGTGTTGTCGAGGCGGAGGCTTGCGACATCACATCCTGTGAGACGAAATACTTTTCATCGGTCAGGTTGAAGACGCCTGCGTTGATCGTGAAGGTTGGCATCACTTCGACATAGGCCGTCAGATCGAACGTTGTGTATTCCGGTGCCTTGAAGTAAGTCGCATTGCTGACGCGGCTATGCTGCCAGGCGTGGGTCATGGTGAGTTCCGTGCCCCAGTTTTCTGTCGTGTAGCGGAGGCCTGCGACGAGTTTCAGAGGATCGACACTGTCGATGGCGGCTTTGGTGCTTTCGTCTTCGCCATAGGCATAGGCAAGGCTACCGAGGAGCGCCCAGTTGGGCAGGAAGCGATAGTCACCACGGGCTTCAGCGCCGTAGATATGTACGTTGGGAAGGTTCGTGTACTGGTACTGGCTCAGGAAGCAGGGTCCGGCACCGCCGAAAATCGTGCCTTCGCAAACGAGCGGGGCGTCGATGAAGTCTTGATACTGATTATAGAAGGCCGAGGTCGAGAAGCTGCTGCCATTGGCGAATTTTCCACGGAAGCCCGCTTCAACACCATCGCTTGTTTCCGGCTTGAGGTCCGGATTGACGATGATTTCATAGCCGAAGGCTGCATTGGCGAAGGCCTGATTGGCGCTGTCATAGGGCGGCACCCGGAACCCGTGGGCATATTGCGCAAAGCCGGTGTATTCGTCGGTGAAGGCGTAGGTGACGCCGAGTTTGGGCGACACAGGCGTTTCGGTCATTTCGCTGACGATGGCCCCACCCGAGTTCAGGAACATCTGATCGGGTTTCGGCTTCATGTTGTAATAGTCGACGCGCAGCGCGGGCACGAGCGTCAGGCGATCAATGGTGATTTCGTCCTGCACATAGATACCGGCTTTGGTTGTGTCATTGTCGGGAAAGGTCTTGTTCGGGAAGGTTTCGCCTGAAATCACCGTAGTTGTGATGCCACCTGTCGTTTGATAGCGGTAGCGCGGACGTTCGGTGGTGGTGAATTCGCCGCTGATGCCATAGGTGAAGGCATTAGGCACGCCGAACAGGTTGCGTGTTGTGTTGAACTGCGCGTCGGCCCCGAAGATGTCTTGATAGAAACCGAAATCCGACACGCGCAATGTCGTACCGGCGCTGCGCTTTTGGTCGGTGTGTTCCGTGCGGTCAAGGGATGTGTAGAACGCCTTGATTTGTGTGCGGTCGATGAAGCCGATCGGTGCGTCATGTGTGTAGTCGAGACTGACGCGGACGCGCTCTGTGTTGTCGCGGGCTTTTGAATCGACGACAACCGTTGAAGGCGCGACGCTGAGATCCGTCAGCATATTTGTGTCGAGCTGTTTTTCGGAATATTCGCCGGTTAGCTTGATGATGTCTGTCGTGGTGGGACGAAACACAAGTTTGCCGAGAAAGTTGTTGGAGTAATAATCCTGCGGATTGACTTTGACGCCGTTGCCCGTGGTCACCGAACCTTTGGGTTCGGTTTCCTCACCGTCGCGGCGGGTGAAAATGGCAAGCGCTTCGACATTGCCTGCCCGCATGGCGCCGGTTGCTGTTTCAGAGAAGCTTTTGTCGGCACTCGAATAAGCACCTTTAATGCTGCCGAACCAATCCTTGCCTACGAGATCGAGATAGTCTTCGGGGTCTTTGGAAATGTAGGACACAATGCCGCCGAGTGCGTCGCTGCCGTACAGGGCAGACGCCGGACCACGGATGATTTCGATCTGCTTGACGTTTTCAAGGTCAACGAAGTCACGCGTGTAGGTGCCGGGGCCAGCATTTGACTCCGGAAAATCCGGCACGCCCTGTCCGTCCATAAGCAACAGGACGCGGTTGTTGTTGATGCCGCGGATTGTGTAATTCGTGCCGCCGCCGCCGCGCAGCGGCTGATTGCCGACCGAGACGCCCGGTTCGTATTTAATGGCGTCACGCGGGTTTCTGGCGTTGTTGCGTTCGAGCGTCTCGCTATCGATCACAGAGACGGTCCCCGGAATTTCGTTCAGCGATTGCGCGTTTCGTGTCGCGGTTGTCGTCACGGCATCAAGTTGCGTGGCGGTCACGGCCGGTTTTTCTTTGGTGTCTTCGACCTTGGCTGCGGGCTCTGCCGCCTGCACTGTCGAGAGGGCGATCAGTGATGTTGCCATCATGAGGAGTAGTGAAGTCTTGTTGCCTGCCATGTTCCAGTCCTAAGAGATGCGTTGAAATGTGCATTCCTGGCTGGCTGACGTTTCGCGTGAGCTGCGAAACGGCGTGGCTGGCTTGGTTGCCGTCGGTAGATTTGATACCGCAGTTACCTGCGTTTATTTGATCAGGATCAGCTTGTTGCTGGCGGTGATCTGAAGTCTGTAGCGCTCAGCTCCGTGCTCGATGATGATCTCGCGCTTGCCGTCGAAGAGTGTGGCGCTTGATACCGAAACCGGACTGGCGGGTGTCGCGCCTTTGGCCTGAAGCGGTCGTTCGCGATGCGCGTTCATTCGTCGCCCAACCCCCTGTTTGATTGTTAATAAGAATGACTCTCATTAGCATGAGCGTTGTGGAGCATGCAATGCGAATTATTCGCAAAAATTGATTTAGGCGGCAATCGTGGTTTATTCGCCGCAGCGGGCATATTTCCTGCGGAAAACCAGCTAAAAACGACAAAACATCGGTCGGGCTTCAACTGTCCTCCGGAAAATAGGGAACAGAGAAATGACGCAGCAGACCCCAGTCGTTTTGCTTACTGACGTTGAAGCTTTCATTGGCCCGGCGCTGGTGAGCATGTTCAGGGATCGTGGCGCAAAGGTGCTGGCCGCCGACCCGTTATTTGCCGACGCGGGGGTCGCTTCCGCATATGCGACCGCGCACCCCGGCGTCACACCTGTCGCACAGACAACGCCTGCGGAGACGGTTGCCCGCGCGCTCGGTCATGAGGCTGCGATTGATGTTTTGTGCACTGGTGGTGTTCATCCGGCCAATAGAACGACAGCGGGCGGGCTTAGTGAAGAGGTGACGCGACCGTATTTTGAGAAACTTGTCATCGAGCCGCTTGCCTATATGTCCCTGCTTGTCGAAGGCATGAAAGCGCGTCAATACGGACGGATCGTCTTTGTTACTTCGGCAGGGCCCGTTGGCGGTATCCCGAATTTCACGGCTTATGCGTCCGCACGCGCTGCTCTCAACGGCTCCGTCCGGTCTCTCGCCATTGAGCTTGGAGCGGCGGGCGTTTCGGTCAATGCGGTCGCGCCCAATTACATCGAGACGGAAGCCTACTTCCCTCAGGCACTTATTTCGCAACCGGCGGTGCGCAGCAAAATTCTCTCGCGCGTGCCCGTGCGGCGCTTTGGAGAGCCGGGCGAGGCAGCGGCCGCGGTTGAGTTCTTCGCACTGGCTGATGCACGGTTTGTGACGGGGCAAGTTTTGTCTGTTTCGGGCGGCTGGTCCTAAAGCGAACGCATTGTTTCGCACTCATCATTAACTCCGGCTACATTGCCGGACCGCATCATTGCTTTGAAGGAATTCCGCCCATGGAAACACGTCGCGTCGGGCCGTTTGAAGTGTCTGCTATCGGGCTTGGCTGCATGAGCCTGTCTCATTCCTACGGACCGCCGCCGTCGCGCGAACAAGCCGAACGTGTCTTGCTCGGTGCGATCAATGCGGGGCACACATTTTTCGATACAGCCGCTGTCTATGGTCTCGGCCATAACGAGCGTCTTGTCGGCGAGGTGTTGAAACCTCACCGCGACCAGATTGTGCTTGCCTCAAAATGCGGCATGACGCGGGGGGAGGAACGCGAGCTCAATGGGTCGCCCGAGCGGCTCAAGCAGACATGCGACGAAAGCCTGGCGCGGCTTGGTGTTGATGTGATCGATCTCTATTATTTGCACCGCTGGGATAAGCGCGTGCCGATCGAGGAAAGCGTCGGGGCTTTGGCGGATCTGGTGAAGGCGGGAAAAATCCGCAGCATCGGTCTGTCGGAAGTGGGGGCGGTCACCCTGCGCAAGGCGCATGCTGTGCATCCCATCGCCGCCTTGCAGACGGAGTATTCGCCCTGGACGCGAAATCCTGAAATCGCAGTGCTGGATGCCTGCCGTGAACTGGGTGTGGCCTTTATTGCTTTCAGCCCTGTGGCGCGTGGTTTTCTAGCAGGTGGCGCGAGTGACCCCGAAAAATTCGGCCCCGGCGATTTCCGCAAGGGCATGCCGCGTTTTCTGGGGGACGCATTTGCAAGCAATCTCAAGCTGCTTGAGGCGTTCACTGCGCTGGCGCAGGAAGCGGGATGCACACGTGCGCAACTCTGCCTTGCTTGGCTGTTGCACAAAGACCTGATCATTGTACCGATCCCCGGCACATCGAGGCCCAAGCACATGTCCGAAAATGCGGGTGCGGCGGCCGTGAACCTGTCGTCTGAAATTATTGCCAAAGTCGATGAACTGGTGAACGAACGCACTGTTGCGGGCGGGCGCTATCCTCCTGCGATGCAGGCCACTGTTGATACAGAAGATTGGGTGGCGTGATGAAGCGCGCAAGTCAATGAGCCCCGTCACGCTCGACGCACTCGGTTGGTCGGAGCATTTCGCATCACAACTTGAGGTGGACGCGATTTTGATGACGCCGCCTGCGCGCATCAGTGATGTCCACCGTGCCCGTGTCGAGGCCAAGACTGTTGACGGTGATGTTGAACTTGATTTGCCGATGGAAATTCGTTCCGGCGATCTCGCGGTGGGCGACTGGGTGTTGAGTGATCCTGTCGAAAGCCGCGTCGTCGCTGCATTAGAGCGGCGCAATGTGTTGCGTCGACGCACGGTTGCGTCCGGTCACCGGCACCAGTTAATCGCCGCCAATGTGGACGCCTTGCTCATCGTCTCTTCTTGCAATGACGATTTCAATCCCGCGCGGCTGGAGCGCTATCTGGCGCTTGCAATCAGCAGCGAGATTGAACCTGTGCTTGTGCTGACAAAAGCCGACATGGCGGAGGATGCGAACACATATCGGCATCGTGCTGAAAATCTGTTGCCAAATTTGAAAGTGATTGTCGTGAATGCGCGTGATGGCGCATCACTTGCGCAATTGTCGCCATGGGTCGGGTTGGGCCGGACGGCAGCGCTGGTCGGATCGTCCGGCGTCGGAAAATCGACGATCATGAACGGGCTGACGGGAATCGAATCTGCTACGCAGGGGATTCGCGAGAGCGATTCAAAGGGTCGGCATACAACCACAGCACGCAGCCTCCGCCTGACCCATGCGGGAGGTTGGCTCATCGACACGCCCGGCATGCGCTCTCTGACAATGAGTGAAAATGCAGAAGGTATCGACGTGATATTTGCGGATCTCATTGATCTAGCTGCCTCGTGCAAATTCTCCGACTGCAAGCACCAGACGGAACCGGGTTGCGCGATCCGGGGAGCGATCAAAAAAGGTGAGCTGGACGAGGGCCGGTTGCTGCGTTGGCTGAAATTGCAGGAAGAGAATCAGGGCAATACGGAAACGCCTGATGAGGTGAGAGGGCGGGCAAGGGCCTCGCGACCACCTAAATCGCCGCCGTCGGCTAAACGTAGGTAACAATGGTAAATCGAGGGCAACCACGGGTCTGAAGAACTTGCAGACTGTTCAAAATCTATCCCTCCGTGTCAAAATCTTTTGCTTGAAGCAATGCTATTCAGGTGGTCAATTCTTCGGGATAAAAATGGGGGTTTTGCAAAATGTTGACATACAAAATGATTTCTTCTTTCGCTAAAGCGGCCACCCTCGGGGCCGCGCTGATTTTGGTTGGAGCGCAGGGGGCGCTCGCCCGCAATGAAACTCAATTATATCCGGTATCGGGTGTTCTGAGTATGCCTGGAGCTGATAAAGAGATTGCCATGTATTTCGGGAATACACCCCATCCGAAGGTCTTGAAGGAACTGGGTACATATCCGACCAACAGGAAAACCAACAGCTTTGGTAAGTCCGATCAGGAGGCTTGCAATTGGGTGGCGCTGGCGGCGGTTAAGAGCTTGCAAGAGCGCGCGTTCAAAGAGGGTGGCAACGCGGTTATCAACATCAGAAGCTACTATAAGAAGAAAGAAGTTTCGCATGATGATCAGTTCGAGTGTCATGCCGGCTCATTTGTGGCCGGCGTTGGGTTGATTGGCGATGTTGTAAAGCTTGCCAAGTGAACAATGTGCCGCTCGTTGCGGTCTATGTTGAGTCTTGGGCAGCTGTTACATTTGAAACACCTGATAGTGAAGCGCAGCGTTTTGGCGCTTGTGCGGACGAGAGTATTATTCCGGCCGGACACCGGCGACGGTTGAGTGCTTTTGCACGCATGGCGGTCGCCTGCGGGCTCAGTGTATCGGGTGCTGATTGTTCCGATCTCGTCTTCTGTTCACGCTTCGGCGACCTTCAACTTGCCTACCGCTTGCTGCTTGATGTCGTGGACGGTGCGTTGATGTCGCCTGCCGCATTCTCGCTTTCAGTTCACAATTCGGTGCCTGGCGTCATGGACCTCGTGCGCAAAAGCCGTGTCGGGCATACGGCGGTAGCGGGAGGCGACGAAAGTCTGTCCGCCGGCCTTGCGGAAAGTTGGGGCAAGCTGAGTGTGCTGCCTGCCAATAAGGTCACGCTGGTTTATGCGGAAGGGCAGATGCCTGACGGCTTGGGCACATCTATAGAAATGGAACAAACCGGAGTGGCATTCGCCATGACTTTGTCTGCGCGGAGGCCTGCTGCATGTGAAGGCGTCATCCAGCTGGGGTCGGTGGTGGACGATGTGCCCGTTCTGGAAGGGCCTGTATCCGACCTTCTTGTCACCCGGTTGATTGCGGCGCTTGATACGCAGCCGGTTGTTCCGTTGCAGTGGCGGTCGCGCGGATTGCGTTGGTCGTTGAAGGCGGGGTCGGATGCAGCGCTTTGAGCAGGCATGGCGGCTTGTCTGGACCGGGATGGCCTTTGTTTTATTCGGGGTCGGTGGCCTGATCCTGACTGCAACGGTTTTTCCTCTTATCAATCTGTTGATCGCGGATCGTGAGAAGCGCGCCATCGTTGCACAGCGGCTGGTGCATTGGGCATTCCGGCTGCACGTGTTCTACATGACGTTATTTGGTGTGATCGGCGTCACAATGATCGGCGTGGAGAAACTGGAGAATGATCGCGGTGTTTTGGTTGTGGCCAATCATCCTTCATTGCTTGATGTCGTCTTGTTGATCGCAGCCATGAAGCGCGCGCAATGTATCGTTAAGTATCAAATTTGGGGAAACCCGTTCATGCGCGGCGTTGTAAGCGCTGCGGATTATATCCGAAATGACGGAGACCCTGAAAAGCTGTTGGAAGATTGCGGGGCGAAACTGGCCCGGGGGCAGAATATTGTGATCTTCCCCGAGGGGTCACGCACGGTGCCCGGTGTGCCCATGAAGCTTCAGCGGGGGGTGGCCAATATTGCCGTTCGTCTCGGTGCGCCGATCCGGCTTATTACCATAGATTGCGTACCGCCCTCGCTGATGAAGGGTCAGAAGTGGTATCAAATACCCACAGTGAAGTCGCAATTTACAATTACGGTACACGGCCTCATTGATATAAGCCGCTTTATGAGTGACTCTAATTCCTCAGTTGCGGCTCGCCATCTCAATACCTATCTGGCCGAGCAACTTAATGGAGGGACGCGTGCCGAAAACGCTTGAAGACCGGATACGGACGCTCATTGTAGAGACGCTTAATCTCGAGGATATCAAGCCTGAAGATATAGGGCTTGATGAGGCGCTTTTTGGAGATGGGTTGGGGCTGGACTCGATTGACGCGCTGGAAATCGGCGTCGAAATCCAGAAAATTTTCGGGGTCAAGATCGATACGCAGGACGAAAATCTGTCGAGCTATTTTTCGTCGGTTCGGGCGCTTGCAGAGTTTGTCGGTCAACGACAGGAGCCGCAGGAGCAAGCATCATGACGCGAGAAGAGGTTCAATTGAAACTTACCGAGTTTCTCGTCGAGTTGTTTGAAGTGTCCCCCGGTGATATTTCGCCGAATGCATTGTTGGCGGAAGATCTGGATCTGGACAGCATTGATGCTGTTGATCTCATATTGAAATTACAGGAATTCACCGGACGCAAGGTGTCGTCGGAACAATTCCGCACCGTCCGCACTGTGAATGATGTCATAGATCAGGTTCATGCGCTCCTCAACGAAGCGGCCTGATATCTGGTCCGCTGTTCTCGCGGTCACCACACTCCTCTTTCCGCCGATAGCGGCAATCGGGATGCAATGGATCGGGCCCTGGCCGATTGTGGTCGGGTTGATTGCTGTTTTGGTCGCACGCGTCGTCGTACCTTCGGCGACACCCGTACCGGTTGAAATGACACTATGTTTGTTGGCGGTGGCGGGCGCTGAGTTGATTGTCAGTGCGTTTGATCCGGAGCTGGCAGCGCGGCTTTATCCGGTCTTTATGAACATCACGATGCTGCTCGCCTTCGGCGTCACGTTGTGGAAACCACCGAGCATGATCGAGCGGTTCGCTCGTATCAGAGATCCAGATCTCGACGCACACGGCGTTGTTTATACGCGATATGTCACCATGGTCTGGATGGTATTTTTCGTGGTCAATGGTTCAATTGCGCTATGGACCGCATTACACGGAACGTGGTTTCAATGGGGCGCGTATAATGGTGGCATTTCATATGCGCTTGCAGGAAGTTTGATGGGGATTGAGTATATTGTCCGCCGGATAGTGCGCAGTCGAAAGTCGGAAGCATGAGCGCCGGTGCGTGGTCATTTTTGGACGCCTTTGCCGAAGCTGATCCGATGGTTCGGCGCGACGGTATTGTGTTATCTGCGCGCGATGTGCGGATGGAAGCGGCGCGGCTGAAGCAGCGTCTCGCTGCAGCTGACGGTCCGGTGTATCTCTATTGTGAAGACAGCGGTAATTTTCTCGCGGGCCTTATCGCGGCATTGAGCGCGGGGCGTGATGTGCTGATGCCAGGACATTCCGCGCCGGGATATCTTGCCGAAATCGGCGCCACGGGTGCGAGCCTTGTTACGGATATTGTGGAGCTTGATTCAGGCGCGACTTTAGTCGATGTCAAAGAGACATTGTCCGGTGCTGCGTCGAATCCGCTGTCGATCAGCGATCGTCCTGTCATCGGCTTTTTTACATCGGGATCAACAGGCGCACCTAAAACCTGCATCAAGTCGCAGGCGCAGATTCTGTCGGAGACAGCTGTGCAGCTCAATTTATGGGGCGCTCCTCAAGGTCCGGTCCTCGGCACAGTGTCTCACCAGCATATTTACGGTCTGCTGTTTCGTGTGTTCTGGCCATTGATGGCCGGACAACCCATCGAGGCTCTGCGTCAGGAATTGTGGGAGGCGGTCGCACTTCGCGCGCGCCCGGGTTGTGTCATCATCTCTAGTCCGGCTCATCTGAGCCGCATTCCGGACGGGTTGGAATTGCTTCATTGCCCGACACATATATTTTCGTCCGGTGGGCCGTTGGCTTTGGCTTCCGCGAAGGACGCTTTGGTCAAGTTGGGGCGGACGCCTGTTGAGGTGCTGGGCAGCACTGAAACGGGTGGCGTGGCCTGGAGGATGCAGGAACGCGAAGGTGTCCTGTGGACGCCATTGCCGCAAGTCGAGATCACAGCCGATGAGGAAGGAGCGCTCGCGGTACGCTCACCTTTTACCGGTAGCGATGATTTTGTTGTCATGGGCGATCAGGTCACGCGGCATGCAGACGGACGTTTTTCTTTGCATGCGCGGCTTGACCGTATCGTGAAAATTGAAGGCAAGCGCGTGTCATTGCCGCGTGTTGAAGAGGCATTGCGTGCACTCGAAGAAATTGTTGATGCCTCGGTCATTGATCTGCCGGATCGGAATGGCGCATTGGGTGCGGTGGTGGTTGTCGCGCGCGGAGGTTTGTCTGCGCTGACCGAACAGGGACCGTTTCGTTTTTCTCGCTTGCTGCGCCGCGCTCTGTCGGTGCGCCTTGAGCCCATGGAGTTGCCGCGCTTGTGGCGGTTTGTTGAGCACGTACCTGAAAATGCTCAAGGGAAGCGTCCGGTGAGCGATCTGCGCGCATTGTTTGCGGATCGGCAGGACGATGTGCCTACCATTTTGAAGCGCGATGTAGCAGAAGGATCAGCTACTTTTGAACTCTCGCTGGAGCCGGATTTGCGATGGTTCGAGGGACATTTTCCCGGACAACCCATATTGCCGGGCGTTGCGCAATTGCACATTGCCTCTGTTTTGGCGGAAGAGGCATGGGGGATCATCGCGACCGGCGCGGATATGGCGCGGGTCAAATTTCGCCGCGTGATGCAACCCGGTGACCGGGTGACACTCACGTTGACGCGTTCGGCAAGCGACCGGCTTGATTTTAAATATATGGTCGATGGCGATGTCACGGCGAGCGGCGCGATTAAAGGTCTGGAGACATGAGCATTCAGATTTGCGCCATTCTGCCGACATATAAGCACGTCGATGAACTGGAACGGATCATCACACGGTTACGCGCGCTTAAGCTCGACGTGATCGTAGTTGATGACGGCAATACACAAGACGTTGCGGGAGAGTTGTTCCAGATTTGCAGTCGGTTCGAGGGTGTCGATCTGGTGAGACGGGAGCAAAACGGCGGCAAGGGTGCCGCTGTGATCGAGGGTATGCGACGGGCAGTTCAGCTGGGTTTTTCGCATGCGTTGCAGGTGGACAGCGACGGACAGCACGATCTTGCAAGCGTAACCGATATGCTGGCTCTGGCCCGTCAATTTCCCGACGCTCTTGTCACCGGAAAACCATTCTTTGATGACAGCGTGCCGCGTGGCCGGTTGATCGGTCGCTGGATCACTCATATTTGGGTGTCGATCAATACGCTTTCTCCGCGTATCATCGACACAATGTGTGGTTTTCGTGTTTACCCACTCGCTGCGTCTTTGGCGGCGTCCGAAGGCGCTTTGATGTCGAAACGAATGGGTTTTGACACCGAGATCGTTGTTCGATTGCGGTGGCGTGGTGTCGATGTCAAGACTTTGCCGGTGAACGTGACCTATCCGGTCGGGAATTACTCCAATTTCAAACTTAGTGAAAATGTCGGTGTTTCGGCCATGCATGCGCGGTTGTTTCTCGGCATGTTGTGGCGCTCGCCTTATTTGATTTGGACACGTTTGCAGGCGACTGACGATACATCAACGCATTGGGCGAAATTAGGAGAGCGCGGCGGCGCGTTGGGGCTTTGGATTTTGGCGGGTGCATTCCGTTTGTTTGGCCGCCACGTCAGTCTCGCTTTGATGACGCCTGTCGTGTTGTTCTTCTTCTTGACCGGAAAAACACAACGCCGCGCGTCGCGCGACTTCCTTGAAAGATTGTGGCGGGCAGGGGGCTTGGTTACCCGCCCCGGTTGGTTTATGTCGTTCCGGCATTTCATGTCCTTCGGTGCTGCGGCACTGGACAAATTCGCAGCCTGGACTGGTAACATTCCGGCTGAGGATGTGGACGGTGTGGAGCCCAGCGTCTTTGACGTTGTCCACTCCAGCGGCAAGGGTGCCTTCGTGCTGACAGCACATCTCGGCAATCCTGAAGTCATTCGTGCCATTAGCACGCTGAAAAAACGCGCGCGCGTCAATGTGCTGGTGCATACCGCACATGCGGTTCGCTTCAATGCGTTGATTCAGGCCTATTCGGCAGGCTCGACTGTGCGGATGATTGAAGTGACGGAGGTTGGTCCGGACACGGCTATTATTCTTCAGGCCGCGATTGCTGACGGTGAGATTGTGGTTATTGTCGGCGACCGGATTCCGGTGAGCGGTACGTCGCGCGTGTGTTGGGCAAATTTCTTCGGGTCGCCCGCCCCGTTTGCGCAGGGGCCGCATATTTTGGCATCCATTTTGAAATGCCCGGTGTATCTCTTGTTTTGCGTGCGGTTTGGTGCGCGGCACAAGATATTCTTTGAGCATTTTTCCGATCGAATAAACCTGCCGCGCAAAGACAGAGAGGCCGCTATTCAGATCTACGTGGAACGCTATGCAGCGCGGCTTGAACATTTCGTTCGGCTTGCGCCGCTGCAATGGTTTAATTTTTTCGATTATTGGCGTCCGGAGGGGCTTGAAGCTCCTTTTGAACAGGCGCAGTCAAATTCAAAAAGTGAGATGGCGAGTTGAGTGGAGCAAGGGAATTTGTCTTCGGCCTCAAGCCGCTGACGCTTGAGGACGTGGGAGCGATAGCCGCGCGGCGTCTTGTCGTGACGGTTAACAAGGATGCGGATTTTCGCGCTCGCATTCAGCGCTCGGCCGATTATGTCGATCAGACCTTGGCCCGCGACGGTGTCATCTATGGCGTGACAACTGGCTATGGTGACAGTTGCACCACCGGTGTTCCTGATGCGCTCGTCGAGGCATTGCCTTTGCATCTGACGCGTTTTCACGGCGTCGGATTGGGGCGCATTCTGTCAGCGGAGGAAACGCGGGCAGTCATGGCGGTGCGCCTTTCGTCATTGGTGCATGGCTGGTCCGGCGTCAGCATCGAGTTGGTGGATCTGCTGACTGAAATGTTGCGCCTTGATATCTTGCCCATGATTCCGGCTGAAGGATCTGTCGGCGCGAGTGGCGACCTGACGCCGCTTAGCTACATGGCAGCTGCCCTTGTAGGCGAACGTATGGTGCGCTTTGAGGGCCGCGAAATGCCCGCAGCGGAAGCTCTAGCGCAGGCCGGATTGAGGCCGATTTCTTTGCGGCCAAAAGAAGCTTTGGCCATCATGAATGGCACAGCGGTGATGACGGGTATTGCCGCAATTGTATTTCTGCGTAGTGAACGACTTTCCGCTTTGGCCACGCGGCTCACGTCGCTTGCCTGCCTTGCGCTTCAGGGGAACCCCGCCCATTTCAACGCCCGCTTGTTCAGTGCCAAGCCGCATCCGGGACAGGCCCGTGTTGCTGCGCGGATCCGCGATGATCTCGCACCGTTTGCCGCCCGCCACGAGCCGTCGCGTTTGCAGGATCGATACTCAATCCGCTGCGCACCGCATGTGATCGGCGTTCTGGAAGATATGTTGCCAACGTTTCGCACCATTCTTGAAACCGAAATCAACAGTGCCAATGACAATCCTCTGATTGATCCCGACAATGGCGACATTCTCCATGGTGGCCATTTTTATGGCGGGCATGTTGCCTTCGTCATGGATGGAATGAAGACGCTTGTCGCCAATATAGCTGACTTGATGGACCGTCAGATGGCTTTGATTGTGGACACGCGGTTTAACAATGGTTTGCCAGCGAATTTGACCGGTGCTTTGGGCGAGCGGGCCACAATCAATCATGGTTTGAAGGCGCTCCAGATTGCCATGTCGGCCTGGACTGCCGAGGCGCTCAAGCTGACCATGCCGGCGAGTGTGTTTTCGCGTTCGACGGAATGTCACAATCAAGATAAGGTTTCGATGGGTACCATTGCGGCGCGGGATGCGTTGCGTGTGTTGGAACTGACCGAGCAGGTGGCTGCGGCACACGTGATTGCCTGCATTCAGGCGCTTCGGCTGCGTCAGCGCGAAGGAGACATCGTAGCGGCCGATCTTCCGGCCATGCTCACGGAATTTGTCTCGGAGGTCGGCGCACCCATTCCCTTTATCGACGAAGATGAACCGTTGGATGGGCTGTTGCGTCATCTCTGCGCAGAATTGGCCCTGCAAAGCTGGGAGTTGCGCTGGGAGAGCGGCAGGTGAAACCCGTTGTTTCGGCCACAGCCGCGGTGCGGGCGCAATTTTATGATCTCGATCCGATGAATATTGTCTGGCATGGCAATTACGCCAAATTTTTCGAAATCGGTCGTTGCGCCTTGCTGGCAAAGATTGGCTATGATTATCGCGCCATGGAAGCTTCGGGCTATGCGTGGCCGGTGATTGACATGCATGTGCGCTATTACCGTTCGCTGGAACTAGGTCAGGAAGCGGAGATTGTGTCGTCCGTTACCGAATGGGAAAACCGCCTTAAAATCTCCTATCTCATCAAGGATAAAGAGACGGGGAAGAAGATTACCACTGGTCACACCGTGCATGTGGCTCTCGACATGCGCAGCAAGGAAATGCAATGGGAAACGCCGCCGGTCTTGCGCGAAAAGCTTGCGCCCTATCTAGCCTGATCCTGTGGGCGGGCATCACCCAGGCTTTAGCAGCGTGCCCGTCACCGGAGACGCTGAAGGCGACGACGTTTGATCGCGGATTTCATCAGGAAAAATATCTGGCCGGCATGGACAGGCCCCTTTTGTCAGAGGGCCGGTTAACGGCGCGGGACAATGAAGTTGTCTGGCATATGCTGAAGCCGTTCGATGTCAAAACAATGATCACAGCTTCCGGCATTACCCAATCGGTCGACGGCGGCGATGCAATGGAGGTCGGTTCGGGTACCGGCGAAATAGCGGCCTCGGTGGCGCGCTCCATGGCGGCGATGATGCGGGGCGAATGGGATGCCCTTCAGGCAATGTTCACAGTGAAATTGCCCGACGGTCATGCGGAAGGCGATTGGCAGGTCGGACTGACGCCGCTTGATGACCGGCTGAAGTCTGTATTGGGTGTTATCACGGTGCATGGCTGCAGCGATGTGTCGAGCGTCGATATCGTGCGGTCCGATGGCGACCGTGAACACATCCAGTTTGATGCCGTCGCGCCATGACTCCCTCACGTCTTGTTGCAATCGTGACCGTGCTGGTCTTCGCGCTTTCGGCGGCGTTTGTGGCATCGCGAATTTCGACAGGTATTGATACCAACATCCTTTCCCTCCTGCCCGGTGATGCGCATGACCCTGTGCTGGCTGACGCGTTGCAGAAGGCAAGTTCCGATGCCGCCAATCGCGTTGCCTTTGCGATTGAAGGTGGCTCGTCCGCGCAACGCAATAAAGCCGGTGTTGCGCTGAACTCAGCTCTTGAAACTACAGGCTATTTTCGACCGGCAGCGTCCGATGCGCGCGACTTGTGGGACTGGCTCTTTGCCCATCGCGCCACGCTCCTTTGTGCGGGTGACCGGACAAAGCTCGAAGCGGGCAGGGGCGCTGACGTCGCGCGTGATGCGCTTATGGAATGGTACGCGCCCGTCACGACAGTAAGTCCCGATGCGCTGCGCAGTGACCCTCTTCTGCGTACCAATCGCTTGCTGGGGTGTTTGTTGCCCAAAAGTTTCGGGCTTGTGCCGAAGGATGGAGCGACGCTGCTGACCGGCAGTATCACAGGTGCGATTTACAGGCTTGATGTGCAGGACAATGTCGCGGCAGCCATTGAGACGTGGCGCGCGAGTGAAGCAGCGCAAGGACTTACTCTTTCACGTGCGGGTGCAATTTTTCATGCCACCTATGGCGCGGCGCACGCTCGCAGTGAAATGACAATCATCGGTGGCATTACGACGGTTGCAGTTTTGCTGTTTTACTGGCTGATGTTTCAGTCCTTACGTGCGCCATTCATCGCTGTCGGCATGGTGATATTCTCGCTGACCATCGGACTTGCCGTTGCGCTTGCCATTTTTGGAAGTGTTCATGCCATGGCATTGGTTTTTGGCGCGGCGCTCATTGGCATGGTTGTTGACTATACGACCTATTATCTTGTTACCGGCTTGGCTGCTCCGGATATTCCGTTCGAAGCACGGCAACACAAACTGCTTAAGCCCTTGACCCTTGGCATGGTGACGAGCGTTGCGGCGTTTGCAACCCTTCTGCTTTTTCCGGTAACCGCCTTTCGGCAGATTGCGGTTTTTGGCAGCGTCGGTCTGGCCGCCGCTTGGGTCGGCACGCTTGTGCTCACACCTCATTTCGAGGGTGGCGCCATGCGCGCAGGGCCCGGTGCGCTCTGGGTGAAACGAATGGCCGGCCACTATCTGGCTCAACGGTTTTCGGTCCGCACTGCTGTGTTGATTGCCGTTGGCGGCATCATCTTGATGTTTGGGGGTTATCTGCGTGGTGAAACGCTTGATGACGTAAGGCGCTTTCAAGCACCCTCGGAGGCACTTGTCGCTGAAGAGGCGCGTATCCGTGCGCTTACCGGCTTCGCACCATCTGCGTCATTCTTTCTTGTACGTGGTGCGACACCGGAAGAAAATGTCACAAGAGAAGAAGCGTTTCTCGACGTGCTGCGACAGCGCGGTGACGAGGAGGTTGTCTCATGGGCGGCAAGCCGGTTTGACCCGTCGTCGGCCGTTCAGTTGTCAGATGCTGAGCTCATTCGTGACAAATTACTCACGCCATATCTTCCGGGCATTCTCGGCCAACTGAATGGCGGCTCGGCAGATGCATATGCGGATGTAAATGAAAGCGCCACGATGCCGGGCTTTGTGAAGGACTTACGTGGCGAAACCGGCGGTGCTTTTTGGTCAATTGTGCCGGTCAGCGGATCGATTGCGGATTTACCTGTACTGGCTGGTGTTGAACATGTTGTGCCTGCAAAACGCTATTCCGATCTTTTGGCGCAGTATCGTTGGCTTGCCACATGGGGCTTGATTGCCGCTGTTGTGGGGACGGGATTGATGCTGCTGGCAGTGTACCGGCGCTTTGCATCCTTGAGGATACTGTTGCCGACTGCATTCGCACTTGCCGTTACCCCCGCAGCCATGGCGGTCGCCGGGTTTCCGTTCACATTCTTTTCGGCGATGGGACTGTTTCTGGTTGCTGGCGCAGGCGTTGATTACGCCATTTTCCAATGGGAAAACCCGGACCGTGAAGGCGACTGGACCAGAGTCGGGATTGTTCTTGCGGCCGCTATGACCTGTATTTCGGTCGGTCTGCTGGGGCTAAGTTCTGTCATGCCGGTACGCAGTTTCGGGCTGACGGTGGCCACTGGCGTACTTATTTCTCTGCTATTTTCGCCGCTTGTGAGAGGATGGGCGGCGGGCCAAACACCCCGGAGGGGCAAATGACAATTGATGTTGTGATTATCGGAGCAGGGCCTGCTGGGTCGGTCGCAGCCGCCATGCTGGCGAAGGCCGGATTGTCGGTGGAGGTGTTGGAGCGTACGCATTTTCCGCGCTTTTCTATCGGTGAAAGTTTGTTGCCGCAGGCCATGGAATGGCTTGAGGAAGCGGGGCTTTTGCGCGACGTCATTGAAGCCGGTTTTCAGCACAAAAACGGCGCAACGTTCCGTTGGGGCGAACGCGAAGAGAGCTATGATTTCCGCGAAAAGTCCTCAACAGGCTGGGCGACCACCTATCAGGTTCAGCGTGAAAAATTTGATCTGATATTGGCGCGCGGTGCCGAGCGGATGGGCGCGCGCATTCAATTCGGGCAAACGGTTGTTGCCATGCGGCCTGATCCGGTGCGTCCGAGCCTGAAAGTGCGCGATGAGGCCGGTAAGGAACGGGAGATTGAAGCCCGTTTTGTGCTGGATGCGAGCGGATTTGGCCGTGTGCTTGCGCGCTTGCTTGATCTTGAGTCGCCTGTGTCAGTGCCACAGCGTATGTCCGTGTTTACGCATATGAAGGACAATATTCCTCAAGGTGTACACGACCGGAACAAGATCATTGTCACTATCAACGAGAAGAACCCGGAAATCTGGTATTGGTTTATTCCGTTAGCAGATGGTCTTACATCTGTCGGGGTGGTCGGCCGTCCAGAGCACCTCGCGCCTTATGGGACAACACGCGAGGATCAGCTCAAGAATCTGATTGCAGAATCCGGACTTATGGCTCGTCTGCTGGTCAATGCAGAGCGCGTGCGCGACGTTGGCGAGATTTCGGGTTATGCGTGCAAAGTCAGCCATCTGAGCGGCGATGGTTATGCGTTGCTTGGCAATGCCGGCGAATTTCTTGATCCGGTGTTTTCATCCGGTGTCACCATAGCACTCAAGTCTGCGTCACTCGCGTCCAAGCTTGTTGTGCGTCAGCTCGACGGCGAAACACCGGATTGGCAGCGCGAATTTGCTGAACCGCTTGGGCGCGGTGTTGAAACATTCCGCGCCTACGTGAACGGATGGTACGACGGGTCATTGCAGCGCGTGATCTTCGGGAGCCCGGTTGATCCCGGCAAGGTCAAGGCCATGATCACTTCGGTGTTGGCGGGCTATGCGTGGGATGATGAAAATCCTTTCGTCAAGCAACCGGTGAGATATCTCAATATGCTGGCTGAACTGTGTTGATGAGAAATATTGCGACACTCGGATTCTTGGTTTTGCTTTGTGGATGTGTGGGGGCGCCGACGCCTGCTCCTGTAGGGGAACCGCTCGCGCCGGGTGTCGGTTTGATCCTACCTGACAAACCGGTGTTTGCGGCTGGTATTGAAGTGAACCAACTTGTGCAGGCTCGCTTTCAGGAGCGGCACCAGATGTTTCAGTCTTTCATTGAATCGGGAACAAACCGGTTTTCTATTGTGATGTCCGTGCCATCGGGACCGCGGATCATGAAGATCAACTGGTTCGAAGGATCGGTGAGCGCACAGAAGGAGCCCATCGCGCCGGATGCGCTGTCGCCGCGCCGAATGCTCGCTGACTTGCTGCTCGTTTATGCACCTGCCGATGTTCTGCGTGCGGCTCTGAAAGGAGCTGGATTGGAAGAGGACGTGAAGGGAACGCGTAAGATTGTGAAGGATGGTGCATCAGTGATTGTCGTGACACGACCCTCCGGCGATGTTTGGAATGGTCGCTCGGCGCTGGTCAACTACGCCTTTGATTATGAACTCAATATCCAGAGCCAGCGGGTGACCCCTTGAGCGCGATGGCGACAGGTGGAATTTATCTATCAGCCATGAGCGTGGCCAACCGGCTCGGCCGTGATTGGTCGGATGTGTCGGCAAATCTGTTCGCTGGAGACAAGCGCGGGCTGATGCAACGTCAGTTGCTTCAGGACGGTCGGTCGGTGCCCGTCGGGCAATTAGAGTTTGACCTTGAGGCGCTGCCACCTGCCCTGGCGCATTGGGAGAGCCACAACAATCGTCTCGCCTATCATTGTCTTCGTCCTTTGATGCACGCGATCGAAGCGGCCAAGGAGAAGTTCGGTGCGCAGCGTATCGGTGTGGTGGTCGGCACCAGCACTTCCGGCATTTCGCAATGCGAGGCGGCACTGGCGGTGCGAAAAGAGACCGGCAAAATGCCGGCCGGATTTGAAATTGCACGCCAGGAACTTGGAGATGCGTCGGCTTTTGTCGCGGCAGCATGTAGCGTCGGCGGACCCTATTTCGGCATATCAACCGCCTGCACCTCGGGCGCGAAGGCGCTGGCCAGTGCGGCCCGCCTGCTTGAAGCCGGTATTTGCGACGCCGTGATTGCCGGTGGCGTCGATACGCTCTGCGGCCTGACGCTCAATGGCTTTTCCGTTTTGGATTCCATAGCAACAGAAAGATGCAATCCGTTCAGCGTCAATCGCAGTGGTATCAATATTGGCGAAGGCGGCGCGCTGTTTTTGGTCACGCGGGAAGAGGCGGAAATCAGGCTTGCCGGCTACGGCGAAAGTGCAGATGGCCACCATCTCAGTGCGCCGGATCCTGAAGGCACGGGCGCGAAGGTGGCGATACATGCCGCGCTTGCGATGGCGGGGATCAGTGCTGGGGATATTTCCTATCTCAATCTTCATGGTACGGCCACGCGTCTCAATGATGCGATGGAAGCAGGTGTGACGCATTCGATATTCGGAAGTGAGCTTGCCTGTAGTTCGACCAAGGCGATGACCGGCCATATGCTGGGGGCGGCAGGGTCCAACGAAGCAGCATTCGTCGCCATGGCGCTCATGCGCGGTGAAGTGCCGCCACATATTTGGGACGGCGAGGCTGATCCGTTATTGCCGCTTATTCATTTGGCAGATCAGCTTGGAGAGCGTGTCGCGGACCGCTATATGATGAGTTGCTCCTATGCCTTCGGGGGCAATAATGCAGCATTGATATTGGCCCGCGCATGATGACCAACACACACTCTCTTCCGAGCGACATGGCACCCGTCGAAGAGCTGGTGCGTCATCGCGGGCAAATGCTGCTCATTGACCGTCTGATTGAAGCGAGTGCCTCGCATGCTGTCGGCGAAGTGACCATTACGCCGGGATCGAGTTTTTTCAGGGCCGGTCGCGGTGTGCCTGCCTATGCTGGTCTGGAATATATGGCGCAGACGGTCGCCGCCTTTGACGGCGCGCAACGGTTGGAAAGTGGCGAGCCGCCCGCCATCGGATTTCTACTGGGTACGCGTCGCTATGCGTCCAAGGTCAAATATTTTCTGGCGGACACGCGCCTCTCTGTGCATGTGACTATGGTGTTTAGCGAAGGTGGCATGGCATCGTTTGAATGCGTCATCAGCAGTTTCGGAGAAGAACTCGTGACAGCATCATTGAATGTCTATCGTCCTGAGAACGGCGAGTTTGCTTTGCCGGAGAATGATGCATGACTAAAGTCGCTTTGCCGAAAACAATTCTTGTCACCGGTGCCAGCAAAGGTATCGGCAAGGCCATTGCGCTGCGCGTTGCGCGCGCGGGATTTCCGGTCTGCGTTCACTATGGGCAAGATCGCGCCGGTGCGGAAGAAACGCTCAAGACGATCATTGGCGAAGGCGGTACAGGCCGCATCATCGGCTTTGATGTTGCAGACCGTGAAGTGACGCGGGCGGCCCTTGACGCCGATATCGCCGAGCATGGTGCTTATTGGGGGATAGTGCTCAACGCCGGTATTGCGCGTGACAATGCGTTTCCCGCACTGGAGGGTGATGATTGGGACCAGGTGCTGACCACAAACCTCGATGGATTTTTTAATGTCATTCACCCGCTGACGATGCCGATGATCCGGCGGCGTGATGGCGGCCGGATCGTTACGATATCTTCGGTGTCCGGCATTATAGGTAATCGCGGTCAGGTGAATTACAGCGCGGCTAAAGCAGGGATCATCGGCGCGACGAAGGCTCTGGCGGTCGAGCTTGCCACGCGCAACATCACTGTGAATTGTGTCGCGCCCGGGGTCATCGAAACTGGGATGATCGACAAGGCGCCGGTTGAGGAAATTCTCAAGATGATCCCCATGCAGCGCCTCGGCAAAGTCGAGGACGTGTGCGGTATCGTTGCTTTTCTGTTGTCGGACGAAGCAAGCTACATGACGCGGCAGGTCATCTCGGTCAACGGAGGGATTTGCTGATGCGGCGTGTGGTTGTGACAGGCATGGCAGGAATGACGCCGCTTGGCGCGGAGTGGTCCGATATCCGTGCGGCCATGCACGAAGGTCGCAGCGGCATCAAATATATCGAGGCCTGGGACAAGCTGACGGATCTCAAAACACGCCTCGGCGGTCCGGTTGATTATTTTGAGCATGAGAAATCTTTTCCGCGCAAAGCCATGCGGTCGATGGGGCGATGCAGTGCGTTTGCAGTCAAGGCGGCTGAAAGTGCGCTGGCGCAAGCGGGGCTCACAGATAACCCTGTTTTGAAATCGGGACGTACCGGCTGCGCCTTCGGATCATCTTATGGATCGACAGAGCCCACGAAAGGGTTCGTCAAGTTCATGGACACGGGTGAAGCCACCGGCCTCACCGCGATGAGCTACATCAAGATGATGAGCCATACTGCGGTCATCAATGTCGGCATCTATTTCGGATTGCGTGGTCGTGTCATCACCACATCGTCGGCCTGTACCTCGGGTTCACAGGCCATCGGTTATTCCTACGAAGCGATCAAGCATAACCATGCTGATGTCATGGTTGCGGGCGGTGCCGAGGAGCTGTGCCCGACCATGGCGATTGTCTTCGACACTTTGTTTGCCACAAGCTGCAAGAACGATACGCCGCAGAAAACACCACAACCCTATGACCAAAATCGCGACGGTCTGGTGATCGGCGAAGGCGGTGCGGCGCTCATTCTCGAAGAGCGAGAGCACGCGCTGGCGCGCGGCGCGACTATCTTCGCTGAAATTGTCGGTTTCGGCACGAATATGGACGGGACCCATGTCACCGATCCGCAATCTGAAACGATGGGCGAAGCCTTGAAACTTGCATTGGCAGACGCCAGTTTGCAGCCATCAGATATTGATTTCGTCAGCGGGCATGGCACAGCGACGGTGCAGGGAGATATCGCCGAAACTCTTGCAACATCGGATGTGCTGGGCACCGAAGTTCCCATTCATTCGCTCAAGGGATATTTCGGACATATGCTCGGCGCATGCGGCGCGGTGGAGGCTTGGCTCACGATTGAAATGATGCGGGACAAAAAATTCGCACCGAACCTCAATCTCAATCAGGTTGATGAGCGTTGCGGCAAACTTGATTATATCACCGGCAGTTTCCGCGATATTGATGCCACGCATGTGATGTCCAATAATTTTGCCTTCGGCGGCGTCAACACGTCGCTGATATTCAGACGCGTCGAGTAGGGTTTCCGTCACATGAGCGCCTCGGAGAATTCAGGCTGGGGCCAATTGATGGAGAAGACACTGCTGGCGCGCTTCGCGCTCATTTGTCTCGGCATCTGGCTCAACGCTGCTGACAGTCTGATGACCGCCACGATCATGCCGAGCGTGGCGGCAGACATTGGCGGCTATACTTATTTCGCCTGGACCATCGCGGGTTTTATTCTCGGTGCTATTTTGGCGGGCGCGAGTGCGGGGCAGATTTCTCTGCGCATCGGGTTGCGCTCGAGCACCGTTCTGGCGGCGCTTGTCTATGTTGTTGGGTGCATCATCAGCGCGGCGGCGGGTGACATCGCGCTATTTCTGATCGGCCGTGTGTTGCAGGGCGTGGGTGCCGGTTGGGTGGTCGGGCTTTGCTATGTCGCCATCGGTACGGTCTTTCCTGAAAATCTCTGGCCGCGTGTGCTTGCCGCCGTATCCGGTGTCTGGGGTGGTGCCACCTTGCTGAGCCCGTTGATCGGCGGCATTTTTGCCGAGGCCGGTCTCTGGCGTTGGGCCTTCTGGTTTTTCGCCGCGCAAGGGGCAGGCTTTGCCGTTGCGGCATGGTTTCTGTTAAGTCCGGTGCGGCCCAAGGACGAAAGCGGCGCTTTGCCACTTGCGCAGCTGGCGCTTCTCACGCTCGGCATTGTCGCCATCGCATTGGCTGGCATTGTCATCAACGTCTGGGTGGCGTTGGTTCTCGGACTGGCCGGACTTATTTTAATGGTAGCGTTCTTGCACGTCGACGGCAGTGCGCGTGCGCCCTTGCTGCCGCGTTCGAGCCGCAATTTTATGACTGCTGCGGGATCAGGCTACGCGATGATCTTTGCCATGTCGGCGGCGGCCATTGCATTTTCAGTTTATGGCGCAGCGATCTTGCAAGCCGTGTTCGGCAGCTCGCCGCTGACGGCTGGATATATTCTGGCCATTGAGTCCATGGGTTGGACAGTGACGGCGCTTGCGGTTTCAGGCCTCGGTGTGCGCTGGGAAAGCGTGATGCTGAAGGGTGGCGCGCTCAGCGTGTTAGTTGCGAGCGTGTTGCTGTCGCTCACTATGGGTGCGGGTCCGTTGGTGATGATCTGTGTGGCCGCTGCATTTCTTGGCGGTGGTTTCGGTCTCGCGTGGTCGTTCATCACGCGACGTATCATCATGTCCGTGCCGGATGATGAGCGTGCTTTGGCTTCTGCTGCCGTACCGACCATGCAGATGATCGGCTATGCGACCGGATCGGCAGGCGCAGGCGTGATTGCCAATTTTCTTGGATTTGCCGAAGGTATCGACGCGCCGACAGCGGCGTCCGGAGCCTTCTGGCTGTTTGCGGCGTTTGTGCCTGTTGCTTTTTGCGGTGTGCTGGCCGCTTGGCGGCTCTCTTCGCGCGCGTTCGATTAGATCAATTCGCGCGAGGATAATTCGTCCTTCAAATATGAATAATAGATCGGGGCAGCGATGATGCCCGGTACACCGAACCACGCTTCCATGACCAACATGGCGACAAGAAGTTCCCATGCGCGGGCGCGTATCTGCGTGCCGATGATGCGGGCGTTGACGAAGTATTCGAGCTTGTGGATGAGCACGAGAAACACCAGCGAGCCGATGGCGGCATAGGCCGACATGCCAAGGCTCACAACAACGATTACTGTATTGGAAATGAGATTACCGATCACCGGTAGCAGGCCTGCAATAAAGGTGACGGCGATCATGGTTTTGACGAATGGCAGATGAATGCCGATGGCTGGCAGGATGATCGACAGATAAAATCCGGTGAGTACAGTGTTCATGGCCGAGATGCGCACTTGCGCAAAGACGACACGGCGAAATGATGTGCCGAGCGTTCGCGCGCGCGTCAGCAGTGCGCCACGCAAAGGCGGTAGGCCCGATTGCAATTCGGCGGCGGGGCCCATTGCGGCCAGTCCGCCGATCACAGCGCCGACGACAATGTGAAAAAGTAAGCGCCCGAAATTTTCACCAAGTCTCTGCAAGGCGCCTGCATTTTCGCGCAGCCATTGGGAGGCTTGCACCTGCCAGTCATCCGCGCTGGCGGGAACATAGCTATGCGTCCAGGCAGGCAGATAGGATTTTGCGGCTTGCACCACGTCGGCCATTTTGCGCAACAGGATGACGACGTTGTCTGAACTGTCGGTGAGCATGGAAGTCAGGCTGGCGACGGCGGCGGTCAGAATCAGGGCGAACGCCAGCGAGAGAAACAGCAGCGCCGCGATTTTTCCGGTGCGGTGGGAAAGTCCCCACTTGTGCAGCTTGGGTGCAACAATATGGACAAGCTCATAGACAAGGACGCCGGACAGGAAGGCGGGCAGGAGGCCAAGGGCCAGAACCGCATAGAGTGCCGTTGCGGCAAGTACGAGAGCGGCAAAATCGAACGAACGGAATGTTTCGATGGCAAGGCGGGCGGGGGGCGTCATTATGTAGTCTCCTGAGGACCGTCTACGGGCGGGTGGTCCGCTTCGATTTTTGGGCAGCATAGCAGGGGCCCGGGGCACTGGCGAAGCCAAAGGGTTGGCAAAGCCCGCGGGCAAACATTGCCGCGCGATGTCCGATCCGCTAGAAGTGGCGCTTACCATTCAATGGCAATTCACAGATTTCGAGAGCGAGCGGCGCATGGCCTCCTATCAATATGTCTATGTCATGGACCGGCTGTCCAAGACCTATCCGGGTGGCAAACAGGTCCTGAAGGACATCCGCCTGTCTTTTTTGCCGGGCGTTAAAATCGGCGTGGTCGGTCTCAACGGTGCCGGTAAATCGACACTGCTGAAGATCATGGCGGGCGTGGACAAGGATCACACCGGTGAAGCATGGGCGGCCGAGAGTGCCAAGATCGGTTACCTCGCGCAGGAGCCGGTGCTAGACCCGACGAAGGACGTGCTCGGCAACGTGATGGAAGGTGCCAAAGAGAAGAAGGCGCTGGTTGATCGCTACAACGAAGTGGCGATGAATTATTCTGACGAGACGGCTGAGGAAATGGCCAAGCTTCAGGACATCATCGACGCGCAGAACCTGTGGGACCTCGACAGTCAGGTCGAGATGGCGATGGACGCACTACGCTGCCCCGACGGGTCAGCCGATGTGTCAACGCTTTCAGGTGGCGAAAAGCGCCGCGTCGCGCTCTGTGCATTGTTGCTTGCGGCACCCGATCTTCTGCTGCTCGACGAACCGACCAACCATCTCGACGCGGAATCAGTTGCTTGGTTGCAGAGTTATCTCAAGGCCTATAGCGGCACCGTCGTGCTCGTCACCCATGACCGTTATTTCCTCGACAATGTGACCGGCTGGATTCTTGAACTGGATCGCGGGTCGGGCATTCCTTACGAGGGTAATTATTCGTCCTGGCTTGAGCAGAAGTCGAAGCGGTTGGAGCAGGAAGGTCGTCAGGACGAAGCTGTGCAGCGCACGTTGGCGCGCGAGCTTGAATGGATCCGTCAGAGCCCCAAAGCCCGTCAGGCCAAGAGCAAGGCGCGCGTCAATGCTTACGACGAATTGCTGCAAGAAGCCGGCAAGCAGCAGGACGGCAAGGCGCAGATCATCATTCCCGCCGGTCCGCGTCTTGGTGGCACGGTGGTCGAGGCGACGGGCCTCAACAAGGCGTTCGGCGACCGTTTGCTCATCGAGGATCTCTCCTTCCAACTTCCACCGGGCGGCATCGTCGGTATCATCGGGCCGAACGGCGCGGGCAAGACCACGCTATTCCGCATGTTGACCGGATTGGAAACGCCCGATAAGGGCACGCTTAAAGTCGGTGACACGGTTGTCATGGGCTATGTTGATCAGAGCCGTGATGATCTGACGGCGACGAAGACCGTGTGGGAAGAAATTTCCGGCGGCACGGATATCATCGAACTTGGCAAGACCACCATGCCGAGCCGTGCTTATGTCGGTGCATTCAACTTCAAAGGCAGCGACCAACAGAAGAAAGTCGGGCTTCTGTCCGGTGGCGAGCGCAATCGTGTGCATCTTGCCAAGATGCTCAAGTCAGGTGCGAACCTGCTGCTCCTCGACGAACCGACAAACGATCTTGACGTGGACACCTTGCGCGCGCTGGAAGATGCGCTGGTGGCCTTTGCCGGTTGCGCCATCGTCATCAGCCATGATCGCTGGTTCCTCGACCGTATCGCGACACATATTCTGGCCTTCGAAGGCGATAGCCATGTCGAATGGTTTGAAGGCAATTATCAGGACTATGAAGCTGATCGCAAAAAGCGATTGGGTGCAGAAGCCGAAGTGCCGCACCGCATCAAGTACAAGCGTTTCAGCCGCTGAGGTTGAAGCGGGATAAAAACAAAAACGGCGCGGGAATATTCCCGCGCCGTTTTAGTTTGTACCGTTGAGGAAGGAAATCAGTTTCCGGCGGAATTGATCTGCGCCTTCAGATGTGTCAGCAGGGCGTTGAAGTCTTCCTTGTTGTTCGAGATCACTGATGTGAAGGACGAACGCTGTTCCTGTGCAAGCCAGATGCCGACCACGTTAAGGTCGAAAATCTTGTAAGAGCCTGACGCGTCTTTGATCAGCCACCAGGTGACTTTCACCGGCTCGC
Organism: Parvibaculum sp.; assembly: GCA_030649335.1. Classification (GTDB taxonomy): domain Bacteria; phylum Pseudomonadota; class Alphaproteobacteria; order Parvibaculales; family Parvibaculaceae; genus Parvibaculum. Next base: position 31,157 of record JAUSLL010000133.1, on the reverse strand, counting down.
GGCCATTGGTGAAATTGATCTGGCTTTCGACAATTGCCTGCTTGTCGCCCTTGGGCATGGAGCTGGTGATGACGAGCTTTTCGTTGTGATAGTCGGCAAGGCGCGTCACATAAACTTTGACCACGAAATCGCGCACGAGGCCGAGATATTCGGTCTTCTGCTCGGGCGTCGGCAGACGCAGATACTGGCCGAGAGCGAAGGCCGCGATTTTCGGCCAGTCAGCCGTTTCATCAAGGAGCTTACCGAAGGCGACCTGACGTGCGGCCGTGTCGGCACCCTTGTCGCTGATGATGGCAATGGCGCGGGTCGAAACGTCGGTGACGAATGCTTCGGCTGCTGCGTCGTTGGCGGCATTGGCAGGGGCGCTCACAGCAAGGCTGGCGGCAAACAAGGTGCAGGCGAAAGCGAGGGGCGCGATCAGCTTGCGCGTAAGAAGGGCGGCGGTCATATAATGATCTCCTGAGCCGGCATGCGCCGGCATGGTCCAATGGTCATAGCTCAATATTTACAGTGCCGACTTTTGTGTTTGTCGGAAGTTGAGCAGGTGACAGTGGGTGTGAATCCGTCAGTCTGCGTTCCTTACGGAGCAACAGCCTGAGGTTCGTTTGTGTCGAAATTTAGGTTGTCGATGTCAGGCAGATTCTCATGATCTGTCTCGCCATTGGCAATCTCGCTGGCGCGGCTTTGACGGTAGAGGCTGCGCACAGTGGCGTAGTAATCGACGGATGTGCGTTCGATCTGGTCAAGCGTACCGAGGTTGCGCGAGCGCACGTCGATGCCGTTGATGACAAAACGAGTAACGGGCACGGTGTAGGGTCCGCCCCAATAGATATAGGTCAGCGGATCGAAGAACGAATCGACCGCAAAACCGGTCAGGTCGCGGGGCGGTGACGGACCGAGTACGGGCAGGAAGATATAGGGACCTTCAGGCACGCCATAGGTGGCGAGCGTCTGGCCAAAGTCTTCGCGGTGCTGGGGGTAGCCCATGCCTGTCGCCGGATCAAAAAGGCCCAACACGCCGATGGTCGAATTGATGCCGAAGCGCGAGGCGGCGGAACCGGCGCGGTCCCAATTGCCCTGCAAGCTGTCATTGGCGATCACGACTGTGCTGCGGAAATTGTCGAGGAAATTGCGAATGCCCTGACGGCCTGCGTCAGGCACAACGCCGTCGTACCAGGTGGCGACGGGCTTGATCAGGATGATGTCGAAGAAACGGTTGAGCTCGAAGAAATAGCGGTTCACCGGTTCGATCGGATCGTTGGTTTCTTCATAGGCCTGAACCGCCGCCGGATTGGCCGGGTCGGGTCGGGTCGCACAGGCGGCAAGCGAAACCGCCAGACCGAGACAGGCGATTTTGACGCTTTGGCGAAGGGATCGTGCAACCAAATTCATTATTATGGTCCGTTATTTGGCCTCAGAAAGGCGCCAAGGGGGGATGGCGAAGCGGCACTCTATTTTTGGGAAAAGGGGGGAAGGTAGTGTTTTGCGACCATGAGCGCCGCAAATCCCTCAAAGTTGGCGTAAAACTGCGCCCTCTTGAGTCCCCAGACCCGTTGACCTTGCTAGCATACCGCAAGAGTCTTAACTAGGTACCGCATGGCGCTTGCGTCTCCCTCCGGCGTCACTGTTGCGCAAATGTCATCCTTTGCATTGCGGAATTTCGCTTGAATATACACATAAAGATATGTTTATATTGAATAGTGAATTGAGGGAGCGAGCATGGACGAATTATTGGCAGGATTGCGCGCTGCGGGTGAACCCACCCGTTTGCGGCTGCTTGCCATTTTGGCCAAGAGCGAACTCACAGTGACCGAACTCACCCAGATTTTGCGCCAAAGCCAACCGCGCGTCAGCCGCCATTTGAAACTGATGTGCGAAGCCGGATTGCTGGACCGATTCCGTGAGGGGAGCTGGGTCTTCTATCGCCGTTCCCAAAGCGGAGCAGGGTTGAAGCTTGCCGGTTTACTCACGGGGCTCATTCCGGTCGGTGATCCGACGATCGCGCGCGACATTGAGCGGCTTGATGCTGTGCGCGCGGCGCGGTCGGAACGGGCAGCGGAGTTTTTCCGCGTCAATGTGGATGAATGGAACCGTATCCGCTCGCTGCATGTGCCGGAAGCCAAGGTCGAGCAGACCATTGTCGAACTCGTCACCAAAGGTCGGGTCATCGAAAATTTCGTTGATCTGGGCACGGGCACGGGGCGCATGATCGAGTTGATCGGTCCGAAGGCCAGCACGAGCCTTGGTATCGACCTGTCGCCGGAAATGCTGGCCTTTGCGCGCGCCACGCTCGACCAGTCGGGTGTCGAACATTGTTCGCTGCGTCAGGGCGACCTTTATGACCTGCCGGTGCCTGAAGAGGCGGCCGATCTCGTGACGCTGCATCAGGTGCTGCACTATCTCGACGATCCGGCAGCCGCGGTGGCCGAAGCCGCCCGCGTGCTGAAGCCCGGTGGTCGCTTGCTGATCGCGGATTTTGCGCCGCATGAGCTCGACTTTTTGCGTGAGGAACAAGCCCATCGTCGTTTGGGCTTCAGCGAAGAAGAAGTGCAGCACTGGCTCGATATGGCAGGTCTGACCATGACCGAGACACGGCGTTTGCCGGCGCCGGAAGGCGAAGGCGGCGAAACACTGACCGTCGTTATTTATACAGCCGACAAGCCGGGCGCGCGTCAAAGCGCGAAGGTTGAACAGGTTGGTACTTTGGAGGACACAAGCGCATGAGCGATACAAAAACAACAAGCGCATCCGGCATAAACCCCGGCACGACGCAGGTGTCGTTTGAATTCTTTCCGCCCAAGACACCGGAGATGGAAGAAACGCTGTGGCGTTCGATCCGTCGTCTTGAGCCCTTTCAGCCTGAGCTTGTCTCGGTTACATACGGGGCGGGCGGCTCCACGCGCGAGCGCACGCATGGCACGGTGAAGCGCATCGTGCAGGAAACAACGCTGAAACCTGCCGCGCATCTTACCTGCGTCGGCGCGTCGAAAGACGAGACCGACGACGTCATCCGCAGCTATTGGGATGCAGGCATCCGCCACATCGTCGCTCTGCGCGGTGACATGCCGGAACTGGGCGCGCCTTATGTGGCGCATCCGCAAGGCTATCAATCGACACCGGACCTCATCGAAGGTATCCGCAAGATTGCGGACTTCGAAGTGATCGTCAGTGCCTATCCCGAAGTGCATCCGGAGTCTGTGTCACTTGAGGCCGATATCGAGCTTCTCAAGCGCAAGGTTGATGCCGGTGCGACGCGTGCTATATCGCAATTTGTTTTTGACACCGAAAAGCATGCGCGCTTTCTCGATGTTGTGCGGCGCGCAGGCATCGACGTGCCGCTGGTGCCGGGCATCATGCCGACGACAAATTTCAAAGGCACCAAGCGCATGGCGGGTCGCTGTGGTGCGTCCATCCCGAAATGGCTCGATGACTATTATGTCGGGCTCGATGACGAGTTGGAAACGCGCAAGCTCATAGCAGCCCATGTCGCAGCGGAACAAGTCAATCGTCTGCGCGGCTACGGTTTTGACCGCTTCCATTTCTACACACTCAATCAGGCTGACCTCACATTTGCTATTTGCAGTGTGTTGGGCATCCACCGGCAGCCGGTGCCAACGCCAGCGCCCGTGGCATAAGGATAAGTAAGATGAACAGAGACGAACGTATTGCCCGGCTGAAAAGCGACATTAAGAACCGCGTGTTGGTTCTCGACGGCGCGATGGGCACGATGATCCAGGGTTACAAATTGACGGAAGCCGATTTTCGCGGCGACCGGTTCAAGGATCACCCTGTCGATCTCAAAGGCGACAATGAACTGATCGGACTCGTGCGGCCCGACATTCTGCGTGATATTCATCTGGAATATTTTCGCGCCGGGGCGGATATTGCCGAAACCAACACCTTCGGTGCCACCGTCATCGCGCAGGGCGATTATCAGCTTGAATCTGTTTCTTATGAAATGAATGTCGAGAGCGCAAAGATCGCGCGCGAAGCCGCTGCCATTGTCGAAAGCGAAGAGCCGGGCCGTGTTTGCTACGTTGCAGGCGTGCTCGGGCCCACCAATCGCACGGCCTCCATTTCGCCCAAGGTCAGCGATCCGGGGTTCCGCAATGTCTCCTTTGATGAGCTGCGCGAAGCCTATAAGGATTCGACACGCGGTCTGATTGAAGGCGGCTCAGACCTCATTCTGGTCGAGACGATTTTCGATACGCTGAACGCCAAGGCGGCTCTCTTTGCCGTTTCCGAAGTCTTTGAGGAACTTGGCTTTGAGTTGCCTGTGATGATTTCGGGCACGATCACCGATATGTCCGGTCGTCTTTTGTCCGGTCAGACGCCGGAGGCCTTCTGGAACTCTGTGTCGCATGTGAAGCCGTTTTCCATCGGCCTCAATTGCGCACTCGGTGCCAAGGAAATGCGTCCCCATGTCCACACGCTGTCGCGCATCGCGGGCGTCAATGTGAGTGCGCACCCCAATGCGGGCCTGCCCAATGAAATGGGCGAGTATGATGAGACACCGGATCAAATGGCCAAGCTCGTGAGCGAGTTTGCGTCGTCCGGGCTCGTCAATATCGTCGGCGGTTGCTGCGGTACGACGCCGGGCCATATTCATGCGATTGCGGAAGCGGTGAAGAAAATTCCGCCACGTGATTTGCCGGATATCGAACCGCGTCTGCGGCTGTCGGGTCTTGAACCCTTTACCGGCGCTTGATCCGTTCAGAAATAGAGAAATTTGAGATGACAAAATCAACAGCCAGCTTCATCAATATTGGTGAGCGCACCAATGTGACGGGCTCTGCGAAATTCAAAAAGCTGATCGTCGATGGTCGCTTCGACGAGGCGCTTACCGTTGCGCTCCAACAGGTCGAGAGCGGTGCGCAGATCATCGATATTAATATGGATGAGGGCATGCTCGACAGTGAGGCGGCGATGGTGCGCTTCCTCAATCTGATCGCCGCCGAACCTGACATCGCGCGTGTGCCGATCATGATCGATAGTTCCAAATGGTCGATCATCGAAGCTGGCTTGAAGTGCGTGCAGGGCAAAGCGATTGTGAATTCGATTAGCCTCAAGGAAGGTGAAGAAGCCTTCCTCTACCACGCGCGCAAAGTCATGCGCTATGGCGCGGCAGCGGTCGTCATGGCTTTTGACGAGGAAGGGCAGGCCGACACGGCCAATCGCAAGTTTGAAATTTGCGAACGCTCATACAATTTGCTCGTCAATAAGATCGGCTTTCCGCCGGAAGACATCATCTTCGACCCGAATATCTTCGCCGTGGCGACGGGTATCGAGGAGCATAATAATTACGGCGTTGAATTCATCGATGCGACGCGGCGTATCAAGCAGAACCTGCCGCATGCACATGTGTCGGGTGGTGTGTCGAACGTCTCCTTCTCGTTCCGTGGCAACGAGCCGGTGCGCGAGGCCATGCATACTGTGTTTCTCTATCACGCCATTCAGGCGGGCATGGACATGGGCATCGTCAATGCCGGTCAGCTTGGCATTTATGATGAGATCGAACCTGATCTGCGCGAACGTGTCGAGGATGTGATCCTCAATCGTCGTGAAGACGCGACTGAACGCTTGCTGGAAATCGCCGAACGCTATCGCGGCGATGCGGGCAAGAAGAAGGAAGAAGATCTCAGCTGGCGCGAATTGCCGGTGAAAGAGCGTCTTACCCATTCGCTCGTCAAAGGCATCAATGCATTCATCGAAGAAGACACCGAAGCGGCGCGCGCGCTGGCGGATAAGCCGCTCGACGTGATCGAAGGCCCGCTGATGGACGGCATGAATGTCGTTGGCGATCTTTTTGGCTCCGGCAAAATGTTTCTGCCGCAGGTGGTCAAATCCGCCCGCGTGATGAAGCAGGCGGTTGCCTATCTGATGCCCTTCATGGAAGAAGAAAAGCGCCGCACGGGTGCCGAGCAGAACAAGGCCGCGGCGCGCATCCTTATGGCGACGGTCAAAGGCGACGTGCATGACATCGGCAAAAACATCGTCGGCGTTGTACTTCAGTGCAATAATTTCGAAGTGATTGATCTCGGCGTCATGGTCCCTGCGGCGAAGATTCTTGAAATCGCGCGGGCTGAAAAGGTTGATGTGATTGGGCTCTCCGGCCTCATCACACCGAGCCTTGATGAAATGTGCCATGTCGCCGCCGAGATGGAACGCGAAGGCTTTGATATTCCGTTGCTCATCGGTGGTGCGACGACGAGCCGTATTCACACGGCGGTCAAGGTGCATCCGAATTACAAGCGCGGTCAGGCGATCTATGTAACCGACGCAAGCCGCGCGGTCGGTGTTGTCTCGCAGCTCATCTCCGAGAATACAAAGGTGAGCTACATCGATGATGTGCGGGACGAGTATAAGAAGATGGCAGCGGCGCATGCCAATGCGCGCCAGACAAAAGAACGTCAGCCCATCGAAAAGGCGCGCGAAAACCGTCTGAAGATCGAATGGCAGGGCTATGTGCCGACAAAGCCTACGTTCCTCGGCACCAAAGTGTTTGAGGATTATCCGCTCGACAAGCTCGTGCCTTATATCGACTGGACGCCTTTCTTTGCGACCTGGGAGTTGGCGGGGCAATATCCGCAGATCCTCACCGACGATAAAATCGGTGAGGCGGCGACGTCCTTGTTCGAGGATGCGCAGGAAATGCTGAAGCAGATGGTCGAAGAGAAATGGCTGCGCGCGTCAGCCGTCATCGGCTTCTGGCCCGCCAATGCCATTGGCGACGACATCGAACTTTATGCCGATGACACGCGGGTTGAAACGCGCGCCATGCTCCATTCGCTGCGTCAGCAGATGGTGCGCGGTAAATCGGATCGCGCCAATATGGCGCTTGCCGATTTTATCGCTCCCAAAGAGACAGGCATTGCTGACTACGTTGGAGGGTTTGCAGTCACGACGGGTCACGGCGAAGACGAAATCGCCAAGCAATTTGCCGATAAGCTCGATGATTATAAGTCGATCTTGTCCAAGGCGCTTGCGGACCGTTTGGCCGAAGCTCTTGCCGAGCATATGCACGAGCGCGTGCGCCGTGAATTCTGGGCCTATGCGGCTGACGAGAAACTCAGCAACGCGGACCTGATTGGTGAAAAATATCAGGGCGTTCGTCCGGCACCGGGCTATCCCGCACAGCCCGATCACACTGAAAAGAAAACGCTGTTTGAGTTGCTTGATGCGGAAGCTGCGGCGGGCATCAAGCTCACCGAAAGCTATGCGATGTGGCCGGGCGCTGCGGTCAGCGGCTTCTACTTCAGCCACCCGCAGTCGGAGTATTTCGGCGTCGGTCGTATCGAGCGCGATCAGGTGGTGGACTATGCTGCGCGCAAAGGTATGACGCTTGCCGAATGCGAACGCTGGCTTGCGCCGATCCTCAATTACACGCCGGTCGTGGACGAAGGCGATGCGGCGGCCTGAAAAAACTTATCCTCTCACGGTTGCGCGTCCCCGTATTAACGGGGTCGCCGCCACCGAGGGACGCTTCGGGATTTTTGATGGCGTGGCGCTGCGGAGCCAAACTCATTTCAGCACCTTCGCCCATTTTTCTGCCCAATGGGTGAGAGCTTCAAATTCCTTGCCGAGTTCGCGGCCCATCGCGGTCAGTCCGTAGCCGTCACCAGTCGCTTCGATCAGCGCTGCTTCGCGCAAGTCGCCGAGGCGCCCGTTGAGCACGCTGGGTGAAACACCGCCGCAGGCCTCTTGCAGGGCGCGGAAGGTGAGCGGCTCTCCGCGTAGTTCCCAGAGGATACGCAAAATCCAGCGTCGCCCCATCAGGTCGATGAGGGCCATAACGGGTTTGCCGCTTTCTGAGCCGCGAACGGGTTTGCCGGGGGTGGGGATTTTTGTTTTGGCCATAGCGCATTTTACCTCTTGCGCTACGAAAAAAGAAGCATATCTTTTGCTACTGAAATCGTAGCAACAGGAGATTGCCATGACCGCCCGTATTGCCCCTGCCGCCCAACCTTATGCACCCGATATGGAAGAGAAGCTTGCTGGTCTTATGCCTCCGGGCGTTGAGCCGCTTCTGCTCTTCCGCACGCTTGCCCGCGACCCGCGCCTGTTCCGCCGCTTTATGGCGGGGGGATTGCTCGATAAGGGCAATCTCACCATGCGGGAACGCGAAATCGCTATCGATCGCACCTGTGCGCGTTGCGGCGGCGAGTATGAGTGGGGGGTGCATATGGCGCTCTTTGCCGAGGGCGTCGGCTTCGGCGAGGCCGAAATTGCTGCCACGCGCTCGTCAAAAACAGATCAGCTGTTCTGGTCGCCGCGTGAACAATTGATCTTGAGGCTCGTCGATCAATTGCACGACACATCGACGATTGACGATGCGCTTTGGGCCTTGCTGGCAGTCGAGTTCAGCGATGAGCAGTTGCTGGAGCTGCTCATGCTGACCGGCTTTTATCACATGGTTTCATTCGTCGTGAACGCGACGCGGTTGCCGCTTGAGCCTTATGCCGTGCGGTTTTCGGCAGAGTAAAAGCCCGAGCCTCAGATCAATCCGACTGTGATGGCGCCGACAAAAACAAACGCAACGCAGGTGAAGAAATAACCGACTTTCATGGAAAAGGGCATTGTGGCCTCCCGAAGTGGTTGTCGCATCCGGTGCGCCGCGCGCACCCCACATTGGTCTCGAACCGAAATCTTGGACCGGTTCGGGGAGCAGGCAAGGCAATTTTGTACTGCGTTTATTCTGCCACATTGTGGCTGGCTTGCATGGGTGCGGAAAAGGCGGAAATCAGCCTGAAGTTCCGGTCCTGTGCCGCTGGTGCCATGCCTGGAAACGCAAAACGGTCGACGCCCGAAAGCGCCGACTCGCGTTGCTGTTGCATTTCACATGCCGGTGTTGGTTTTCCGGTGCGTGTTCAGGCGGCCTGAACGCGGGAGAGAAATGTTTCAATGCGGGATTTAAGGTCCGTGGACTGAAGACCCAGCGCATTTGAGGCATTGAGGACCTGATTGGCGGCAGCGCCTGTTTCTTCGGCGGCCAGCTGCACGTTTGAAATGGCCGCTGAGACTTCGGACGTGCCGGCGGAAGCCTGCTGGATATTGCCTGCAATTTCCTGCGTCGCGTCATTCTGCTGGTTGATCGCGGTCGCGATGATGTTGGCTGTCTGCTGTACCTCGCCGACGATGGCGCTAATCTCACGGATGGAGGTCACGGCTTCATTGGTTTCGGCCTGAATGCCTGCGATGTGCTGGGCGATTTCTGCTGTCGCCTTTGCCGTCTGGTTCGCCAGCACCTTCACTTCATTGGCGACGACGGAGAAGCCTTTGCCCGCTTCGCCAGCGCGCGCCGCTTCGATGGTGGCGTTGAGAGCGAGGAGGTTCGTCTGCGCTGCTATGTCCTGGATGAGACCGACGACTTCACCGATCTGGTCGGCGGCACGGGCCAGTTGCTGCACTTTTTCATTGGCGCGCGCGGCCTTGTCGGCGGCATTGTCGGAAATCTGGGCCGAGTGGCTCACCTGACGGCCGATTTCATTGATCGAGGCGGAGAGTTCCTCAGCGGCGCTGGCGACCGTCTGCACATTGACACCGGCCTCTTCTGCGGCACTTGCCACAGACGTTGCCTGATGGCTCGTCTGGTCGGAAGTCGCATTCATCGTGCGGGCTGTTTCTTCGAGCCCCTTCGAGCTTTCAGCAAAGCTGTCGAGAATACCCGCGACTTCGCCTTCAAAGCCGCTGACAAGATCGCGCAGGGCTTCGGCGCGTTTCATGCGTGTTGCCTGTTCCACGGCTTGTTCTGCACTTAGCTTGTCGGCCTTGATCATGTTGTCGCGGAAGATGAGCACGGCCTGCGCCATGTCTCCCACTTCGTCCTTGCGGTTGGTTGCCGGGATGTCGATGGTCTTGTCGCCGCCGGCAAGCGTGGTCATAGCATCTGTCATGCGGATGATTGGTGTTGAGATCATGCGTGTGAGCCAGAACCCCATGCCGACAGCCGCCAGAAAGGCAACGAGCGTGCCGCCGATCTGCATCGTGATTGTCATTGTGAAGTCTTTGGTGAGTGTCAGTTCTGCGCCGTCGACGTCGCCGCGCATACCGGATTGCACGTCCTGAGCAATCTTTTTCATTTCGTCCATCTCGGCCTGACCAGCGCCTGCCACAAGCATGGCGCGGGCTTCTTCAACGGTGTCGGGATGCTGCATGAGTTTGATCTGAGTGGCGACGATACCGCTGAACCAGAGTTCCGAAATTTCGCGGACTTTCGCCAGATTTTCAATTTCCGGTGCTTCCATCGTGCCTGCGCTGATCATGCTGTCGATGATGGAGGTGAAGTCGGCGCGTGCGGTGTCGAGCTCTGTCAGGAAGGCCGGATCATCGGCGGCCATGAACCCGCGCAGGGCGCTTTCCTGTGCGTTGAGCGCGCTCACCAACTGCCCGGTGCGGATGGCTTCGCGTGATGAGTTGGCAACAACTGTCGATGCGTCGCGGCTCAGCGAAATCATGGTGTATGTCGCACCGCCGACTGCCAGCATGACCAGCAGAATGGCGCCGAAGGCGACAAAGATTTTGCGGGAGATCGGCAAGTTCTGGAGAAAGCTTGTCATGATGTAACCTGATTGTCTCTGAGCGCGGATTGTTGTCGGCAGTGTCAGCTTGAATGGGCGAAATGCCCGCGGCGTGCCAGTTCGTCGATGTTGATTTCGACAGTGGCGGCTCCCAGCATTTCGTTGGTTTCGGGGTCGATGATCGGGAAGCTCACCTGTTGGCGACGTGACTTTGTTGCATCGTCGTATTCGGGTTCGTCGATCAGCACCGCGTCGCGGCCAATGGCATAGGTCTGCTGATATTTCGGCTCGTCACCTTGCCAATAGTCGGAAGTCACAGACGACTGGCCGACGTTGAGACCCTTGGCATCAAAGACGAAAATTTCGGTGTAGAGGCCGAGTGATTCCGCCTTTTTGCGGATGAGATAGGAACTCAGCGGATTACCCATAAGCTGTGCGATCAGCGGCTGCGTGTCGCTTTTCGTTTCGGCGCGCCATTGTTTGTCGAGGCGGTCGATGTCGTTCTGCGCAATGCTGGCGTAGCGCTTGTTTTGAGCGCGGATGGAGATGGTTGTCACGCGTGAGGCGATCACATTGCGCAGACTGTCGATGAATTCAGATGACATGCCCGCTGCAGGCGCAGGTGTTTCTTCGGCATAAGCCGGCGCGATGGTGAAAAAGACGGCGACATAGAGGCCGGCCACGAGATGTCGAAACATTGCCACGATCCTGTATCTGAAACCGGTCGAATTCTTCGACCAGCAATTGATTTGGATCGGAGATTATGGATGGCGCGCTAATGTTCCGTCGCTGACGGTACTGTCCCGCGTTCAGATATTGTTAGGATTTAGGGGCGGGACCATAGCCGCCGCCGCCCGGCGTTTCGATTGTGATGGCATCGCCTGCCTCCACCTCGCGTTGATCGGAGCCATCGAGCTCAACCATCTGTCCGTTTTGCGCGTGCAGGAGGTTCCTGCCGCATTTGGCGTCGGTGCCGCCGTTCAGTCCGAATGGCGCGACGATGCGATGGGTGGACAAGATCGACACCGTCATTGCTTCGCGGAATCGGATCGTGCGCGTTACACCATCGCCGCCCTTATGAGCGCCGGTGCCGCCCGAACCGCGCCGGATGGCGAAGTCTTCGAGCAACACAGGGAAGCGCCATTCGAGAATTTCTGGATCTGTCAGGCGCGAATTGGTCATGTGGGTGTGAACAGCATCGGCTCCGTCGAAGTTCGGACCAGCGCCCGCGCCGCCGCAGATTGTTTCGTAATATTGATGGCGCGCATTGCCGAAGGTGAGATTGTTCATGGTCCCTTGGGCCGAGGCCATAGCGCCAAACGCGCCGAAAAGGGCATCCGTCACCGCCTGGCTCGTTTCCACATTGCCGCCGACGACTGCTGCGGGATAGACGGGCGACAACATGGAACCGTCGGGGATGATGATGTCGAGCGGCTTCAGGCAGCCTTCGTTCAGCGGAATGTCATCATCCACCATGCAGCGAAAGACATAGAGTACTGCCGCGCGGGCGACGGCCGAAGGCGCATTGAGATTGCTCGAAAGCTGCGCGCTGGTGCCGGTGAAATCGATGACGGCGCTGCGGGCCTCGGTGTTGACTGTCACCTTCACGCAGATTTTTGAGCCGTCGTCCATGGCTTGCACAAATTGCGCATCGCTGAGGCGGCCGATCAGGCGGCGAACGCTTTCCTCGGCATTGTCCTGCACATGGCGCATATAGGCTTCGACCACCTCAAGTCCGAAATCACCCACCATTTTGCGCAATTCCTGCGCGCCTTTTTCGCAAGCGGCGATTTCGGCTCGCAAGTCGGCGATGTTCTGATCGGGATTGCGGGCGGGCCAGCGACCGGAAGAGAGCAGGGTGCGCATGTCGGCTTCGCGGAATGTGCCTCTGTCTACGAGCTTAAAGTTATCGATGAGTACGCCTTCTTCTTCGACGGTCTTGGAGTGCGCAGGCATGGAGCCTGGTGAAATGCCGCCAATGTCGGCCTGATGGCCGCGTGCCGCCACATAGAAGAGCCTAGTTGTATTGTCTGCGTCGAAGACCGGTGCAACGACGGTCACGTCCGGCAGATGTGTGCCGCCATTATAAGGTGCGTTTAGTACGAAGACGTCGCCGGGGCCTATGTCGGGGTTCTGGTCGATCACCGCGCGCACGCTCGCGCCCATGGATCCCAGATGCACAGGCATATGCGGGGCATTGGCGACCAGACCGCCCGCGCGGTCAAAAATGGCGCAGGAAAAATCGAGCCGTTCCTTGATGTTGACGGAGAAAGCCGTCTTTTCCAGCGTGAAACCCATCTGTTCGGCAATCGACATGAAGAGATTGTTGAAAATCTCAAGCATCACCGGATCGACTTCCGTGCCGATGGCGTGGGCGCGTTGCTTAGGCGTCGGTCGCGTCAGAATGATGTGATTGAGTGGCGTCACTTCGCCCCGCCATTCGGGTTCTATGACAATGGTCTGATGCGGTTCGATGATGATGGCGGGTCCGGCGATGATCTGGCCTGTGGTCAGGGCCTCACGGCGGAATACAGGCGCGTCGTGCCATTTGCCTTCGGTGAAATATTTCGTGTGGCGGTCTACTGTTCCGCGCGGAGTTGCTCCATCGGACCGCATGGTGCTTTCCGTCACGTCAGCATCCTTGCCGATGGCTTCAACGGACAGGGCTTCAATGATGACGGGTTTTTGCTCGGCGATAAAACCAAAGCGTTTGCTGTGTGCGGCCTCGAATGCAGCCTTAAGGTCTTCCAGCGGGTCGTGATCTATAAAAAGCGCTGTGTCTGTTCCTGCATAGCGCAAATGGAGTTTGGTTTGCGTGACGATGCGTGACGACGCGATGCCTTGTGCCACCACTTCGGCGCTTGCGTCTATTTCCATGTCGAGCATAGCGGCAGTGACATGTGCCAGCCCCCCAGCGTCCAACGGCGCTTCGATGGCGCGTTGGCGGCTTGCACGAATATCAGCGAGCCCCATGCCATAAGCAGAGAGCACTCCCGATAGCGGATGGAAGAATATCTGCCTCATGCCGAGTGCATCGGCGACGAGACAGGCATGTTGTCCGCCCGCACCGCCGAAACAGGCCAGCGCATATTGCGCGACATTGTGCCCGCGCTGAACAGAGATTTTCTTGATTGCTTGGGCCATGTTGCCGACGGCGATGCGGATAAAGCCGTCCGCTGTTTCTTCCGGTGTGCGGCCCAGCTTGTTGGCAAGAGCCGCGAAGCGCTGCCGCACAATGTCGGCGTCCAGCGGTGCTTTACCATCGCCGCCGAAGACGGAGGGAAAATAGTCCGGCATGAGTTTGCCAACCATGACATTGGCGTCGGTCACGGTCAGCGGTCCGCCGCGCCGGTAGGCGGCGGGGCCGGGATTAGCACCGGCGGAATCTGGTCCGACGCGCAACCGGTCGTGGTCATAGTGAAGGACCGAGCCGCCGCCTGCGGCAACCGTGTGAATTTGCATCATCGGGGCGCGCATGCGGACGCCTGCGACTTCGGTCTCGAAGCTGCGTTCCAACTCGCCGTCATAGTGGCAGACGTCTGTTGAAGTGCCGCCCATGTCAAAGCCGATGAGCCGCGTGATGCCTGCAAGCCGCGCCGTTTCAACCGCGCCGACGACACCGCCCGCCGGACCGGACAGGATCGCGTCCTTGCCTTCAAAGAGCGTAGCGTCGGTGAGCCCGCCGGAAGATTGCATGAACAGCAATCGTGTTTCCTCACCCAGCGCATCCGCGACGCTGGCGACATAGCGTTTGAGGATCGGGGAGAGGTAGGCGTCCACGACGGTTGTGTCGCCGCGCGAGACAAATTTCATCAGCGGGCTGGTGGCGTGACTTGTCGAGATTTGCGTGAAGCCGACTTCTTGCGCGATGCGCGCTGCTGCCTGCTCATGGGCAGTGTAGCGATAGCCATGCATGAAGCAGATGGCAACGGCGCGAATGCCCGCGTCAAAGGCTTGTGACAGAACCCGTCGTGTTTCGTCTTCGTCGAGCGGGGTAAGCACTTCTCCTTCAGCGGTGACACGTTCCGGGACCTCTTCGCTGCGCTCAAACAGCATGTCGGGTTTGACGATTTCCAGCCGGAAGAGGTGAGGGCGGTTCTGGTAGCCGATGCGCAAAGCGTCTGCAAAGCCGCGTGTGGTGAGGAACAGTACGCGTTCGCCCTTGCGCTCCAGCAGCGCGTTGGTCGCCACGGTTGTGCCCATTTTTACGGCACCAATGCAGTCCGTCGGCAACGGGTCGTCGTGACGGAGATCCATCAGGTCGCGGATGCCCTGAAGGGCCGCGTCCTCATATCGTTCGGGATTTTCTGACAGCAGCTTATGCGCGGCAAGCTGACCATCCGGCCTGCGCGCAACAATGTCGGTAAAGGTACCGCCACGGTCGATCCAGAAGTCCCATTGCGGGGTGGTTTGGGTCCGGTCACTCATCGGACGAAATTGCCATAAGTGCGCTGGCACCGCGAGACGTAATCGGGATAGCGCAATCTCACTTCTGCCTGTGGCCGAAAGTCACGGGTGGTTGGCAGAAACCGGAGATTGTCACCAAAGGTTCGAAGCGCTTTGCGGAATTGCTGGGTGCGGACCGATCCAAATGCCACTAAGATTTGCTCATGTCGATTTGGGGTAAAATAGCAGGTGCCGGACTTGGTCTTGCCGTTGGCGGACCATTGGGCGCTCTTGTCGGTGCGGTGGCAGGCCACCTTGTCATCGACCGTGCGCTTGCCGACAAGGAAGTTGTCTTCACCGTCGCCCTCATCGCGCTTTCTGCCAAAATGGCCAAAGCTGACGGTCAGGTATCGGATGCGGAAATCCGCGCCTTTGAAGAAGTCATGAAAGTGCCGGATGCCGAGAAGGCGAACGTAGACCGTGTCTATCGTATCGCTCAGCAGGACGTTGCGGGCTTTCAGGCCTATGCCGAGCAGGTCGCCTCGATCTTCCGAGATAATCCGGCCATGCTCGAAGACGTCATCGACGCGCTCTTTCACATCGCTAAGGCGGACAAGTATGTCCACCCGGCCGAACTTGAATATCTGCGCACGGTTGCTGACATCTTCGGCTTCTCGGAAGTCGAGTTCGCGCGTATCCGGGCGAGCCATTTGGGGTCCGACAAGGCCGATCCTTATCTGATCCTCGGCATTACGCCCGATATTTCGAGTGATGATCTGCGCAAGGCCTATCATCGCCTTGTGCGTGAAAATCATCCTGACACGCTGATTGCGCGCGGTGTGCCTAAGGAGCTTGTCTCGATCGCGAACGAGAAGCTCGCGACGATCAATGTCGCTTACGAAAAAATTATGACACATCGCGGCTTATAATCCCGTGCGGCTTTGTGGCTCTTTGCATAGGGCAGGGCTAGGCGCGATGGCGGGCTTAGGCTAACAAGGGCCACCCTTGCCATTTCCCCACCGGATCATGACCCGCCAGCACCTCGCCCTTATGATGTTTATCAACCTCGTCTGGGGGTTCGCGCTTATTGCGTCGAAGGTGGCGCTCGACCATTTTCCGCCCATGATGTTCACGGCGTTCCGGTTTCTGCTTATCATTGCGGTGTTGTTCCCCTTCCTCAAAATTCATGAGGGACGGATGAAGCAGGTGCTTATCATTGCGTTTTGCGCCGGTCCTCTGGGATTTGGTTTTTTCTTTGCGGGCCTGTCGCTCTCCAATCCGTCTGTCGTGGCTGTTGTCAGTCAGCTCGGTGTGCCCTTTGCCACCATTATGTCAGTGATCTTCCTCGGCGAGCAGGTGCGTTGGCGGCGCTGGCTCGGCATCGCGCTGTCGTTTCTCGGTGTCATGGTCATTAGCTTCGATCCGGTTGTCTTCCATTTTTGGATCGGCGTGCTCTGCGTCGTGATCTCCGCACTCATCGGTTCGGTTGGTACGGTTTTCCAGCGCCAGATCAAAAACGTCGGCGTCTTTCAGATGCAGGCATGGATTGCGATGGTTGCCGGTCCTTTGATGTTCGGCATGTCGCTGGCCTTTGAGAGTGATCAATTGGCGATTGCTCAATCTGCGTCATGGCTGAACTGGAGTGGCGTGTTCTACACGGCCTTCGCGTCGAGCCTCATCGGCCATGCCGGCATCTACTATCTGTTGCAGCGTTATGAGGTCACCCAAACCGCGCCGTTGACCTTGCTTTCGCCGATTATCACCGTCATCTTTAGTGTCTTGTTGCTGGGTGATGTGGTGACGTTGCGAATGCTCATCGGGGCGCTCATTGCGCTCACGGGTATTTTCATCGTGTCTCTGCGCCAGAAGCAGATCGTCGATACCGGTCCGTGAATTTTGCGGGCCGCCGGAAAATTTGGTCTGAACGCCTTTGGTCTGAACGTCTATGAGCCTTCCCGTCGCGCTGCGGCCATCGCCCAATTTCAATGACAGGCCGCAACCTGCCACCATTGATGTATTGGTCCTGCATTACACCGGCATGGGCAGCGCCGAGGCGGCGATCTCTCATCTTTGTGATCCGGCTGCCAAAGTCTCGTCGCATTACGTGGTGGACGAGGGCGGTCATGTGCTGCGCCTCGTCGATGAGGAAAAGCGCGCTTGGCACGCAGGCGTTTCAAGCTGGGCAGGTATCTCTGATTTGAACGGTCGTTCTATCGGCATAGAGATCGTCAACTGCGGTCACGACGGCGGTTGTCCGCCTTATCCCGATATTCAGATGCAGGCCGTCGAGCTGCTTTGTCAGGAGATCATGTCGCGTCACCCGATCGCGCCGCGTTCGGTGGTTGCCCATTCCGACATTGCACCGGGTCGCAAGGAAGACCCCGGCGAATGGTTTGACTGGGCGCGTCTTGCGCGGGCGGGCGTCGGTGTCTGGGTCGAGCCGGTTGAAATTGTTGATGGGCCGGTGCTGAAGCTCGGAGATCGCGGCGACCCCGTGTCGGAATTGCAGTTCCGCTTGGCGAATTACGGCTATGGCGTTGAGGTTTTGGGCGTCTATGACGCGAAGACCGAAGCGGTGGTGAAAGCCTTCCAGCGCCACTTCCGGCCTGCAAAGATTGACGGTGTGGCCGATCTTTCGACCGTGGCCACGCTCCGTCTTCTTCTGGATGCGGTCTAGCCGATCACGGGATCAGCAGTACGCGACCGACAGCCTTGCGGCTCTCGATATATTCATGTGCCGCAGCGGCGTCTTTCAGCGCAAAGGTTTTGTCGATCTGCACTTTCAGCAAGCCCGCCGCCGCATCATTGATGTGGTTCTGGATATTGTCGTGCACGCGGTCGGAAAAGATTTCCGCACCCAAGAAAACACCCGATAGAGTTTGGTTGAGACCCATCATTGTCGAAACATCGACCTTGGCAGGGTCGCGTCCGGCCTGTCCGACCAGCGAGACGTGGCCGCGATAGCCCATGGCGAGGATCGACTTTTGCAGAGTGCTGCCACCGACCGGATCAACCACGAGATTGACGCCTTTGTTGTCGGTCAGGCGCTTCACTTCAGCAACGAGGTCTTGCGTCGTGTAGTTGATGCCGTGATCCATGCCGAATTCTTTGAGGCGCGCGAGGCGCTCATCGCTCGACGCGGTGGCGATCACAGTTGCGCCAGCGCGTTTGGCGAGCTGGATGGCCGCGAGGCCGACCGCACCGGCACCGGCTTGCACGAGAACGGTCTGGCCGGATTGCAAATGGCCATATTCAAACAGGCAATCATCCGCCGTGCCGAAGGGCACGGGGATAGCGGCAGCTTGTTTGATGTCGAGATTTTCTGGCACATGCCAAGCCGTGCGCGCAAAGACCGAACGTAGTTCGGCGTGCGATCCGGCGAAATTGACGGTTGTAACGCGATCACCGATTTTGAAGTCGTTCACTTCCGCGCCGACTTCGATGACGGTGCCTGCCGCCTGATAGCCCACGATGTGAGGACGGGTGGCGAGTTCGCCGCCCGAGCGGTTCAGCGTGTCGCCGCCTTCGATGCTGACGGCTTCCACCTTGATGACAATGCCCTGCGGCAGGCATTCGGGATCGGCCACGTCTTCGTATTTGAGGACACTGGGTGGTCCGTTTTCGTAATAGACGGCGGCTTTCATGGTTTGCTCCCTGAATTTGATTGTTTTGCTTATGCGCAATGTCGGGGCCGGGGCGGGCATGTGCAACCACCTGACGTGGATAAACTTGACGTAAAGCGGGCAAGCCTCCTATGACCATGCTGTCAGATGGCCGGATGGCCGCTGTCTTGCGCAAGCAGGGCAGAGGAAAGTCCGGGCTCCACGGAAACACGGTGCCGGATAATGACCGGCGGGGGCGACCCCAGGGAAAGTGCCACAGAGAACAGACCGCCTGTGTTTGACGCAGGTAAGGGTGAAACGGTGCGGTAAGAGCGCACCGCGCGACCGGTAACGGGAGCGGCATGGCAAACCCCACCGGGAGCAAGACCAAATAGGGGCGGCACGCCGGATGCAAATCCGGTAAACCTGTTTCCGGGATGCTGCCCGGGTTGGTTGCACGAGGCGCTTGGTAACAGGCGTCCCAGATGAATGGTCATCGCCCGCAAGGGTACAGAACCCGGCTTACAGGCCATCTGACATATTTTCTGCCGAATTGGGGCTCAGTCTCGCCCCGGCTGTCCGGGTAACCCGTCACCACCGTCAGGGAGATGCTGATCGTATACATCCGTTTTGTTCTACTTATGTTCTTAAGTATTCAATGGAATTAAGGCCCGGATATTCCTGTGAAATTGCGCCCAATCCCGCTGAATACCTAGGGTTTCCCGTTGACGCCCATAAAAACCCATGTTATCCCATGATGTCCCGTATATTGTCGGTTCCGGACCATCCGGACCCGCGCGCGGGTGGGGAATGCGGGTTAGCCCAATTGTTGCGGGCGCCTCAACAGGAAATGAGTGCTTCCAATGGAGTCGTTCCGGGGGCGGTTCACGAACAAGATTGATGCGAAAGGCCGGGTCTCTGTGCCTGCGAAATTTCGCGCGATCGTGACTGCTCAGGGCATGAACGGCATCATCTGCTCCCCGTCTTTCAAAGGTGCCTATCTCGACGCGGGCGGACCGGCTTACGGCGACATGCTTGACCAGATGATTAATCGTCTCGGCATGTTCTCCGATGCCCATGACAAGCTCGCCGCTGCGCTTTACGGCGAGAGCCAGGATCTCAGCATGGACGGCGACGGGCGCATCATTTTGCCTGAAGACATGCGTGCCCATGCGAACATCACCGGCGAGGCGACTTTTGTCGGTTTTGGTGCTCGGTTCCAGATCTGGAATCCCCAAGCCTATGAGGCCTTCCGCGCTGAGGCCTTTGGTGATGCAAAAACTTTTGCCGATCTCATGCAGCCTGAAAATTCCGTCCGGCCGACCGGCGGTGGCGCATGAGCAAACCGGCCCACATCCCTGTAATGCTCGACGATGTGCTGGATGCTCTGCAACCTAAAGATGGCGGTCTCTATATCGACGGCACATTCGGCGCAGGCGGATACACCCGCGGCATTCTTGGCAGCGCTGATTGCGCCGTGCTGGCCATTGATCGCGATCCCAATGCCATCCTGCGCGGCCGCGATCTGCAATCGGAATTCGCCGGACGCCTGACGCTGATCGAAGGTTGCTTCGGCGATATGGCAACACTGGTGCGCGCGCTGGGCCATGAAGCGGTCGATGGCGTTGTGCTCGATCTCGGTGTTTCCTCCATGCAGCTCGATCAGGCCGAGCGCGGTTTTTCGTTTCAGAAAGACGGGCCGCTCGACATGCGCATGAGCGGGCAGGGGCTTTCCGCCGCTGACGTCTGCAACACATTTGACGAACGCGACCTCGCGCGCATCATCGCTGTTTACGGCGAAGAAAAACGCGCCCGCGCTGTCGCCAAAGCCATTGTCGCCGCGCGCGAGGAAGTGGCATTCGAGCGCACGCTGGCACTCGCCAACACAGTCGAGCGTGTCATCGGTCGCCGCCCGCAGGATCGTATTCATCCTGCCACACGCACGTTTCAGGCGCTGCGCATGTTCGTCAATGACGAGCTGGGACAACTCGCACAAGGTTTGGCGGGTGCCGAAAGCTTGTTGCGCCCCGAGGGCATTCTCGCTGCCGTCGCGTTTCATTCGCTTGAAGACCGCGTCGTGAAACGCTTCTTCACGGCACGTACAGGCCGCGCCGCGCGCGCCAATCGCTTTGCGCCGGAACGCAATGAGACGGAGCCGTCATTTCGCGAGTTGGCGCACAAAGCGCGCAAAGCCTCAGAAGCCGAAACAGACATCAATCCGCGTTCGCGCTCGGCCAAACTTCGCGCCGCTGCCCGCACGCTGGCGCCCGTGGTGCCACTCGATCTTGCGGCGCTTGGTGTTGCGCGCATGCCGACGATGGTGGGGATGGGCGCATGATCAGAGCTCTCAACATTGTCCTTGTTCTCGCGGTGATCGGTCTTTCCGTTCTTCTGTACGACATCAAGTATCGCGCCGAAACGGCTGAAACGCGGGCGCAGAAGATTGAGCGCGAAATTCAGGCCGAGCAGGAAAGCATCCGCGTGCTGCGCGCTGAGTGGAGCTATCTCAACCAGCCGGAACGTCTGCAGGAACTGGCGCGCCGTTACACCAAGCTTGAGCCGCTGCAGGCCGGACAGATCGGCACGTTTGCCGATGTGCCGCTGCCTCACAAGGCGGACGATTATTATTCGCCCAGCGGACGCAATCCGCTCGGTGGCTATGCCGGTGTTGCCCCGCAGGATCTTGGTGCTGGCGAAAGGACTGTTCGATGATCGGTCGTCGCAATTCACATAATTCTTCACGCGGCCGCATCACTGTTGCCGGTCACGATTCCATTGCGCGCCCGCGTTCGCATCAGGCTGGTTCCGCGCAGGATGTGCGTACGCCCTCGCAGCGGCGCATCTACCTTGCCGCGACGCTCTTTGCCGGTTGCTTTGCGCTCATCGGTGCGCGTCTCGTTGAGCTTGCTATTGTCGGCGGTGACGGTGGCGACCGGATCGCTGCGTCGGATTCCGTAGGGCCTATCCATCGTCCCGATATTGTGGATCGTAACGGCGAAGTGATGGCGACCGACATCGTAACGGCGTCGCTCTATGCCGATGGCCGCGCCATTGTTGATCCGGTTGAAACCGCCCGCCAGCTTGCAACAGCACTTCCTGATTTGGATGCTGATGAGGTGGCTGCGAAACTTGAGACAGGCCGCGCTTTCATCTGGCTCAAGCGCGATATGACACCGAAGCAGCAATATGCGGTGCATTATCTTGGGTTACCAGGTCTTGGCTATCGCCGCGAACAGAAGCGCGTTTATCCCAATGGTCACAGCTCGTCGCATGTCCTAGGCATGGTCGATCTGGATAATCGCGGCACGGCGGGCATAGAACGTTACATCGACAAGTCGCTGCTGCTCGGTCGTGGCGATGCGGGCGGCGAACGTGCGCGTCCGGTCAGTCTGTCGATTGATATGCGCGTGCAGTTTGCGTTGCGCGACGAGTTGGTCAAAGCGACTGAAGAATTCAAAGCCAAAGCCGCCGTCGGTATCATCATGGATGCGCATACCGGCGAGTTGATGGCCATGAGTTCGTTGCCGGATTTTGATCCCAATGAGCCGATGGCAACGAATGATGATTCGCGCTTCAATCGCGCGACCCTTGGCGTTTACGAACTGGGCTCGATCTTCAAGGCCGTGACGCTTGCTGCCGCGCTCGACAGTGGCAAGGTGCGGATCGAAGAGAAGTTTGACGCCACTCAACCGATTAAAATGGGTCGCTTCACCATCCACGATTTTCATGCTGAAAACCGCTGGCTGAGTGTGCCTGAAATTTTCATGGTGTCGTCGAACGTCGGCACAGCAAAGATTGCGCTTCAGCTGGGCACGGAACCATACCGCGCCTATCTCGGACGTTTCGGCTTGCTGACGCGGCCGGAAATTGAGTTGCCCGAAGCCGGCGCACCGCTCTTGCCGCCGCGTTGGGGCGAATTGTCCACCATCACCGCTTCATTCGGTCAGGGCATTGCCGTGACGCCGATGCAGGTCGTGTCGGCCATGGCGATGATCGTTAATGGCGGCACGCAGGTGAAGGCAAGTTTTCTGCGTCAGGACGCCGTGCGGCCCGGTACGCGTTTGATATCTGATCGCACCAGCACCGAAATGCGCAGCCTCCTGCGTATGGTTGTCAGTGAAGGCACAGGCAAGAAAGCGGATGTGCAGGGCTATCCTGTGATGGGCAAAACAGGCACGGCTGAAAAAGCAGTCAATGGCGGCTACGCGCGTCACCGTTTGATCTCGTCTTTCCTCAGTGCCTTCCCCGCGAGTGATCCGCGCTACGTCATGCTCATCATGTTCGACGAGCCGCAGGGATCGAAGGCGACATATGGCTATGCAACGGCTGGCTGGAACGCTGCGCCCGTGACGGCGCGCGTCGTCAAGCGCGTCGCACCGCTTCTTGGTCTGAAACCCGAAGGCATGGTGTTTGCGAAAAATGAACGGTCGCCGGACGGCATGGTGCATGAGGCAAAGCTTGTGACGTTTGATCCCGGTTCCGACCATTAAAGTGTGAGGTGAAATGCAGCTGTCTGCGCTGATCGGTTCTGATGTATCTCTGCCTCCCGAAGGGGAAGCAACGGAGATCGTCGGCCTGACGGCAGACAGTCGTGCAGTACGCCCCGGCTTTCTTTTTGCAGCCCTCGCGGGCACCAAAGCAGATGGCGCGCAATTTGTGCCGCAGGCTTTGGCGCAAGGCGCATCGGCCATTCTGATTGAAACAGGCGTTGCGGTGTCGGCACCCGTGCCCGTCATTGCAGACCGAAATCCCCGCAGGCGCCTCGCCCTGATGGCAGCGAAATTCTATGGGAAGCAGCCGCGCACCATTGCCGCCGTGACAGGCACCAACGGCAAAACCTCCATCGTGACTTTTCTGCGCCAGATCTGGGTCTCGCTCGGTCTTGATGCGGCGAGCCTCGGCACGGTCGGTATCGTCAGTGCGCGCGGTGAGCGCGATCTTGGTGCGACGACGCCGGACCCGGTGACGCTTCAGGCCGCGCTCGCCTCGTTGGCGGACGAAGGTGTGACGCATCTGGCGATGGAAGCTTCCAGCCACGGGCTCGCGCAATTCCGCATGGATGGCGCAAAGGTCACAGCGGCAGCTTTCACCAATATCACGCGCGATCATCTCGATTATCATCACGACTTTGAAGATTACGCCTATGCCAAGCTGCGTCTGTTCGGCGAAGTGATGGGGCCGGGCGGCGTTGCGGTTCTCAACGCGGACGCCACGCATTTTGCCGAATTTGAAGCCGTCTCTTGGGCGCGTGGTCATCGCGTCATTTCCGTGGGTCGCAAAGGTCGTGGCATCTGCCTCGTCGCGGCGCGCCCCGGCACGCGCGGTCAGTCGCTCGACGTCATCCACGAAGGCCGCAATTTCAAAATCGAATTGCCGCTCATCGGCGCTTTTCAGGCGTCGAACGCCCTTGTCGCGGCGGGTCTCGCCATCGGCTGCGGGGCGCAGGCCGACAAAGTCTTTGCCGCGCTTGAAAATCTTCAGGGTGCAAAGGGGCGTCTTGAGGAAGTGGCGCATCTTCCCAATGGCGCATCGGTCTATGTCGACTATGCGCATACGCCGGACGCGCTCGCCAATCTGCTTGAAGCCATGCGCCCGCACACAGATCGTCAGCTTGTTGTCATTTTCGGTTGCGGCGGCGACCGTGATCCGGGCAAACGCCCGCAGATGGGTGACGTCGCGTCCAAGCTTGCCGACATTGTATATGTGACCGACGATAATCCGCGCGGCGAACAGGCCGATGCCATTCGCGCGGCAATTCTTGCGACGGCGCCAAATGCCATTGAAATCGGTGATCGTGGTCACGCGATTGATCTTGCCATGCGCAGCTTGAGCGCAGGCGATGTGCTCGTCGTCGCGGGCAAGGGGCATGAGACCGGCCAGATCATCGGCAACAAGACAGTACCCTTCTCCGATCACCTCGCGATTGCAGATGCTGAAGCGCGCATCGTCGCTGAAGCCGGAGGTGGTGCATGAGCCCGCTTTGGACCCGCGCTGATGTGGTTGCTGCAACTTCCGGTGTCGCGGAGGGATCTGACTGGATCGCCAATGGCGTTTCCATCGATAGTCGCACGCTGCAGAAAGATGATTTGTTCGTCGCCATCAAAGGCGAGAACTCGGACGGACATGACTATGTCGTGAAGGCCCTTGAGCGCGGGGCATCTGCTGCTGTTGTCTCCGATGTCACGCAAGCCATGCGCGACGCAGGTCCATTGGTCGTTGTGCCCGATGCACTGGAAGCGTTGAACCAGCTTGGCCGCTCCGCGCGTCGTCGTACCGGTGCCAAGATTGTTGCCGTCACCGGCAGCGTCGGCAAGACAGGCACCAAGGAAGCATTGCGTGTGTTGCTGTCAGAGCAGGGCGCGACGCATGCATCTGCATTGTCCTACAACAACCTCTGGGGTGTGCCCCTGTCGCTGGCGCGTATGCCTGCAACCACCGAATACGGCATTCTCGAAATCGGCATGAACCACGCAGGAGAAATCACGCCGCTGTCGAAACTTGTCGAGCCATTTGTCACGCTGATCACTACGGTCGAAGCCGTGCATATGGCGCATTTCAATTCGATTGAAGAAATTGCCGACGCCAAAGCTGAGATTTTTGACGGAATGCAGGTTGGCGGCATCGCCATTCTCAATCGCGACAATCCGCATTACGCGCGACTAGCTGCACGCGCGAAAGCGGCGGGTGCGGGTCGCATCATTTCTTTCGGTGAGCATGCCGAAGCTGACGCGCATCTGGAAAAAGTTGCGCTCAAGGATACGTGCTCGTGTGTTTCAGCGTCGATCTGCGGCACGCCGGTCACTTACAAGCTCGGGGTGCCGGGTCGTCATATTGTGATGAACAGCCTTGCGATGCTTGCCTGCATCAAGGCGCTGGACGCTGATCTTGCGCAGGCGGCTATGGCTCTTGCTCATCTGGAAGCACCGACGGGTCGCGGCGAACGCCATCAGGTCGCCGCCACCGGTCGTCCCTTTACGCTGATTGATGAAAGCTACAATGCCAATCCGGCATCCATGCGTGTTTCCATCGAAACGCTGGGTCGTGTTGAGCCGGGTCCGCGCGGGCGTCGCATCGCGGTCCTTGGCGACATGCTCGAGCTCGGAGCGACGGCTATTGAGCTTCACCGCGAGCTAGCTGTGCCTCTGGCGCGCGCCGACATTGATCTAGTCTATGCCTGCGGACCGGATATGCGCGCCCTTTGGGAAGCGCTGCCCGATGATCGTCGCGGGCTCTATGCCGCTACATCGGACGGATTGATCGAGCCCTTATCTGATGCTCTTCAGAGCGGGGACGTGGTGATGGTCAAAGGATCAAACGGTTCGCGCATGAAACCCGTTGTCGAAGCGCTGATGGCGCTTGGCGATGATGACGCTGCCAGCATTCGCCGCAACAGAGGGGAAATCTGATGCTTTATGATTTGATTGCGGGCATGTCGAAAGACGTCAATGCGCTCAACGTGTTCCGCTACATCACGTTCCGCACCGGCGGCGCGACGATGACAGCGTTCCTGCTCACATTCATTTTTGGTCCGTATGTGATTGCGATGCTGAAGGCGCGTCAGCGCCGCGGCCAGCCGATCCGTGAGGACGGGCCGCAGTCGCATATCATCATGAAGCAGGGCACGCCCACCATGGGCGGTTTCCTTATTCTGTTTGGCCTCGTGCCTTCTGTTTTGCTCTGGGCGGATCTGACCAATCACTACGTCTGGATCGTGTTGTTCGTCACGCTTGGTTTTGGCGCGGTTGGTTTTGCCGACGACTATCTGAAAGTGTCGAAAATTTCGCCCAAAGGTGTGCCGGGCCGCGTCAAACTGTTCTTTGAATTTGTCATCGCCATCATCGCCATGTGGGCATTGGTGTCTGTTGCCAAGGAACCGATGGCGACGGCCCTCACCATTCCTTTCTTTAAGGGCGTGCTCCTACAGCTTGGCGGCTTCTTCTTCCTCTTCGGCGCTCTGGTCATCGTCGGCTCGTCGAATGCGGTCAATCTCACAGATGGTCTTGACGGCCTTGCTATCGTGCCGGTGATGATTGCGGCGGCGAGCTTTGGTCTCATCGTCTATCTCGTCGGCAACGCGGTCTTTGCGGAATATCTGCAAATTCATTTTGTGCCGGGCACGGGCGAGTTGGCTGTTTTCTGTGGCGCGCTCATCGGCGCAGGCCTCGGCTTCCTTTGGTACAACGCGCCGCCCGCCATGATTTTTATGGGCGACACAGGTTCGCTTGCCCTTGGCGGCGCGCTGGGTGCGATCTCGGTGGCCGCCAAACACGAGCTGGTGCTAGCCATCATCGGCGGGTTGTTCGTGCTTGAAGCTGTGTCGGTCATCGTGCAGGTCGCGTCATTTAAACTCACCGGCAAGCGCGTCTTCCGCATGGCGCCGCTGCATCATCATTTTGAACAAAAGGGTTGGGCCGAGCCCACCGTCGTCGTCCGTTTTTGGATCATCGCCGTTGTGCTGGCGATGATCGGCCTTGCGACATTGAAACTGAGGTAATCCGCGTGATCCCCGCCACCAGCTTTAACAAACGTCTCGTTGCCGTGTTCGGACTTGGAAAGTCCGGGCTCTCAACTGTGCGTGCGCTCGAAGCAGGCGGCGCGCGCGTTGTGGCGTGGGACGACGGCGAAGCGCGGCGTGCGGAAGCTGCCGCTGCCGGTGTCACGCTTGAAGATTTGACGACGCGCGACTGGTCGGACATCGCCGCCTTGGTCCTCAGCCCCGGTGTGCCGCTCACGCATCCCGCACCGCATCCGACGGTTCTGCTGGCACAAGCCGCGGGTGTCGAAGTGATCGGTGATGTTGAGTTGTTCTATCGCGCGGCGCGCGGACTTGTGCCCGGTGGGCGCATTGTTGGCATTACAGGCACCAATGGTAAATCGACGACGACTGCACTCATTGGTCACATGGTCAAGCGTTGCGGTGACAATGCGCAGGTCGGCGGCAATATCGGCAAGCCGGTGCTGGACCTTGATATGCCGACTGCGACGACCGTTTATGTGATCGAGCTTTCGTCTTATCAGATTGATCTCGCGCCGAGCTTCGCGCCCCATGTCGGTGTGTTGCTCAATATCACGCCCGATCATATTGATCGTCACGGCACGATTGAGAACTACGCTGCTGTCAAAGCGCGTCTCTTTGCACATCAGGGTGAAGGCGATACAGCAATCATCGGCGTTGACGATGCTTATTCGGCCAGCATCTGCACGGATGTCGGTGCAAAGCGCGCCGCGGCTGTTGTGCCGGTGTCCATTGGTAAGACTTTGGGGCGCGGTGTCTATGTTCTCGGCGGACAGCTTTACGACAGCGTATCTGCCCAGACACAGGACGTCGGCTCGCTCGATGGCTTGCGCACGCTGGCTGGTACTCATAATTGGCAGAACGCAGCGGTGGCTTACGCCGCTGGTCGCGCGCTCGGTTATTCGCGCGATAAAATTCTCGATGCGTTTGAGACTTTCCCGGGCCTTGCGCATCGCATGGAAATTGTCGCCGAAGAAGATGGCGTCCGCTATGTCAATGACAGCAAGGCAACCAATGCTGATGCGGCGTCAAAGGCGCTCGCGACCTATGACAATATTTATTGGATCATCGGCGGCAAATCCAAAGAAGGCGGCATTGATACGCTGGTCGACTATTTCCCGCGCCTGCGCCGTGCCTATCTGATCGGCGCGGCAGCAGATGAATTTGCCCGTACGCTCGATGGCAAAGTGGACTATGTCCAATCCCAAACGCTGGACCGTGCCGTTGAAGCGGCTGCCCGTGATGCCGATGAGGCAGATAGCAGCGCCTTGCGCGTCGTGTTGCTTTCCCCTGCCTGTGCTTCGTTCGATCAATTCGCCAATTTCGAGCAACGCGGCGAAGCCTTCCGCACGAGCGTGATGGCGCATCTGGCCGCCAAGGGGAGGGTGCACGCATGATCCGCCTTGCCCGCACAAATCGCAGCCATATCGCCCAGTGGTGGTGGACTGTAGATAAGTTGACGCTGTTTGGTCTGTTCAGCCTGATGCTCATTGGCGGTGTGCTGGCCCTTGCGGCAAGCCCCGCTGTCGCCATGCGTATTCACCTGCCGCCGTTTCACTTTGTCTATCGTCAGTTGTTCTTCTTCATGCCGGCGGTCGCCACGATCATCGGTGTGTCGCTGCTTGATGTCCGTCAGGTGCGTCGCCTTGCGGCGCTCGTCTTTGTGACAGCTTTCACGCTGATGGTGCTGACGCTTCTCATCGGACCCGAAGTGAAGGGTGCACATCGCTGGTTGCAGATCGGCCCGCTCGCCATTCAGCCGTCCGAATTTGTTAAACCGTCTTTCGTTGTGCTGGCCGCGTGGATGTTTGCCGAAGCGCAACGCACACCCGGTTTCCCGGGAACGCTGATCGCGCTCGCGCTCTATGGCATGGTCGTGAGCGTGCTCGCGATGCAGCCTGACTTTGGTCAGTTGATGCTCGTCACGCTTGTCTTCGGTGCTCTCTTCTTCATGGCCGGATTGTCATGGCGCTGGATCGGCGCGCTGGCGATCATCGCGCTTGTTGGCGCTGTCGCTGCCTACTCGTTGAGCCCGCATGTGACGAGCCGCGTTGACCGCTTTCTCAATCCTGAATCCGGCGACACTTATCAAATAGACCGCGCGCTTGATGCGTTCCACACCGGCGGTGTCTTCGGGCGCGGTCCGGGTGAGGGCGAAGTCAAACGCATATTGCCGGATGCTCATACCGATTTCATTTTTGCGGTTGCTGCCGAAGAGTTCGGCATCATCGCCGGTCTCATCATCATCGGCATGTTCTCGTTCATTGTGTTGCGCACTTTGCGCCGCGCCATGAATGAGCAGGATCTGTTTATACAGTTCGCGTCCTGTGGCCTTGTCGCGCTCTTTGGTTTGCAGGCCCTCATTAATATGGCGGTGAACGTTAATCTGATGCCCGCCAAAGGTATGACGCTGCCGTTTATTTCCTATGGCGGCTCGTCGCTCATCGCGCTGGGCCTCACCATGGGCATGTTGCTTGCGCTCACGCGCCGTCGCGCGGGCAGTCAGGTCGCCCCGCCCAACGGGAAGAGGAGGCACGCATGAGCCTCCATCCCGCAGGACCCGTTGTGATTGCTGCCGGTGGCACCGGCGGTCATTTGTTTCCGGGGCAAGCGCTGGCGCAAGAATTGCGCCGCCGTGGTCGCCAGATCGTGCTCATTACCGACGAGCGCGTGCAGCGTTTCGACACTTTGTTTCCGGGTGCCGATATTTTCTCCGTGCCTTCCGCCACGCCGAATGATCGTGGCCTCGTCGGTCTCATCAAAGCTGCGCCCTCGATCCTGTCTGGCATCGGGCAGGCGTATGGCATTCTCGGTCGCGTCGCGCCTTCAGTTGTCATCGGATTCGGTGGTTATCCGACTTTGCCGCCGCTCGCCGCCGCATTGCTGCGTCGTGTGCCGACTTGCGTGCATGAGCAAAATGCCGTGCTCGGCCGTGTCAACAAACTCGTCGCGCCCTATGTGCGCGCCATCGCCTCGACCTTCGCCAGCCCGAAGTTTTTACGCGACGCGGATGCGGGCAAATGCATCGTCACCGGCAATCCGGTCCGTGATGCCGTCGCCGTTCATGCGGCGTCGCCTTATGTGGCCCCCGCTGAAAGCGGGCGCATCGAGCTTCTCGTGTTCGGCGGCAGCCAGGGTGCGCGCGTGATGAGCGATGTGGTGCCAGCCGCACTCGCAAAATTGCCGGATGGTTTGCGCGCTCGCCTTCACGTTGTGCAGCAGGCGCGTCCTGAAGACATCGACCGCGTGCGTGCGCAATATCAAAGTGCCGGTATTGATGCCGATCTTGAAAGCTTCTTCGACGACATGCCCGCCCGCATCGCCGCTTCGCATCTTGTCATCGGGCGCTCAGGCGCATCGACGGTCGCGGAACTTTCCGTCATCGGTCGTCCCTCGGTTCTCGTGCCCTTGCCGCATTCGCTCGATAATGACCAGAAGGCCAATGCAGGCAAGCTGCAGGATGCCGGTGCGGGCATCATGATCGAACAGAAAAATTTCACAGCGGAGACTTTTGCCACAACGCTGACCGAACTGCTCGGTGATGCGTCGCGGCTCAGCTCGATGGCTGTTGCGGCTTTGGGGCAGGGTGTGCCCGATGCTGTCGGTCGCCTTGCCGATCTCGTCGAACAACTTGGACGCGGTGAAGCCGCTTCTGGTCCTCTTCATATTACGCAGGAGGATCGCTGATGCGTCCCGCTCCCTTAGATATTGGCGTCATTCACTTTGTCGGCATCGGCGGCATTGGTATGAGCGGCATTGCCGAAGTGATGAAAAACCTTGGCTATAAGGTGCAGGGCAGCGACGTTGCCGAAAGTGCCAATGTCAAACGTCTGCGCGATCTGAAAATTCCGGTCTCTGTCGGTCATGCCGCTGCCAATCTCGGTACAGCGCAGGTCATCGTCGTGTCGACCGCGATCAAAGCCGATAACCCCGAACTCATCGAAGCTCGTGCGCGTTTCCTGCCGGTGGTGCGCCGCGCTGAAATGCTCGCCGAGTTGATGCGGCTTAAATCCTGCGTCGCCATCGGCGGCACGCATGGCAAGACAACAACGACTTCGCTTGTTGCGACAATCCTCGAAGCGGCTGTGTTTGACCCGACCGTCATCAATGGCGGCATCATCAATGCCTATGGCACCA
>JAUSLL010000025.1 GCA_030649335.1 Parvibaculum sp. | reverse complement strand
CTTACGGACCTCAACGGCCAGCTTTCGGTGGCCGAAGCGGCTCGCGCTGAAACAGAAGCCAAGCTTGAAAATGCCCGCAATCTTGCCGCCGAAGGCACCAACGTCAATTCAGCGGCTGCCGTTCTGCAATCCTCGCTTATTCAGAGCCTGCGCCAGCAGGAAGTCGCCTTGCGCGCCGATATTGCACAAATGAGCGAAACCTATCTACCGTCGCACCCCAAAATGATTTCCGCAGAAGCTAATCTTGCGGACCTTGACCGGCAGATCCGCAAGGAAGTCGACAAGGTCATTCAGGGCCTCGCCAACGAGGCGCGTGTTGCCGATGCCCGCGTCGGTTCGCTGCGCGCCAGCCTCAAGCGGTTGCAGTCGCGCATGGGTTCGCTCAATCAGGACGAAGTGCAGCTGCGGGCGCTGGAGCGCGATGCCACCACCAACCGTTCGTTGCTTGAAAGCTTCCTCAAGCGTTTCGAAGAAGCCAATGCACGCGCCGAGGCTGACGCCCGCACGGCAAATGCCACAATGGTTTCGCGTGCACAAATCCTCACAGAGCCGACCTTCCCCAAAAAGGGTGAAGCGTTGACGCTCTCCATTTTTGCCGGTCTGTTCCTTGCGCTTATCGTCAGCGTCTTTGCCGAAGTCTTCTCGCGTGGCTTCCGCACAGCCGAACAGGTTGAGCGCGTCACCGGCACACCCTTTCTGGGTTTGACACCGGAGCTTGAACGCCGCATTGCCGGTGGTCCCGCCGCCGATGTGCAGAGCGATCCGCTGGGTCTTTATGCCGAGGCCATTCGCGGCCTTCAGGGCAGTGTCATGCTGGCCCGCATCGGCGACCGGCGCGCCCGCACCGTGCTCGTCACATCGTCTCAGAAGGACGAAGGCAAGACCTCTACAGCAGCTAGCCTGGCCCGTGTTCTGGCGATGGGTGGCTATCGTACCCTGTTGCTCGATGCAGATATGCGTGCGCCTTCGGTGCATATCACGCTCGGTATGCCGGAGCAGCCCGGCCTTTCGGACTTGTTGATGGGGCGCGCCTCGTTCAATCACGTCATCCGTCAGGATTTTGGCTCCTATGCCCATATCATGCAGGCTGGCGCGCCCATGCCCAATCCGACAGCGGCTCTGGCCTCGTCGCAGATGCAATGGGTGCTGAAGGCTCTCGAGCAGGCTTATGACTATGTCATCATCGACAGCCCGCCGGTGATGGCGGCCGCCGATGCCAAGGTTCTGGCGAAGATGGCCGACGTGACTGTGCTCGTCACCCGCTGGTCCGTCACCAGCCGCCGTGTTGTGGGTCGTGTCCTGAAGATGCTTTCAGCCGCAAGTGGCAAACGCGTTGGCATATTGCTTACACGCGTCAATCTGCGCCGCTATCGCCGCTACACAGACAGTGTCATCGAGGAATATACCGCGCGGCCGAACCGCGCGGCATAAGCTCCGTCTTCCGATTAGGTAGCAGCGGTAACGTCGCCGCCGAACACAAGCGCAACGGCGCGTTTACGACTACCCAATAGCCGTTTTACCAAATCATATCCGAACCGCGCCACGTCATAGGCGGCAACCTTGATGGTGTCGATCACCGGATAGGTGCCCACATGCGCCTGCGGCATGCCGATGCGCCTCAGCCAGGCATTGACGTATGACAGCTTGACCATGCGCAGCGAGTGAGCTGTGTGCCATGTGATGGAAAACGAAACCGACACTTCGGGTCCGTTCTGCACCCAATGGGGATCGAACAATGGCACGAAAATGCTGTCGCCGGGTTCAATGTGCTGCTGCGTACCTACCGCTTCGAAATCTTCCTGATAGAGCAGATTGCGATGCTTGCCGGGATAAAGTTCCAGCTGCTCCTCGCTGACGATACCGCTGTTCTTGTGATCGAAGATCGACATGCGCTTGCTGCCACGTAGCTGCAACAGGAAGTTATATTCCGGGTCCATGTGCAGCGGCACCACATTGTTGGGCGATGTCACAAAGATGAAAGCCTGACGATTTTCCGCACTACCCATCACGCCGCCGGTCTGCGCGGCCACCTGATCGAGGCAGGCGTCGAGCAGCGCCTTGTATTCAGGATCGGTCTCGCAATTCTTGATAACCATCCACGACTGGCAATCTTCGATGCGGCGCACGGTTTCTTCTGCGCTCAAGCCGTTTTGCGGTGTCAGCGTCGGGTCCTGATTGGGCTGTACCGGCCCGTTGAATTCGACTTGTTCAGGAGGCAGGCTCGCGGCAAAACGCGCAAGCCGGTCAAGCGTGAACAACGGATGATTGCTGAGCGCATGTCTCAGGCGGAAGGTTTTTGTCGGCATTTCACTGCCCACAGTTCCGGCTTCAATTTTGATGAGATCTGTCACGTTCAACCTCCTTACGCAGACGATGATAGGCTTGACGGAGCATGGCCCATGCGCGATCTGCAATTTGCGTCATATGGACCGAATAGAGGACGAGCCAGCGGCTCGCCGGATGAGATGTGGCAGCATTCAACTCGCGCATGACGCGGCGCTCGGCCCAGATATGATCGATCATCGGATGATTGGGGATGGCGCAACTATCAACCCAGTCGATGCGCGGATCGTCGTGGAAAGCACCGATGACCTTCATCATCAGCAAAGCCCCCGGCGAAAAACGCGCATAGGCTTCGTCATAGGCAATCTTGAAACTATAGGCCCCGCGACCCGCCACAAAGCTCGCGAGCATGGCGATTGGTTTGCCGTCGAGCATGATCTGGGTTGCGTGGAACTTTCCCTGTGCCTGTGCGTCGCGGCACATGCGCTCGAAGAAGGCGCGCTCATTTTCGCGTTCAGCAATTGCCGTCCCGCGCTTGCCTTTCCAGCCGCTGCTTTCAAGGGCAAGAATATCTTCAAGCCAGCGGTAGAGATCGAGGTTGGCACCGGGCGTTTCAAAAGCCAGCACGCCGGTTTCGGCAAGGCGGTTCCACTGGCGGTTATATTCTTTGCGCTTCTTCTTGCGCATATGCATGGCGAGATAGGTTTCGCCATCCATTGAGGCATCAAGGAAGGCGCGCTCATGACGGCCGGTTTCGCCCTGCTCCAAGCCGCGTTCGGCCAGCACCTCGGTCAACGCCGGACCAAAGGCACCATCGGCCTGAAACAACGGAAAACGCACGAGCTTTGTCGCGGCCTGATCTGCGTAGCGCAGAAAGCGTCGCACTGCATCATGCTCGTGACCTGCCGCCACCAATGGCGTCGCGAGGAAACTATGAATATGCGTCCAGACAGACCATACCTGCACCGGCAGCCCAAGGTAGAAGCGACGGCTTTGGTACGGGAAGGCGCCGATTAATTCGCGCGATCCGCCGCTTCGGGCATTGCTCCAGACCAGCGCCACATGCACAGGCGCACCTGTCTGCAGGTGCTGCATCGCGGTCTGCAAAGTGCGGGCTTCAAACAACGGATTGCTGTCACTGGCCCTCATTGCCAACGCGTCGAGCATTCCGAGAAACGGTGTGATCGCGTCTGCGCTTTCGAGAACGACAATGTCGCTCATCGGTTTCCATCCGAGGTGAAAGCGGGCGGCATGGGCAATCGGTTCGACAGTGAGGTGCGCATCCCGCTTCGCCGCGCGGTTGCGCGACAACAATGAAAGAAGCGGATTTTGCCGGAGATCACTCATCGTCTACCCAGTCCTTATGCCAGTTGCGCTGTTGCGCGGCCGAAGGTGAAGACAAAGGCCGAAATGCCAAGACGGCGACGCACGCTGATGTAGAGCCAGACACTGGAGCTGACGAGTGCAACGGAAGTGGCAATCGCAGCACCCTCAAGCCCGTAACGCGGCACAAGAATGAAATTCAGCGCGATGTTAAGTACTGCCGCGACGCCATAAGCCGCA
Source organism: Parvibaculum sp. (assembly GCA_030649335.1). Lineage (GTDB taxonomy): Bacteria > Pseudomonadota > Alphaproteobacteria > Parvibaculales > Parvibaculaceae > Parvibaculum. The sequence continues at coordinate 4,960 of JAUSLL010000025.1, read as the reverse complement.
GCCGGCGCATTCTGATGGCCGGTCATGTTGAGCAAATATTCAATGGGGCCGGTCGAGGCGCGCACGAGAAAGCCGAAAACGAGGATTGCCAACAGCGGATATCCCGCTTCAAAGCCCGGTCCGAAAAAGCCGAGTGCGAATTTTCCGCCGACGAGAATGACCGCGGCGGCCGCAAAGGTTGGCCAGAAAATCCATTGGATGATCTGATGCACAAAGGCCTGCAAATCGCCTCGATTGCCCTTGACGTGTAGCTCTGAAAATTTCGGCACCGCAAGTGCGGCAACCGCAAAATAGATAAAGGTCACAAGATTGACGATGCGCGTCGCCGCAAAATAAATGCCCACTTCATCGGGGCTGACAAACACACCCAGAAGGACAATGTCGCTGTTGAGCATCACTAGATAGAGGCCCTCGGTCAGGACCAGCGGCATTGAGGCGAGTATCCAGCGCTTGGTGTGATGAACGGGTTTCGCCTTGGGGATCGTCGCCGAAATGCGGCGGCTCAGAATGAATTTCTGACCGGCAAGCGTCAAAAGGGTTGCAAACAATGCGCCGCCAACGGCAGCAAGTCCCGTCAGTGCACCGGTGCTGGCAAAGACAATGCCGCAGACGACGATGATTCCGACGGGTCGCAGAATATAGGCCGGGAGATAAGCAAGGCTCACCCAACCGAAAGCGCGCGCTGTGCCTTCCAGTGTGTCGGTCAGCGCGAAGGCAGGCACGCAAATCAGTGCGATGGCGAGCGGCATCAGATAGTAAGCCGCGACAATATCATGAAACAGTGCCAGCAGCATCAGGCCGGCGAGCATGGCCGCGACACCGAAGATCAACACCATGCGCCATGAGGCGTCGAGGATGCCCGCAAGGCGGCTCCATTTTTCCCGAACTCGGTAATCCGGCACAAATCGGAGTGTCGATGTGCCAAAGCCCATGGGCGCAAGAATGCCGAGGATGATGACCCAGACCCAGACATAGGCGAAAATGCCGTATTCGAATGCGCCCATCCAGCGGGCGAGCAACACCTGGCTCAAGAGCGCGATAGCCGCTCCCCCGATGCGAATGCCCATGACGGTGGCAGCACCGCGCACAACCATGCCCAGATCACCATGCTGAAGCCGCGCCAGAAGGGGCGCGGCTAGCTTTTGGAGAGGTTGCGGCAAAGCCGAGACATCCATTCCGAGTTCGTCCTTCAAGCCCGGATGGCAATGGCCTCCGGCAGTGAGCCTGCGGCGGCGCGCAAGCGGGTGAATGCCTGCCAAAGTACCGGTGTCTGCTTGATGAACCGTTTAACTTTGAGGAAAGACGTCTTGGGAAGGCGGATCATGAGGCCGAGAACGCTGCCTGCTTCGACGAAATCGAACAGAAGTGTCTCAATTTCGCACCAATCAGCTTTGTAGCCTTCGTCACCGACCGTGAAGTCGAATTCTGTGTGGCCCGTTTCGGCAGCGCGTTTCATCAGGTCCATCAGCTGAACCATGCCGGGGCCGCGCTTGGAGAATTCGGCCTGCTCGTCATAGCTCGTCAGCACGTAGTGGAAACGGCCTTTGAAGCTGATACCCCAATTGGCAGCGGCAACTGCGCCACCGACTTCGAGCTGGCTGACTTCGATCAGGCCATTGGTGGCGGCGTCTGTCGCCAGCGCCATGTAGAAATCGCGCATACCCGGCTTGTCAAAAATATTGGCAACGCCCATGCGGGCGAAAGCCACAGATTTCTGTGCGATCAACGTGTCAACGGTCGCGGCAATGGCCGCTGTGTCGGTCGGCGTCACGAGAACGGTTTCGCCGAATTCTTCCAGCTTGCGACGCTTCTGGCGGTCGCGCTTCTTGCTGCCGGACGAACGCTTGGCGTCGTAATAGGCATCCCAATCGCCCTGAAACCGCGTCATGTGGGCCGAAGAAGCATGCTGCGACAGGCCTTCAAGCTGCATGAAGGGGTTAGCCTGACCGCCGATTTTCTGGGTCATGCTGTCCAGTTCGACAATGTCATGTTCAGGCAGCGTTTCGCGGATCTGGCGCCACAGGCCCTTGAACTGGCCGGGACGAACGCGCAGGGAGAAATTCTTGGAGAGCACGGGGCCGTGATAGTCGCTGACACCGGCGGCCATCCAGCCGAGTTTGGTGCCGAGCACGCCGCGCGTCAGCGCCAGCGGCATGATGAACAGCGGGCCTTCGCCGGCACCGGCATCCTCAATGTCCCAGCCGACAACCACACAAGGCGTCACGCCTTCGGCGCGGCCGACATGGGTGAACCAGGCCGACACATAAGCATATGTCTGAAAAGCTGAGCAATCGCCGCTCTGTTCGAGCGCGGTCCAGATAGAGGCCAGCGAGGTGAGGTCGCCATGTACCGACAGCAGCACTTCAGGCTGGGCGCGCCAGGGGCCTTCGACCACATCCGTGTTTTTGCCGTAACCGATTTGTGCTTCATTCTGCGTATTCGGCGCAAAACGGGACACGGTTGCAACGGCTTTGGTCTGGTTTTTGGTCTTCTGGTTCAGCGACATCACGGGGGGCCTCGTGTGCTGGTGGTTCAAATTGAAACTTTTTGTCTCGTTTCGGGCTTGATCGGCTTCTTTAGCGAAACCTTTTCTCAATTCCGAACAGGCATTGTCGCCATGCCAATCAAGTTGCAAGCTGCGTGCTAGTTTTCCTGTCCCGTTTTTGCCCCTTGTTGCTGACGTCAGGACCGAGGCTGAAATGACCGTTAACCTTCGTCGCGCGCTTGCGGCGAGCAAACCTGCCCTCGCCCGCGCGGCGCTGCTGAGCCTCTATGCCAGCGGCGTGCCTTTGTTTGCGCCGCGTTCCATGAAGGGCATGGGGACGATCTTCATGCTGCATCGGGTGCGTGAGCCCGACGACACGGATTTTGCGCCCAACCGCATCCTTGAAATCACACCGGCCTTTCTCGAAGCCGTGTTTCTTCATGTGCATGAGCGCGGCATGGTCTGTGTGACGCTTGACGAAGCCGTCAGGCGGATTGCCGAGGGCGACACGTCGGAACGTTTCGTTACCTTCACACTTGATGATGGCTACAGGGACAATTTCACTGTCGCTGCGCCGATCTTCAATCGTTACCGGATTCCATTCACGGTCTATCTCGCGACCGACCTGCCGGACGGCACAGCGGAGCTTTGGTGGGTGGTGCTAGAGCGCGTCATCGCGTCCGCCAATGAAATGCGCGTGCATTTTCCGACGGGCGACGAAACATTTGTTACGCGCACATCGTCGGATAAAAACGCGGCCTGGAATGCAATCTATTGGCGGCTGCGCGCGTTGGGCGAAACAGCTCTGCGCGCCGAGGTGCGCCGTCTCGCCGCTGAACACGGTGTCGACATGCGTGGTGTCACGCGCGAACTCTCCATGAGCTGGCAAAATGTCCGGGACCTCGCAACTCAACCTTATGCCAGCGTCGAGGCTCACACGGCGAGCCATGTGGCGCTCGCGCATATGTCAGTCGAGGATGCCCGCACCGACATTGCCCGTGGCCTTGCCCGCCACAAGCTGGAACTTGGTCGCGCGCCGCAACATTTTTCATATCCTTATGGCGATCCGACTTCTGCCGGTGAGCGTGACTTCGCGCTCGTCTCCGAATTCGGCTTCCGCTCGGCCACCACCACGCGCAAGGGGCTTATCTACCCAGCCCATGCCGATGGTCTGATGCGCTTGCCGCGCTTGTCGCTCAACGGCGATTTTCAGAGCCTGCGCATTCTCGATGTTCTGATGAGCGGTGTGCCCTTCGCTATGGCCAAGGCCGCTGGCGCGCAAGGCATCGACTAGGCGCGGGTCACGCGCTGGCTTGCTTATCTTCTTCGGCTTTGGTCCGCGCATCCTCTTTGGTCTGTTTACGGCGACCCCACCACACTTCCATTTTGCGGCGCGAACGGCGCAGGGGCGGGTTGTCGACCGACAGAACACCGAACCCGAGGGGAATCATCCAGAACCCCAGTACCGGCAAGAAGCCGAATATGCCGCCGACCAGCAAACCAACGCCTAAGGTCTGGCGCATAAGCGGTGAACCGGGAACCGGAATTTTTGTGCTGCCAACTCTCACAAACGCCATGTTTTCGTCCTTTTCGCCGCCAAATGCGGGCGTCATTCGTCGATTTGTCTAACATGGCATCTGACTGCGGCCAGACAATGTCGCAAATCCGAGAATAAGGCTTGGCATCTGCTTAACGGTTTTGCTATATGCAGCCCACTCACGCCGATCACATCGGCAGTGATCCTCGGTAGCTCAGTGGTAGAGCAATCGGCTGTTAACCGATCGGTCGCTGGTTCGAATCCGGCCCGGGGAGCCAGTTTCAAGGGGTTCGGCCTGTCATCAGGCCGGACCCCTTATTCTTTGGGAATTGGCTTCTTTGGAGATTGGCGTTCAGCCGTGTTCGCCGATGACACTCAGGAAGGCGCGGCCATAGCGGGCGCATTTGGCGGCACCCACACCGGCAATCTCACCCATCTCCGTGATCGACGCAGGCCGCGCCCGCGCCATGTCGCGCAGGCTCGCGTCGTGGAAAATAACATAAGGCGGCACGCCCTGTTCGCGCGCGAGGCGCAAACGTTCGGCCCGCAACGCCTGAAACAGCGCTTCGTCTTCGGGATTGTCTGAAACCGGAATTTCCGCGCCGCTTTTGGCTGCGCGTTTGCGGCCCGCGCCCGCGCCCGTCTTGTCGCGGCGGAATTCGATGGATTGTGCGCCCTGCAAAACCGGCCGCGCAGATTCTTCGAGGATCAGTGCCCCATAGGCTTCATGGTCGCTGGAGATATGCCCCAGCACGGTCATCTGGCGGATCACCGATTGCCAGGTCTTGAGGTCGAGGTCGGCACCGACGCCGAAGGTGGGCAATGTGTCGTGTCCCGCGCGCGTCACTTTTTCCGTCTGGTTGCCGCGCAGGATGTCGATGACGTGGCCGCCGCCATAGCGTTGTCCGCTGCGGTAGATGGCCGAGAGCAGCTTGCGC
>JAUSLL010000119.1 GCA_030649335.1 Parvibaculum sp. | reverse complement strand
TTCCCATTTGGCAAGCCATGTCCAAAGGCTTTCGGGATCGGTGCCCGCATGTCCGTCGAGCGCTGATACGAAAGTGGTGAGCGGCGGCGTCGCGCGGGTCTTGTCAGCACCGTCACGGAAAATCACGTTGCGGTGAAGGTTCTGTCCGACCTCGCCGTTCGACGTCCATTCATAGCCGATAAGGGCAGTGAACTTGCCCGGTTCGTTATATTTCTCCATCACATCGACAGTTTTCTGCCAGGCGGAAATCATCCATTTGGGATTCATGATTTCTTTCGGCAGCGTCTTCGTCGCCTGTGCATTGATCGCTTCGCGGGCGGCCGTCATGCCGCCTTCGGGACCTTCGGCCATCAAATCGTGCCAACGCTTCACTGTCGGATCGGCCATCATTTCGGGATGACCCTCGCGGATATTATTGATGGTTCCCATGCCGTCGGAGTGATCGGTGAGTGCAATCCAGTCGAGAGCACGGTGAAGCTGCGCGATATCCCCCGTCGTGGACTTGACCGCTTCGCCACGGGCAAAGCGCACCGCGTCATCGGGCCCGAGCGAAGTGCCGGCGAGGCCTGCGTCCGCTGACCAACCGGTGTGAACGTGTTGGTCGCCCCAATAGACGTGAGAAGGATTTTTATCTGCCGCAAATGCAGGCGCACTCAATGCCATGAGCGAAACCGCCAGACCGTGCATGTATTTTCTCATTTCAACTTCCCCATAGGTCGCACTTCATTATTTTGGCCTTTCGGCGAACACGCATCGCGGGCACATGCTAGGCGCGGGCTTTGGTGTTGCCTTCCGCAAAGGCTTTTTCGATCATCTGCCATGTCGTACCGACGACATTTTGCGCCGCCTGATCCGCTCCCAGTTCGTCGCCCTCAGCAATGGCGTCGATCATTTTTTTCCAATGGGCGAGAAATGTCCGGCCCGGCAATGTGTTCACTGCTGTGTGAAGTCTGTCGCGGAAGGCAAGCTGCCAGATGGCCGAGCCTGCCACATTTGCCGTCACACTCGAGATACGCCGCGCGCGTGCCACGCGGTCTACAATGATCCAGACGCGGGTGCTTGAGGTGAAGAAGCCGCCGACGTCTGATGGGTTTTCCTTGTGATGCCGCTCGAGCGCCGCAACGGCCTCGCGCATCAGATCGACATCGGGTGGCGTCGCGCGTCGGGCGGCATAGCTCGCCTGCAATCCGAACAGGCGCGCGCGCACTTCAAAGAGTTGCTGCGCGTCGTCATGGGTGATGGCGTTGACGCGGGCGCTCAGGCGCGGCTTCGAGCGGACAAAGGCGTTGCGTTCAAGCAGCGCGATTGCATCGCGGATCGGTCCTCGGCTGACGCCGAAACGCGATGCGAGTTTTTCTTCCGACAGTTTCTCGTCGACCTGAAACAAGCCATCTACAATTTCGCGTGCGAGTTGCGCTGCGATTTGTTCCGGAATGGTGAGCAGAGTGAGATTGGGCGGCGGCACCGCCCCCAGCATCACATGCGGGGTTGTCTCGAATTCTGAACTGCCGTTGTCAAAGTTCATCTGTTCTTCCTGAAAAGACCAACTTCCGCCAGCCTGACCAATCCCAGACAGGCGCGAAACAATGGATCAATCCGGAGTGCAGCCGCCCGCCTGCAAGAACCCAAGCGCCTTACGGACACGCTCATTTTGAAAACTGTTAACAGTTTTAGAGACTCGAGTCGAGGCCTAGACCCAGACTTCGAGGTGGTTCTGGCGAGCGACCTGCCGCGTGGCCCTGAGGGTCAGCAGCCCTGAAAGGCCTGTCTCGGCGAGAAGCCCGTCGATGGCACGGCGGGCGGCAGGCGCCACGGCATCTGCCAAGCCTTGGATTTTCTGGAGCAAAAACAAGCGGTAAGGCATGACGCCGACACGGATCATGTGACCGCGCCAGTTGAATTCCACCGTTCCCAGCCCCCGATCCTGCGGGCGCGGCAGGCCGTTTGTGCCTGACACGATGTCGGGATGCTCGGTGAGCCATTGATTGGTGAAACCGACAAAGGCGTGGATTTCGGGCAGATAGTCTTCGGCGACAAAGCGCAGGAGATTTTTCAAAGTGTCCGGCACGCCGTCGCTCTCAAAGAGTACTTCGGGCGAGACACCATATTCGCCCGCGTCCTGATCGGGCGCGTTCATGCGCTCCACCCAACGCCAAACGCGGAAAGCCGTCTGCTTCATCATTTGCGCAGGGTACGGGTCACGCGCGAGATGGGCGTAGAGCGGCGCAATGAGGCCCCAATCTCCGATGGTCGGGCGGCCGCCGAGGAGGAACGGCGAGGCGGCAAGGTGCGCGTCGAAGAGCGCGAGAAATTCCGCGTAAGACGCCTCGACCGTCGGCGCCGTCTCCGGGCTTACACCGAAATTGCCCATGGCCTTGCGCATGCGGCTGCTCGCCATGTCGAAGATCGCGGCTTGCGTGGCGACATCTGCACCGGTGGGGGCAAGAGCTGCTGGGAAATCGCGCGCGAGAAAGGCGCGGTTCGTCTCGTCAAAATTCCAGCGGTAGTGCATGGCGGGGCGCAGCAGGCCCTCACCGCCGAAGAGTTCAAAGATTTGCCCGATGATCGCGTGGAGCGGTGTCGCGGGGTATGCGGGATAGCGCGTTCCGCCTTGCGCATCAAAATGGGCGATGATGTCGGAACCGTCCTGCACCAATACGCCGTCCTCGGCTTCGAGCACGGGAATGATCCAACGTCCGATTTTTGGCACCAACTCGTCGCGGAAACGCGGTTCGCCTGCGGCACGATTTTCAAACGGGATACCCTGCTTGATGAGATAGGAGCGCGCCTTGCCGGTGTAAAGCGAACCCGGTGTGCCATAGAGACGATAGGTCATGTGGTCTTCCTCGGGCGCAATGAAAGGATCAAAAAGAGGATGCCGAGAAAAACAAAGAGCGCGCTACCGTAATGTTCCGGCGGGTGATGGTCGCCGTGCGAGCCTTTGCCGAACCAGCCGCTATAGGCACTCAAGGCCTGTTGCAACACCATCAATGCGATGAACAATGGCACCAGCGGGCGATAGCGCCAACCAACAATGAGTTGAGCGATGCCCCACGGGATTTGCAAAGCGCCGTACCAAGCGAAGACCGCGATGATCCTCACAGCCCCTTCGCTGAGGTCAAGACCGGCGATGACGCCTGCGCCACCGTCGGGCAAAAAGTAATGAATGAAGCCGGGGACGATGGAGAGAACCGCGACCAGTATCAGAAACCAAGCGGAAGCTATCGCGCCTGTGTAAGAGGCATTGGTGCTCGGCGGCAAAACGCCCATGGTGAAATTCCCTAGTTCGCTGCGACGATGAGCAGCGCGGTCTGCACAAGCGAAGCGGCAAGCGCCAGCACCAGCGGCACCCAGAGGCGCGGACTTATAAGCGCCATCAATTGCGGTTGCGTTGGAAAGGATAATGTCTGCGGCATGGCGGCGAATTTGAAATCATGCGCCCCACCGAAACGCGGATCCGCGACCAGCACTGCCACATCGCGGCGCGAGCGATAGCGCATGTATCCCATGATGGTCCAACCCGGATCAGGCTCAACGCCCCAGGCATCGAAATAAGGGCCGACCTTGCGCGCGAGAACAGCGGGATGACCGCCGCGCCTGAAGAGCGCGGGCAGGAACATTTTCGTATAGCCCTCCATGACACGTCGCGCAGGCTGCATCTCACCCGTCACGGGGTCTGCGACTTTTCCCGGCGCGATGCGCACGAGATTGAGCATGAAAAATTCGCGGCCGTCGTCGGCCTCAAGGAAAGCTCTGAGAATACCGATGTCATTGCGCTCACCCGCTTCCGGCGTGTTCAGCGCAATTGCGTCCATGAGTTTTGGCACCTCGTCTACTGTGACGCGGCCACGCCAGTTCACGTACCAACTGAGAAATACGACATAGACTAAAAGCGAAACGCCCCAAGGCCAGAAGCTCATCATCATCCCCTCCCGCTTGCCGTTTTGCCGACAATCCATCTATTGACACAAATAGTGTCAAAAGTTTTTGAAGGGGTCAAGGCCGGGGCGATGTGGCGCGGAATGCCTCAGCTATTGCGCAGATACCAGCTGAAATCGAGGTCCGGCACCTCGGCAAAGAAACGGTCGCATTCGGCTTCCTTGATGGTGAGGAAGATATTGGTGAACCTCTCGCCGAGATGGGCGGGCAGGAAAGTGGAGCCGCGCGCGACCTCAAGCGCCTTCCACCAATTGACCGGCAAGCTCGGCTCGCGCTGCTCATAGCCGTCACCGATGATTTCGGCACCCGGTTCGATCTTTTTGTCGATCCCTTCGGTAATGCCCGCAAGCACAGTCGCCAGCGCCACATAAGGGTTTGCGTCCGCACCGCACACGCGGTGTTCCAGATGCCGCGTTGACGGTTTGCCCGCCGTCACACGGAGCGGCACGGTGCGGTTGTCCACCGCCCATGCCGGTGCGAGCGGCGCATAGGTGTTTTTGCGGAAGCGGCGGAAGGAATTGGCGTTGGGCGCAAAGATCGCCATGCTCTCGGCCATGGTTTGCTCAAGACCGCCGATCGCATAGCGCAGATGCGGTGTGAGGTCATTGCCTTCGCCCGCAAAAAGATTATCGCTTGTGCCATCCGCCAATGAAACATGCACATGCAAGCCACTGCCGGAAAGTTCTGCATAGGGCTTGGCCATGAAGGTTGCGGCATAGCCATGCTTATCGGCCATGCCCTTGACGAGACGCTTGAACAATATCGCATCATCGGCGGCGCGCATGGCATCGGCTTTGTGTTCGAGCACGATCTCGAATTGTCCCGGCGCATACTCCGAAATCAATGTGCGCGCTGGCAGTCCCATCTTTTTGGCACCAGCGAATACGTCATTCATAAAGGGCGCAAAATCTTCGAGGTCCTGCATCAGGCAGGCCTGCAGATAGGCGGGCGTGTAGCCATTGGGCGCGGTTGGCGGCTTCGGCTTGCCGCTCTGGGTGGAAGCGCGATCGATCAGATAGAATTCAAGCTCGATGGCAACAACGGCGGTGAGGCCGCGTTGCGCGAGGCCATCGACCACGCGCGCAAGCGTTTGGCGCGGATCGCCCAAAGTCGGCGAGCCATCGACTTCGGTGCTTTCAAGGATGAGCTGCGCGGTGGGCACATCATACCACGGCACATGGGTGAGCGTGCCCGCGACCGGAAAGCATGGCCGGTCACTGTCGCCTTCTGCCCAGACGAGGCCTGTTTCGAGAACGTCCGCTCCAAGAATATCAAGCGACTGAATGGAGCAGGGAATGGGCCGTCCTTCGCGATAGGCGGTGAGCAATTCTTCGGGACGCAGGATTTTCCCCCGCGCGACGCCCGAAGGATCTGTGAGAAAGGTCTGGATCTGCACGATATCCGGATGCGCGGCGAGAAATGCCTTTGCTTCATCTTCATGTCCACGCGCCAATTACATTTCTCCCTTGCCGCAAAGCAGCGTCATTGCCTCACCAAAGGTGCTGACGAGCTTGTCGACATCGGCTTTGGTCGTGGTCGGTGCGACCAGTGTCATATTGTGAAAGGGTGTTACCAGCACTTGCCGGTTGAGCAAAAACAAATGCAACGCGCGCTCGACCGTATGGTCGATGCTGGCGGCGGCCTCCGCGCCGTTCCGCAACGGCTTTTCCGAAAATACAAGTTCGGCGCGTGCGCCGATTTGCGAAACGGTCCAGCCCAAGCCGTGACTGGCCACAACTTCGCGCAATTCCTCAGCGAGATAGGCTGCCAGCGCCGACATATGATCGAAGGCTGTTTGGGTCATTACTTCTTCGAGACAGGCGCGCATGGCGGCGAGCGTCAGCATGTTGCCGGATAAGGTGGTGCCGATGCCTGAGTAACCCGGCACTTTGGTCGCGAGCACACAAGCCATGTCGGCTTCGACCTTCGCACTGAAGCCAAAGACGGCGGCAGGCAATCCACCCGCGACCGGTTTGCCCAGCACAAAGAAATCGGGATCGAGATCATGCGCACGGGTGAAGCCGCCGTAGCCTGTTGAGATCGTATGCGTCTCATCTATGCAGACAAGCGTGCCGTGACGGCGCGCCGCTTCCATCAGGCCTTCGATGAAACCCGGCTGGGGCAGCACCATCGCCGTGTTGGTGAGCGCGGGCTCTGTAAGAATGAGTGCGATGTCGCCCTTGTCCAGCAAGGCTTCGACAGTTGCAAGATCATTGAAAGGGGCCGCAACACTCGTCGCGGTCATGTCGCTCACCTGCCCGAGCAGGCTCGATTTCATCACAGTATGATCGCCTTCGAGACGCACAAAGGCATCTTCGACCTGTCCGTGATAGCAGCCGTCGAAGACCAGCACTTTCTTACGGCCCGTCAAAGCGCGCGCCCAGCGCACGACGGCACGGTTGGCGTCGCTCGCGGTTGCTGTTACCTGCCAAAACGGAAGCCCGAACCGGTCGGCGAGCAGCGCACCGACCCTCGCGGTGAAGTCGGACGCAAGCATGGTCGTCATGCCTTGCGCGGCTTGCACAGCAATGGCACGCGCCACAGGCACAGGCGAATGACCGAACATCGCACCTGTGTCACCCAGACAGAAATCAACGTAAACGTGACCGTCGGCGTCGGTCACAGTTGAGCCTTCGGCTTTCGTGACAAACAGAGGAAAGGGGGTTTCCCAATCAAGCATCCAATGGAGCGGCACACCGCCGGGAAAATGCTTGCCTGCTTCAAGCGCCAAAGCTTGCGACTTCGGATGGCGTGTGGCGAATGCCTCGCGCTCGCCCGCGATCATGGCTTCAGCGCGTTGGCGGATGGCAGGCGAAATGGGCATTTGAGGCAGGTGGCTCCGTTGCGGGTCACCTATGGTGCAACACTTATGCGATGCCCATCAAACGGAAATGCTTAAATGTTGCGCTGGTCACGATCCAGCAGGGTCACGACCAATGTGAGGAGCAATCCCGCAAAAGCCGCAAGCCACAGGCTGCCCAAACCAAAACGGGTGTAGCTCGCCGCACCGAGCGCGACGCCAGACACAAGCCCGCTCCACAAAAGGAAATAGGGCAGCCATGAGAGCCGCGGGCCCCCAAGAATGGCTTGTGCCAGCTTTTGGCCAAGCTTGACGAGACTGCCGGTCATGTATGTGAGGCCGATGCTCACCTCGCCTTCCCGCTCAAAGACAGTGTTCTCCGCGCCCATGGCGATGACCATGGCAACAACGGCATAATGCATCAGGCCAACGCCGCTCAACCCCGCTGCGATGAACAGGCATAATGTGACAAAGCCCAGCACGGTAAAGCGGCGGCGGGTTTTTGCGAAATGGCCGATGACCGAGCCTGATGCGGCACCCAACACAAACAGCGGAATGAGGCCTGCCGCCAGAAAGGCATCGGCCGATCCGTCAACCAAAGCCACGCCGAGGCGCGTCGAGTTTCCGCTCATGAAAGAAACGAAAAACCCACCGAGATAGATGAAGGCAAGCGCGTCGACAAAGCCCGCAAGCATTGCGAGACAAATAGCCAGTCCTTGTTGTCGCCTGTCGTATCGCGTCACGAGCCGTTGCTCCGTCGCCTAATTGTTCAACCTTGCTCGCGGGCTTGCAGTGTCTGCTTTTTGATTTTTTTGGCGAGCGACCATTTATGCACTTCTGTCGGGCCATCATAGATGCGGAAAGCGCGGACTTCGCGGAATAATTGCTCGACAATCGTGTCGCGCGTTACGCCGAGCGCACCCATGACCTGCACACAACGGTCGGCCACACGGAACAAGGCTTCAGACACTGATACTTTGGTCATCGAGCTTTCGACATTGCCATCGGCACCGCTGTCGAGAGTTTCGGCGCACCAGTCGATCATCAGTTCGGATTGTTTGAGGTCGATCTGGTTTTCAGCCAACATGAAGCCGACGCCTTCGTGATCGATCAGCAATTTGCCGAAAGCCTCGCGGCGGCAGGCATAGTCTGTGGCGATTTCCTGCGCACGCAGCGAAACGCCGTACCAACGCATGCAATGAGACAGGCGCGCAGGCGCAAGGCGCATCTGGGCAAAGCGAAAACCCTGACCGGGCTGGCCGAGCATCTGGTCTGACGGAATGCGGAGATTTTCGATGGTGACTTCCGAATGGCCGCCCGGCATTGAACTGTCGATGGTGTCGAGCACGCGGTCGATGCGGATGGCGGGATCCGGCAGATCAACAAGGAACATGCAGGCCCCTTGCTCGGAATTGGCCATGATGATGCCGACCTTCGCACCCACCGCACCGGTGATGTAGGTCTTGCGGCCATTGACGACCCAGTGATTGCCGTCGGGCACCGCTGTTGTCTTCATCATCGACGGGTCGGAGCCTGCACCGCCTTCACCGGACGGCTCGGTCATGAAGAAGGCTGAACGCGCTTCGCCGCTAACCAGCGGTTCCAGAAAGCGCGTCTTTTGTTCGGGACTGCCCGCAAGACCCAGCAAAAACATATTGCCTTCGTCAGGTGCCATTGTGTTGCAGGCAACGGGACCGAGAGGAGACAGGCCGGATTTTTTCAGAATATAGGCCGTGTCGATCTGACTGAAATGCGTGCCGTCGGCGCGGATATGCGGTGTCAGCACACCTGCGGCTTTCGCCTTCACACGCATTTCGACGAGCACATCTTCCGATGGTCCGTGCGAACCGCAGCGCGGATCCTGCTCGTAGGGCACAATAATGGTGCGGACAAACCGCTCGACATTATCGCCCATTACCCGGGCCTGATTCGATACTGATTTATTCATCGTGTTCACCTGTTGTGATACGGGGTCGCGCGTCCTGTTGTGGCGTTCGGTACACCGCTCGTCGCCATTTGTCGATCATAAGGCAAAAGCGCATTGAAGCCCTTGCGTCAAATCTGCGATCGCCACAGATCAACCGCCGCGCCGCACGTCGCGCGCGCAGGCGGATTTGATCGCTTGTGCCGTCTTGGCCGCGACGGGCGGCGGCGCGCCCCAAGCCGCACAGCGTGGATCGCTCGCGCCTTTGGCACACCAGAGACCATTGCCATCAAAGCGCAGGCCCCGCATATGGTTCACTTTGTCATCCAGCGCCGCACCAAGATAGTTCAACACCGCGAGGCGTAATTGCGCCGCGGCACCTGTCATCGGTTTGGTGTGTTCATGCATGCCGGTGAGCGGCACGGCCTCAACGGTCTCGAGTGCCAACGTCCCCTCGTCGCCTCGCTTCATACCGACTTTGACCAGCAAGCCGAAATCACGGCAGAAATCGAAACGCGCCATATTCTGCGTGCCGAAATGGAGAAAATTTCCAAGTCCGTAGAGAAAGAGCCTGTCGTTGACGAGTGCGACGCCGCGCGCCACATGGGCGTGATGACCGACGATGATATCGACACCGTCCGGCAATTCAGCGAAACGCTTTGCCTCCGCTTCCGTGACTACGGGCGCAAATTCTTGCCCGTAGTGCACAGAGAGAATGCGCAAGTCCGCATGAGTTTTCGTAAGATTTTCGGCGAGCCGGTTGAATTGTGCCTCGCCGCGTAATGTACCTGCATCGCCATGGGACGCGGGGAGGCCACCACCGCCGATACCGAATGCTGAGATGGCGATTTGGGCTTTCCCCACCACAAACAATTGCGGCGTCAGCACCTCCTCGGCGCTGCGACCAAGCCCGGGCCAGGCAAGGAGGCCTTTGCCGCTCAATGCCTTCATATTTTTAAACGTTTCACCCGCGCCTGCTGTGCCAAAATCCATTGCGTGATTGTTGGCCGTCGAGAACACATTGATGCCCGCACGCAGAAGTGCGCGGGCACCTGCAGGATGCATACGAAAGACAAACATTTTGTCGCGTGGGGCGATATTGTTGTTGTCGGTCACCACCGTCTCAAGATTGGCGAAAACCATATCGCCCTTGAGCAGCGGGTCTATTTCGGCAAGCGCCTCATCTACCGAGAGAACGCGTCCCGACTTGATGCCGCCCTCTGCTGAAACCCGCGCTCCGCTCGCATTGAGGCCCGTATCGCCGACAAAGACAAGGCTCAAGCGCTCATCTGCGCGAGCAGGTGCGAAGCCCGTCGCAAGGGTCAACAACAGGCAGCCAAGAATTATTCCTAATCGCACGCTTTGCTCCCCGTCATGGCCGAATACACAAGCGAAGGATTGCGTTGTCCAGCCACAATAATATGCCGCGAGGCGGCGGCGTCCCGTCTTTTCGTGTCTGCCCGCTTGTGGCGCGACCGCCTGACAGGCATCATGATTGGCCGTTGAGCGATAAAACGCTGAAAAGGCCGCCGACATGACGGTTCCTTGGGAGGGGAAGTCGGCGCATCAAGATCGTTGGGGATAGATCGAATGCTTAAACAAAGCGACACTCAGACAAATGCCGAAGGGATCGGCGAAGCAGCCGCCGACACGACCAATGCGCTGAGCCCCATTGTCGGCATCAGCCGCGAAGATGTGCTGGCCGCGCTCGGTTCGATCCTAGGCGGTGCCATTCGCCAACCTTTCACCTTCATGCAACATCTGGGCTCGTTCGGGCGTAATGTGGTCGATATTGTTGGTGGCGAAACGCAATTTGCGCCGGAGCCCAAAGACCGGCGTTTCACCGATAGCGCCTGGAAAACGAGCCCTGTCTATCGCCGCGTGATGCAGAGCTGGCTTGCCTTCCAAAACGAAGTGCATGGTTTCATCGGTTCGCTCAATCTCGATTCCGTCGAACATCGCCGCGCGATGATCATTGCCGATATTCTGATCGACGCCGCCGCGCCCACCAACACACTCATCGGCAACCCGTCTGCCGTCAAACTCGCGCTCGATACGGGTGGCGCATCGCTTGTGCAAGGCGCGCGCAATGCGCTGGACGATCTGCGCAACAACAATGGCATGCCTTCGCAGGTGGATAAGACGCCGTTCAAGGTCGGCGTCAATCTCGCAAGCACCGAAGGGTCGGTTGTCTATCGCACCGAGATGCTTGAGCTTTTGCAATATACGCCGAAGACCGGCACGGTTCACGCAACACCACTTCTGTTTGTGCCACCGCAGATCAATAAATATTACGTCCTCGATCTGACACCGGAAAAAAGCATTTCGCAGTTTCTGGTCAATCAGGGCTTTCAGGTCTTTGTGGTCAGCTGGCGCAATCCGGGACCGGAGCATCGCGACTGGGGTCTCGCTGACTATGTGGCCGCCCTCGCCGATGTCATCGGCGTTATCTGCGCCATCACCAAATCAAAACAGATCAACATCTCGGGCGGTTGCTCGGGTGGCATCACCACAGCGACGCTGCTGAGTCATCTTGCTGCCGAAGGCGACAAGCGCGTCAAGTCCGCAACCTTCTGGGTCTGTGTGCTCGATCCGCAGATGGAAGACAGCGACGTCGGTGCGCTCGTCACCAAACGCGGCATCGACATGGCACGGCAACGCTCCGCCAAAAAGGGCATATTGTCCGGCAATGATCTGTCGCGCGTTTTCGCATGGTTGCGACCTAATGATCTTGTCTGGAACTATGTTGTCAACAATTACCTCCACGGGCAGAAGCCGCCGGCCTTTGACGTGTTGTTCTGGAATAATGATTCTACCAATCTTACAGCGACGCTTCATTCCGATTATCTGTCGCTCTACGACACCAAACCATTTGCCAATCCCGGTACGGTCGAAATGCTCGGTCATCCGATTGATCTGAGCAAAGTGAAGATCGACAGCTTTATTGTTGGTGGTGTTACCGATCACATCACGCCTTGGAAAGCCTGCTACCGCACCACCAAAATGCTCGGCGGAAAAAAAGAATTCGTGCTGTCGAACAGCGGTCATATTCAGGCGATCCTCAACCCTCCCGGGAACCCCAAAGCCAAATATTTCGTCAATGACAAGCTGCCGGACACGGCGGATGAGTGGGCGGCAACCGCAACACCGGTGCAAGGCTCGTGGTGGGAACGTTGGGCGGTCTGGCTCGGCGAGCGTTCGGGCGATAAAATTCCGGCTCCGAAGAAACTCGGCAGTGCCAAATACAAAGCAACTGACGCGGCCCCCGGCACCTATATTATGGGCTGAGCCTGACACCCTTCAACCATCATTCGTATTTTGAGAAAAGCCCGCTGATGAGTGCCACAAGATTGCCGACCTATCACATGATCAAAGCGGGCTCGAACAGACTGCGGGCGGCTGTCTGGAAATCTACAAGCAGCGCTCCGACTTTGCCGCTGCTCTTTTTCAACGGTATCGGCGCTAATATCGAAGTCATCGCGCCCTTTGCCGAGGCGCTCGCTGACCGTGATGTCATTGCCTTTGATGCGCCCGGTGTCGGCAAATCAGACGCGGCCTTCATGCCCTATCGTCCGTGGCAGTTGGCACGCATGGCGGCGGCCATTCTCGACAAGCTCGGTTACGATGAAGTCGATGTCATGGGCGTGTCATGGGGCGGCGCGATGGCACAGCAATTCGCGTTTCAGTTTTCGGCCCGCACGCGCCGTCTCATCCTGTGCGCGACAGCCGCAGGCGTGCTTATGGTGCCGGGTCATCCAAAGGCACTCATCAAGCTTGCGCATCCGCGCCGCTATATGGATGCCGATTATATGAAGCTTCATTTCGAAATGCTCTACGGCGACAGTTCATCCGACGCGCCGGATCATTCAAGCCGCATGATCGCGCCGTCGATGCTCGGCTATTTCTATCAGCTCATGGCCGGTGCGGGCTGGACGAGCGCGCCGTTCCTGCCCTTCCTCAAGCAGCAGACTCTGGTGCTCGCGGGCGACAATGATCAGATCGTGCCACCGATCAACGGGCACTTGCTGACCAAGCTCATTCCAAATGCGCGATTGAAGATCGTACCGGGTGGGCATCTCTTCCTTGTCTCGCGTGCCGCCGAAGTCATCCCGATGATCCGTGACTTTCTCGACGAGGACGATGCGGCCCCTGCGCGCGCAGGAGCCGCCTGAGTTCTCAGCGGAAGGCGAGGCCTTCGAAAGCGCCGTCGCTGCGCCAGTTTTCGAGATATTTAAAATAGGCGGTCGCGCCTGCCGGGTAGCCGACATTGTATTTGGCTGCCGGCCCTGCGGTCTGACCTTCGTTGTTATAATAGCCCGGCGTGCAATCGGGTGAGCCGATCATGCGCCCGACACCGGTGAGCAGCAGCGCCACCCATTCGGCCTGCGCCTCCTCCGTCACTTCCACTTCCTTCGCACCCTTGTCGAGCGCATGGCGGATGATTGCGGCAATGGTCGCGCCTGACTCTGTCAAATTATGCGGCACGTTGGAAATAAGGTTGGCACCTTGTGTCGGCTGCACAAAGAAGGCGTTCGGGAAGCCATGCACATGCGTGCCGTGTTTGGAGCGCATACCATCTGCCCAAGCTTGCGAAAGTTTCAAGCCATCGCGGCCTGTAAGGTCGAAGCCTGCACGGCGGGTGTATTCCGTGCCGACTTCAAAGCCCGACGCATAGATGATGCAATCAACTTCATATTCAACACCGCCGACGACGATGCCTTTTTCGGTGATCTTCTCAACGCCCTTGCCATCAGTATCGACGAGATGCGCGCCCGGTTCGTTGAAGGCTTGCAGGTAAGCGTCATGGAAGCATGGACGCTTGCAAAGCTGGCGATACCAGGCTTTGAGATTTTGCGCGGTGGCATTGTCTTTGACGATTGAATCCACCCGCGAGCGGATTTCTTCCATCTTCTCGAAATCTGAATCTTCAAATGCCGCCATCATGTTTTCTGGCGTCATCTTATCGCGCGGCAGTTCCATGATCTTGGCACGGATGCGGCGCGACAGATCCGTCCAACCATCCATCACCAAATCTTCTGTGGCGACATCGCCCCCCTGATTGGCCGTGAAATTTTCAAGCCAACGCTTCTGCCAACCCGGCGTAGCGATGGATGCAAACCATTCAGGATCAAGCGGCTTGTTGGCGCGCACATCAACCGACGAGGGCGTACGTTGCACGACATAAAGTGCCTCGCAGGCACGCGCAAGATGCGGCACGCATTGCACCGACGTTGCGCCTGTGCCGATGATCGCGACGCGTTTGTCGCGGAGTTTTTCCAGCGGTGCGCCTTTGGGGTCGCCGCCGGTATAGTCATAGTCCCAACGGCTCGTATGGAACGAATGGCCTTTGAAGGACTGGATGCCGGGGATGCCGGGCAGTTTGGGTACATGCAGCGGGCCTGTGCCCATGCCGATATAGTCCGCTGTGAAACGATCGCCGCGATTGGTCTCAATCACCCAGCGCGAGTGCTCGCCGTCCCATGTCAGGTTTTCAACTTCGGTGTGAAACAGCGCGTTGTCATAAAGGTCGAATTGTTTTCCGATGCGCTGGCACTGCGCGAGGATTTCCGGCGCGTGTGCATATTTTTCGCTCGGCATGTGGCCCGTTTCTTCCAGCAGCGGCATATAGATCAGGGATGCGGTGTCGCATTGCGCGCCGGGATATCGGTTCCAATACCAAGTGCCGCCGAAGTCGCCGCCCTTTTCGATGATGCGCACATCTTTAATGCCCGCTTCTGCCAGACGCGCGCCTGTGACAAGGCCCGCAAAGCCGCCGCCGACGAATGCAAACGTCACATGATCGGTCAGCGGCGCGCGCTCCACGCGCGGCGTGTAAGGGTCTTCAAGGTAATGGGCAAGCTGACCCTTGATCTGCAAATATTGTTCGTTGCCGTCGCTGCGCAGGCGCTTGTCGCGTTCCACGCGATAACGCGCGATGAGGGCTTGTTTGTCGAAAGCGGCACCGTTTTGGACGGCGTTCTCTGTGGTTGTCATCGGGCGTCCTCATTTATGATATTTTGTCAGTTTATTTTGAGCCATTCTCCCGATCTGACAGAAATTTGCAATTAAAACTGATAAATGGCTGAAATCAGCTAAAAAGTGGCCGCCGCGTGAGGGTTTTTCCCGCGCGGCGGCTTGCATTCTTGGGTCCGACTATTCGTTGAGGCTTTTGGCGTCCTTGGCAGCGCGCACCAGTTGCACGAATTCGGCGCGCAATCCGTACTCGTCTTCGCCGCGCGCTTTCTGGGCGAGCGCCGCGATTTCATCGAGGCCGAAACTGTCGGCCACCCATGGCGAGCCACGCAGACGTTCGCCAAAGCCAGCCACTGCGACGGCCCAGCGTGTTGCTTCAGGTGCGGCATCGACTGCCGTCAACGCGTCGGCTGAAATCGCCTGCTCGATTAATTTCGACGTGGTGCCACCCGGTTCCTTGTAACGCACTTTCAGGAAGGCAAGTTCGCCCCCTTTATGCGGCGCCTTGTTTTCACCCTGATAGCGCAAGGGATCAGAGGAGGCTTTCGCGCCGACCGGCGTGATTTCATAAAGGGCTGTTACGGACACACCGGAGCCAACTTCACCGGCGTCCGCTTTGTCATTGTTGAAATCCTCGCGCGCCAACAGTCGCGTCTCATAGCCGATCAGACGGTATTCAGCGACGAGCGCGGGATTGAACTCGATCTGGATTTTCACATCGTCGGCGATCGGAAAGAGCGAACCTGCGAGGTCGTCACGCAGAAGCTTCCTCGCTTCCTGCATCGTGTCGATATAGGCCGCCGTGCCGTTACCGGTCTGGGCGAGACCCTGCATCATCACGTCATTATAGTTGCCGCGTCCGAAGCCATAGACCGAGAGATAGACACCGGATTTGCGCTTTTCGGCGATAAAGTCTTTCAGCTTTTCCGGATCATCAATGCCGACGTTGAAGTCGCCATCTGTCAGAAGAATGACGCGGTTGACGGCTGACTTGCTGAAGTTCTCCTGCGCCAAACGATAGGCAAGTGCGAGACCTTCGCCGCCCGCGGTCGAGCCGCCCGAGGCCAATGCCTCAAGCGCCGATCTGATTTTGGTCTTTTCGCCGCCATGGGTCGGGGCGAGCACTGCGCCGGCTGATCCCGCATAAGCGACTATCGAGACATGATCGTCCTTGTCGAGTTGATCAACGAGAAGGTTCAACGCCTTTTTGGCAAGCGGGAGCTTGTCTTCGCTGTTCATCGAGCCTGACGTATCGACCAGCAATACGAGATTGAGCGGCGGCTGGTTTTCGTGCGGTAGTTCATAGCCCTGCAAGCCGATATGCAGGATCTGGCGCTCCTTCGACCAAGGCGAGGCCACCAGCGTCGTTGTCGCGCGGAAGGGCACTTTGGCACTCGCGGGCCGTGCATAACCATAGTCGAAGTAATTCACGAGTTCTTCGACACGCACGGCATCGCGCGGTGGCAATTGCCCGTCGTGGAGAAAGCGGCGCGTATTGGCATAGGAGGCCGTGTCCACGTCGATCGAAAAGGTGGAGACAGGCTCCTCTGCCACAATTTTTACACCGTTCAGCGGCGCGTCGGGATATGGCTCAGTGAATTGCTCGGTGCGGGGTGCAGGGGAATAATAGTTTGCGGCTGAGTCCATCATCGCGCCTGAAGCTACTCTGCCCGTTTCGGCGCTGGTTGGCGGCTGAGCTGCGGCGGCACTTTTACTGTAGGTCTGCTCACTATTTGTTGCCTGCTCATTCGAGCAAGCCCCCAGTGCCAACAGCGCTGCCACACTGACGCCAAGTAGGCGTGCGGAAAATCTTTTCATTTAAAAGTCCCCATGATCTCGGCGCCCGTGCCCGAATGTCATAAGACCGTCCGTCAACGGTAAAATTGGGGCGCAATTCGAGCATCAATGTGACGGAGCAAAATAAAACCGCCGCGAAGGGGTTTTGTCCCTCGCGGCGGCTTCTGGATTTCAGGTTGCGGTCGGACTCTTACCAGAGGTCATATTTCTGGATTTCAGCGCGGCCCACGACCATGTGGTGCACTTCGTCAGGACCATCGGCAAAACGCAGATGGCGCATGTCGGTGTACATGCCGGCGAGAGGTGTCCACTGCGAAATGCCCGCTGCGCCATGCATCTGGATCGCCTGATCGATGATGAGGCAGACTTTCTCAGGCACCATCGCCTTGACCGCGCTCACGTAAACGCGGGCTTCCTTGTTGCCGAGCACGTCCATCGCTTTGGCGGCCTGCAAGACGGCAAGGCGCATCGCCGTGATTTCGATACGCGCACGCGAGATGATTTCGAGGTTCCCGCCCAGTTTGGCAATCGGCTTGCCAAAGGCTTCGCGCGTGGCGGAGCGTTTCACCATCAGTTCCAACGCCTTTTCGGCTTTACCGATAGAGCGCATGCAGTGATGGATGCGGCCTGGTCCCAGACGCACCTGGGAAATTTCAAAGCCACGGCCTTCGCCGAGCAGGATGTTTTCCTTGGGCACGCGCACATTGTTGAAACGAATGTGCATGTGGCCATGCGGCGCGTGATCCTTGCCGAAGACCTGCATGCCTTCGAGAATTTCCACGCCGGGCGTGTCCTTGGGTACAAGGATCTGCGATTGCTGCTTGCTGGGCGCGGCGTCCGGGCTGGTGCGCACCATGACGATCATGATCTTGCAGCGCGGGTCACCGGCACCGGAGATATAGAATTTCTCGCCGTTGATGACCCATTCGTCGCCGTCGAGTACCGCACTGGTGCGCACGTTCTTGGCGTCCGAGCTTGGCACATCCGGTTCGGTCATCGCGTAGGCTGAACGGATTTCGCCATTGAGCAGCGGTTCAAGCCACTCCTTCTTCTGCTTTTCCGTGCCGACGCGTTCCAGCACTTCCATGTTGCCGGTGTCGGGTGCTGAGCAATTCAGCGATTCAGACGCGAGCGGCGATTTGCCAAGCTCAACCGCAATATAGGCGTAATCGAGATTGGTGAGGCCCGAGCCGATTTCTGAATCCGGCAGGAAGAAATTCCACAGGCCAGATTCTTTGGCTTTGTTCTTGGCCCCTTCCATCAGCTCCAGCTGACGGGGATGCCAGGACCAGCGGTCTGTCTTCTGGTCGTTGAGGCGGTAATATTCTTCCGTGATCGGGTCGACATTTTCCTTGATGTGTTTCTGCACAGCCGCCATCAGCGGCTTGGCTTCTTCCGACATCGCGAGGTTAAACAGGTCTTGGTCCTTCGATGACATAGCGCTCCCTATTCATGTTGCTTTTGTTCTGATTGACGCAAGGTAACGCCTCGGACGCAAAAAGCAAAAGTCGCATGAAACATGCGCCCCCCCTGCCCCAGGGGAAACCCCTTCTCAGCAGTCGCTTCGGCTCGGGAAATTGTTAGAGTAGCCCCGCCCGGGGAGGCAAAGGGGAGAAGCAACGTGGCGAATTTCATCAAAGACAAGGTCATCGTCATCACAGGCGCCGGTGGCGGCTTTGGCAGATTGATTGCACAAAAGGCAGCGGCACTGGGCGGCAAGATCGTCTGCGCCGATATTGACGAGACGGCGCTCGTCGAAACTGTCAAATCTGTCAGCAGTCAGGGCGGTATCGCGTCTTACGTCGTCGCGAGCGTCGCGGACCTTGCCGAGATGCAGGCGGTCGCCGCCCATGCAATCAAAACGCACGGCGCCATCGACGTAATGATCAACAACGCAGGCATCATGCCGCTCGCCTTTTTCGCCGATCACAAAGTAGCGGCCTCCGCATGGTCGCGCTGCATCGACGTCAATATCAAAGGCGTGGTGAACGGCATCTCCTGTGTTTACGACCAGATGATGGCTCAGGGGCGCGGCCATGTCGTGAACCTCTCGTCGATCTACGGCAATTTCCCCGTTGTCGGCGCGGGCGTTTACGGTGCCACCAAGACGGCGGTGAATTTTTTGTCGGAATCGCTCCGCGTCGAAGCGCAGGGCAAAATCAAAGTCACGATCATCAAACCGACCGGCGTGCCCGGCACAGGCCTTGGCACAGGCATCATCAATCGGGATGCCATCGTCGGCATTCTGGGTCAGAACGCGGCCTCTTATGGCGGTGTCATGGAAGCCCTTGCCGAAGGCAGCAACGCGCCGGAACTGCGCGACCCCGACAACCCGCAATATGCAGCGCTGGAACCCACCTATATTGCCGATGCCGTCATCACCGCCATCAATCAGCCCTGGGGCGTTTCACTCGGTGACATCACCGTGCGGGCCACGGGCGATGGCTATATTCTTTGAAATCCAAACAATCAGCCTACGAATAAAAAACGACTAAGGGAGACAATCAACATGCTTATCGACAATACAACATCAGCCGTCGTGACCGGCGGGGCTTCAGGCCTTGGTCGCGCCAGTGCCACAGCACTTGCGAATGCCGGTGTCAAAGTAGCGATCTTCGATCTCAACGAGGAAAAAGGCGA
The DNA here is from genome assembly GCA_030649335.1 of Parvibaculum sp. Taxonomy (GTDB): domain Bacteria; phylum Pseudomonadota; class Alphaproteobacteria; order Parvibaculales; family Parvibaculaceae; genus Parvibaculum. The sequence goes on along the minus strand of JAUSLL010000119.1, from coordinate 83,367 downwards.
AGAAGTTGCCCGCGAGATCGGCGCGCTTTTCTGCAAGGTAGACATTACGGACGAAGACAATGTCATCGCGGGTCTCGACAAGGCGCGCAAAGCCCACGGGCAGGAGCGCATCCTCGTTCATTGCGCGCAAACCTCGCGCGGTCGCATGAAGACCGTTGGCCGCGACAAGGAAAAGGGCGGCTTCATCCGGTACCCAACCGAGCTTTATGAATTTTCCATTCGCGGCATTCTCGTCGCCAGCTATCGGATGGCTTCGCTCTGCGCCTTGGGCATGGCCTCGCTTGAGCCGCTCGAAGACGGCGAGCGCGGCGTCATCACGCTCACCTCATCTGCCGCCGCGCAGGACGCACAGGTCGGCCAGATCGGCTATGGCTCGGGCAAGGCGGGCGTCAACGGTCTCGTGCTGCCCATGGCACGCGATCTGATGGACCTCGGCATCCGCGTCAACTCGATCATGCCCGGTATTTTCGCGACCCCGCCCATGATGGGTGCTCCTGAGAAGGTGCTGAACACGCTTGCCGCCTCTGTGCCGTTCCCCAAGCGTCTGGGTAAGCCGGAGGAGTTCGGCAGCTTCGTGCTGGAACTGGTGCGCAACAGCTATTTCAACGGTCAGGCGATCCGGCTCGACGGCGCGATCCGCATGCCGCCGCGCTGAGTTCACGCGCATTCACCAAAATTACTTGCGATAAATCAATGGCTTAGCTTCTTTCCGCCTCGTGCGGGACCAAAGCTAAGCCATTTTTCATTCTGCCTCTTGACTGTAAGTGTGTACACACTTACATTTCTGACACGGACAACGACAATCCGTCCCAACAAAAGGCAGACCCAGATGAACATGCTTCGCCGCCTCATCAACTGGCTCAAGACATCGAGCACCGCCTATCAGACCGTCATCCACTCGCAGGCGCAGCGCGCGCTGGGCGACATCCGACATGCCCATCACCAACTGATTGCGGAAGCCGGTCGCTTCGAGCGCAACTTCGCCCGCGAAATGCAGCTGAAAGCCGCACTCGCCGACATCAGCACCCGCCTCAATACGCTCTCGACACAGATGACAGCGGCCACGGAAGCCCGTTGCGCCTTGCGCATCGAACTCATCTCATCGCTCACCACGCGGCTTCAGGCCCGCCAGCGCAGCTACGAGCGCGCCGTCAATCTCGTTCGCCTCCAGATCAATGCAGCCCGCCACGGCTGGTCGAAGCTGGAAAAGGAAGCCCGCGCCACTTATGCCGCACTGCACAGCAAGCTCGCCGGCGCGCGTCCGCTCTGGGCCAAATATGTATGCATGGGGGCTGAAAAATTGCTGCACAATCTGACGCGCGAACGCCAGCGTGTGGCCGGCATGATGACCGCAAGCGCCCTTCTTTATGATGGCCGCAATCTCTCGCCCGCCCAAGCCAATCGTCCGAACGCCTTCACCATTGCCTAATCGCATTCCTGAACGAGTGACATTCCCATGCCCCGTGGTCCCAATACCAAAACCAAGATAGAACGCGCTGCGCTTGAACTCTTTGTCGCGCAGGGGATCATGGAAACGCGCACACGCCAAATCGCGGAAGCTGTAAACATTTCCGAAGGGACGATCTACCGTCACTTCGAAGGCAAGGATGAATTGGCGCGCGAACTCTTCAAGCGCCAGCACGTAAGTCTCGCTGAGGCGATTGAAGCAGCCGCCCGCGCTCACACAGATATCAACGATCAGGTGCGCGCCATTGTGGATGCCTATTGCGCCATGGCCGACAAAGACTGGCTTCTGTTTCGCTATCACCAGCTGAGCCAGCATGCGCTGCTGCGCTATTTCAGCTCCGACCTGCCAAACCCTGTCACTGTTGTCATCGAAGTCGTCAAGGCAGCAATGGTGCGGGGCGAGTTGCGGTCAGGCGACGCCGACCTCCATGCGGCCATGGCACTTGGGGTCGTGCTTCAGGCCGTGACGTTCAAATCCTTTGGTCGTCTCGACGGCCCGCTATCTGCCCACAAAAACATTTTCACTGCGGCCATTCTCGCCGTGCTGCATAGCTCGCCTGCCAAATCCTGAACAACCAAGATACCGGAGCTGCGTCATGCGTTCGTTTCTGTTCAATCTTGTCTTCTATGGTTACACGGCACTGGTCGCCATTGCCTGCCTGCCTCTCACCTACCTCAACTCGCCGAAGCCGCTGGAGCGCGTGCTGCATTGGTGGGCCAAAGGCATCGTCTGGTCGCTTGATGCAATCGTAGGCATCAAACTCCTCGTGCGCGGTCGCGAAAACATTCCGACCACGGGACCAAGCCTCATTGCCTCGAAGCACCAAAGTTTCTCCGACGGCATTCTCGTGCTCTCGCTCCTTCCCAATATCGCCACCGTGGCGATGAAGGACTTGCTCGACTATCCCGCCATAGGCAGGATTCTGACCAAGCTCGATATGATCATGGTGGATACCTGCGGCGGCGGCAGTGAGCGCGACAAACTTTCGACCGCCGCACGCCGCGCCTATGACGCCGGCCGTCACATTCTCATCTATCCCGAAGGCCAGCTTGTGCCCGTCGGCGAGCGCGAACGCTACAAGATCGGCGTCTATCACCTCTATAGCGAACTCAATCTGCCGGTGACACCTGTTGCCACCAATGTCGGGTTGCGCTGGCAATGTCGCGGCTGGACGAAACGTCCCGGCCCCGCCACGCTCTCCTTCCTGCCCGCCATCGAAACCGGGCTCGACAAAGACACGTTCATGCGTGTGCTTGAAGATCAGATCGAAGCCGAAACAGCGCGTCTTGTGGAGGAATATTCATGACCGCCGAAACCGCAAAGCCCAAGCACCGCTCGCAATTCCGTCTGCTCGGTTCGCCGCGCTTCCTGCCGCTGTTCTTCACCCAAGCGCTCGGCGCCTTCAACGATAATATTTTCAAGAATGCGCTCGTCATCCTCATCACCTATTCGGCGGCCGCCAGTCTCCACGGCATCGACACGCAAACACTGGTGGCGCTGGCGGGTGGCATTTTCATTCTGCCTTTCTTTCTCTTTTCCGCGACCGCCGGACAGCTTGCCGACAAGCTCCCCAAGCCCGAACTCGTGCGCAAAGTAAAACTGCTCGAAATTGCAATCATGATCGCCGCCGCCATCGGCTTTGCCATCGAGAGCCAGATCCTGCTGCTTGTCGTGCTGTTTTTTCTCGGTGTTCAGGCAACACTTTTCGGCCCGCTCAAGTACGGACTGCTGCCGGAACTTTTGGAAGAAGACGAACTCATCGGTGGCAACGCGCTCATCGAAACGGCGACATTTCTCGTCATCCTCATCGGCACCATTCTCGGCGGTATCATTATTCTGAAAGCACACGGACTGACGATTGTGTCGGTCGTCTGTGTGGCGCTTGCCGTGCTCGGCTGGTGGACCTCGCGCACGATCCCTGCACGCCCGGCGGCCAGCCCCTCGCTCAAAATCAACTACAACATCATCGCCGAAACTTTCAACATGGTGCGGCTTTCCTACGTTGACCTGCCGATCTTCCGTTCCATCATCGGCATCTCGTGGTTCTGGCTCATCGGCTCTGTCTTCATCATTCTCTTTCCTGTCTTTGCCCGCGATGTACTCAACGGCAATGAACAGATCGTCGCGATGTTGCTGTCGATCTTTTCTGTCGGCATAGGCATCGGCTCGCTCGTCTGCGACAAGCTGCTCAAGGGCCGCGTGCGTGACTACTATGTGCCGGTTGGCGCTCTCGGCATCACGCTTTTCTCGGCTGATCTATTCTTTGCCTCTTTCCCGCTGCTCGCCACCGCCAAAGGCGATTTTATCGGCATCACAGCCTTCCTCGCCGACGGGGATAATTGGCGCATCGTCGGTGACCTCTTCGGTATCTCCATCTGCGGTGGTCTTTATGCCGTGCCGCTTTATGCAATCCTGCAAGCCCGCAGCGCGCCCGCCATCCGCGCGCGCCTCATCGCGGCCAATAATATTCTCAATGCGCGGGCCATGGTCGGTGCCTCAGGCCTCATCTTCTGGCTCACCAGCAAAGAGGCGTCGGTCCCCGGCATCATCCTTACTATCGGCCTGCTCAACATCCCGATCACGCTCTATGTGTCCTACGTGGTCATTTCGACCGCCTTCACCCGCGTCGCCAAGAAACTGAAAGTGTTGAGTTGATGCGCGCCTCCACACATTTCAACATCGCGCTGCCGACGATCGGTGGTCAGGCCATGTGGACCGATCACGCGACGCGGTCAGGCTGGCGCGTGCAGGTCCACGCACTCACTGGCCACGCCCGCCTGCTTGATCCAACAAACCGCCGCCGCGCCTGGGGACCGCACGCTTCTGTTGACGCCACCTTTCATCAACGAGCACCCCGTCCGGCTGCGCAGAACGCTCCGCGCTGACGGCTACATCGTCGCCACTTTCAAATATGCGAGCGCCCTCACCCAGATCGATGATCAAGCGACGGCGCTTTGCCATTTCATCGAAGGGCTGGAGGCCGACAGCATCACGCTAATTGGTCAAAGCATAGGCGGCATTGTTGTCGATCGTGCGTTGGCACATGGCGCTTTTCAGGGGTCGCATTTGAATATCGGGCGCTGCCGCATTCGCGGTGTCGTGCGCATCGGTACACCTTGCGGCGGTTCAGCTTTCGCGAGTGGCATCGTAGCAAGCGTCGGCGCGGCGCGGCTCACGCGAACACCACTCGCCGAGGTCGCTACAGGCTTGCCACCGGATGCGATCAGCGACCGCATCGTGCATCTCAACATCGCGGGTAGCCTCAACGGCGCACGCGGTCTCAACCCGCTGATCGATGGCCCGGACGACGGGCTCGTCGGCCTGTCAGAGGTCGCGCGAGGCGACACCACCCACACAATTATTGTCCGCGCTTCGCATTATGGGCTCACGTCACACCCCGAGACACTCAAAGCTGCGCGCGTCTTTTTGCAGGGCGTAACGTAGAGTTTGAGCCGCGTGACCAGATTCCCCCAGCATCGTCAGGAGATGCTCTGGCCAAGCCACATGGCGCGGCGCTAGACTGCTTTGACAAGCAGGAAATGCGGACTTCAGGCGGGAGACTTTGCTATGACAGACAAAGAACTGAACGTGCGGCAAGACTATACGCGCAGCAATGCCGAGATGGCCGCCCAGTGGAAAATCGATGTCAACCGCGACCCTTACGAGATCCCATTGGCCGAGTTAGACCCCGGACATGACGAACTTTTTGCGTCGAACAAAATGCTCCCCTATTTCGAGCGCCTGCGCAAAGAGGACCCTGTGCATCTGTCGGAGAGCGGGCCTTATGGCCGCTACTGGTCGATCACAAAATACGAAGACATCATGCATGTCGACACGAACCACAAATTGTTCTCGTCCGACATTCGTAACGGCGGTATTCGCCTCGGCGGTCAGCGCCTTCAGGGCGAACCTGATGCGCTGACCCATCTGCCCATGTTCATCATGGAAGACCAACCCAAGCACGACGAGCAGCGCAAAGCCGTGCAGCCGATGTTCCAGCCGAAAAATCTGATCGATCTGGAGCCGCTGATCCGTGAACGCGCCGGCATCATTCTGGATGCGCTGCCGCGTAACAAAGAATTCAACTGGGTGCGTGAAGTATCGGTCGAACACACGGGCCGCACGCTCGCAACACTCTTCGATGTGCCACAGGAAGACCGCCACAAGCTCATCCATTGGTCAGATACGGTGGAGCGGCTCGGCGATCCTGAGTTTTTCGCAACGCCTGAAGAAGGTTTCAAGGAGCTTTGGAACTGCTGGGAATATTTTGACGCTGTGTGGAAAGAACGCCAGTCACGCTCGACGCCCGGCACCGATCTCATTTCCATGCTGGTGCACAGTGAGTCCACTAAAAACATGACGCCGAACGAATATCTCGGCAACATGCTGCTTCTCATCGTCGGCGGCAATGACACGACGCGCAATTCGATCACCGGCGGCGTGCTCGCGCTCAATCAGTACCCGTCAGAATATAAGAAGCTTTCCGACAATCCCGACATCATCACAAATATGGTCTCCGAGATCATCCGCTGGCAAAGCCCCGTCGCGCATATGTGCCGCACGGCATTGGAAGACACGGAAATTCGGGGCAAGAAAATCAAGAAGTGGGACAAGATTGCCATGTGGTATCTCTCTGGCAATCGCGACGAGGACAAGATTCATCGCGCAAATGAGTTCCTGATCGACCGCGAAGGCGCGCGTCACCATCTCTCTTTCGGTTTCGGTATCCATCGCTGTGTCGGCAACCGCGTCGGCGAGATGCAGTTGCGTATTCTCTGGGAAGAAATTCAGAAGCGTTTTAAGAAAGTGCAAGTCACAGGCGAACCCAAGTACCTCCGCTCAAACTTCATCCGTGGCATCACCGACCTGCCGGTCATGGTGCACGGGCACTAGCGCGAAAGGCAACTGGCGGAGCAAAGCCCCTCAAAGTTCTGCCCGAAACGTTCCGATCACCCGGATCGTTTCTTCCGGTCTTGCTTGCTGCAGCAAATGACCCGTGCTGTCTATGACATGGGCACCCATCCAATTTGTCATGACCTCTGGTGCGCGTTTGATCGCTTCCGCGCCCCACCATGTCGCCGCGTCATATTCCGCGCCGAGGAGCATGGCGGGCACGACCTGAATGTCATGCAGCGGGCCGTGCCTTGACGATCTATCGCCTGTCCGGTGCGTCTTCATCGTCGAAAAGGATGCGCTCTGCGGCCCCGTCGAGGTCCTCGTACTGCCCGTCTTTCAACGACCAGAGAAAAGCCAGCAAGCCGATCGCACCCAGCGCCAGCGCAATTGGGATGAGATAGAGAAATTCGCTCATGGCTTTCGCCGCGGTTTTTCACGCAAGCGCAAAGCGTTGGCCACCACAAGGATTGATGACGACGACATAGCCAGCGCCGCAACGAGAGGCGTCACATAACCCAGCACGGCGGCGGGCAATGCGATGATGTTGTAGAGAACGGCCAGCGTAAAGTTTTGCCGGATCAGCCGCGCACTTGTCCCTGCCACGTCGAGCACGATAAGCACGGCTTCAAGTCTGTCTTTCAGAAAAACAAAATCCGCCGCATTGCGCCCGACATCGGCCGCGCTTGCCGGTGCCATCGACACATGGGCCGACACAAGCGCCGGTGCATCATTGAGCCCGTCCCCGACCATCAACACTTTGTGACCTTCGGCAGAAAGAGCGGCGATACGCGCGACCTTGTCGCCCGGCAACATATCGGCGCTGAAGTCCTTTATGCCGATGTCAGCGGCTAATTTCGAGACAGGAATAATTCCATCGCCTGACATGATTTCGACGCCGATGCCACGCTGAGCAAGCGCCCGCGCCATCGCCGGAGCATCAGGCCGCAGCACATCGTCAAACTCGAAGCAGGCCAATGGCTCCCCGTCACGGGACAGCCATGTCCCCGCCGTCTTGTCGCTTGCATCGCGCAAGGCCCATTCGGCGCGGCCGAGCCGCAATTTTGCGCCCGCCATTTCCGCTTCAATGCCGAAGCCCGGCACCTCGCGCATTTCATCAAGATGCGGTGCCTTGTCCATCACGTCCTTTGCCGCCCGATGGAGGGCGCGCGAACAAGGATGGTTTGAACGCTCTGCCAGCGCACCTGCCAATGCCAGCGTGTTGGGTTCATACGTCTCAGCCCCGCGCAGCGTCAACCGGCCCATCGTCAGCGTGCCGGTCTTGTCGAACACCGCATGATCGACCGCAGCGAGCCGCTCCAACGCGGAGCCATCACGGATCATAATGCGTTCGGCAAACAGCCGTCGCGCCGCCATCATCTGCACCATGGGCACAGCAAGGCCCAAAGCACAGGGGCAGGTGATGATGAGCACAGCGACGGCGACCGTGATGGCCTGATGCGCGTCGCCATTGATCATCATCCAGCCGAGGAAACTCAAAAAAGCGGCGAGATGCACGACCGGTGCATAAAGATCAGATGCGCGATCCGCAATCCGGCGATAGGTGCCGCGGCCCGCTTCTGCTGCCTCCATCAGGCGCATCACTTCGGCAAGAAACGAGGCATCTGCCGCCGCTGTCGCTCTGAGCGTCAAAGGGCCGGTCAGATTGAGCGTGCCTGCGCGCAGCACCGAGCCGGGCGTGGCGGACACCGGAAGGCTCTCACCTGTGACAAGTGACAGATCAAGTTCGGAATTCCCCCCGACAACAAGTCCATCGACGGGCACGCGCTCGCCGGCTGCCAGCATGATTTCCATGCCCGCTTCGATCTCGTTGAGCGGCAGATACAGATACGCGCCGTTTGCCTGTCGCACATTGGCACCGCGCGCTGCATAGGAAGCCAATCCTTTGACGGCTGACCGTGCTTTCTCCCGCATCCGGTGGTCGAGATATCGCCCGATCAGCAGAAAGAAAAGAAGCGTTATCGACGCATCAAAATAAGCATGCGGCCCGTGATGGATCGTGTCGTAAAGGCTCATACCGAATGCCATCAACACGCCGATGGAAATGGGCACGTCCATATTGGTGCGCCAATGGCGCAGGCTCGACCAGGCGGATCGGAAGAATATGCGCCCGGCATAGGCCAATGCGGGCAAGGCGATCAGCGCCGAAATCCAATGTAAGAGATCACGCGTAGTGTCGGCCGCCCCCAACCAAACCGATACGGACAGAGCCATAATATTTGCCGCTGCAAAACCGGACACGGCAACCGCTCGCAATAGCTCGTTCCCCATCTTGTCGCCCTCGTCAGATGACGGGCTGACAAGACAGGCATCAAAGCCAAGTGAGTTGAGTGCGGGCATGACGAGCGGTAAAGGCTGATCATCCCGCCATTGCAACGCGACACGCTTGGTTGAAAGATTGACGCGCACATGAACAACATTGGGCAATTCTCCCAATGTCTTTTCAATACGCCTGATGCAGCCCCCGCAATGAATGCCCGGCACCGAAAGGTCGTTCTGGCGCAATTGTCCCTTCACGATGCGACTTGCCAGTCGGAACTCTCCTTCCGCTGACGTCGCTTCGTGAGAGATTGCGATATTCATAAATCCTACCGTATTGACAGATAGGCGTGCCAGCTTGCATGGCCGAGCAAGGGGAAGATCACGATGAGGCCGAGAAGACCCGTCACGATGCAGAGGCCAAAGAGGCTTACAACAATGAGCCCCCAGCAAATCATGGCTGGCAGATTGTTCCAGGCAAGCGCCATGCTGGTGCCCATTGCCGTGAATGCATCGATGTCTTCATCGAGCAGCATCGGTATCGAAAAAATGCTGATCGCGAAGGCAAATGAGGCAAACAGAGCGCCGACAGCGCCGCCGACGATGAGCATTGCCCAGCCTGTCGGGCTATTGAGCAGAATTTGCACAATGTCGGTCAGGCCCGGATAGGGCAGCAGGCCGAAGAACAGCGCATAAATGATGACGGCGGCGCGCATCCAGAGCAGCATCAATACCACCAGCAGCGCGCCCATGAAGAGGATTTGACCGCCGGATGTCGCCTTCACAAAAATCATGCCCGACAACGTGACGGGCTCATTGCGCGCAAGTCTCCGGCTTTTTTCGTAAAGCCCGACCGCAACAATCGGACCAAGCACCATGAAACCAGCAAGTGCGGGAAATAGAACCTGATCCCAACCGATGAGACGCATGCCGAGAATGACGGCGAGCGACATCAGAAAAACGAACAGGCCGTACAGAAGACTTGTTGCCGGTTGCGTCCTCAGATCTCGCGCGCCGGCGGCAAGCCAGCCGAAAGGAGCTCTGACCGACAGGTTGCGATTGTAATTCACACGCGCCGGAGCGATCGGGGGAACGAGGGGTGGCAGCGCTGTCATTTTTTGTCTCCCAGACGGTGCGGACAGTCATGCCCGCTCGGACATAGCAACAGAGTTCAGCAGGCCGACTTGGCCGCAGCGAACGACCCGTTTGCCGCGGGCGCCACGTCGCCGCGCACATGCGCGACACAGTCCGGCTGCGACGTCACCGCGACATAGACGAGATGTAAATTGGCAAACAACACAAACAGCAAACCCGCTGCCACAGCGCCCGCCAGCAGGATCATCCGGCGTTTTTTCAGCGGCGTGGCTGGTGCGAGGCCGGTCTTCATTGTCCAGCTTCTCCCAGACTCAGAACATAGGTCGCCAAAATTTTGCGATCGACGTCACTCAGCCGCGCTTCCCAACTCGGCATCACGCCCGTCCGCCCATTGTAAACAGTATTAAAGACAGACTGCGTGTCGCCGCCATAGAGCCAGACGGAATCGGTGAGATCCGGTGCACCCAACTCAATGCTTCCCGCTCCTTTTTCGCCGTGGCAGGAAGCGCAATTGGCCGCGAAAACCTCACGGCCCGCCCCAATGGCCTCTACCGTTCCGGCGTCGGGTTTTGACAGCGACTGCACATAGGTCACGACACTGAGAAGCGCGTTGCGGTCCAGCATTCCGTCGCGACCGAAGGCAAGCATCTGGCTCACACGCGTATCATCATGCTGCTCGTCGTTCACACCGACACGCAACGTCTCGAGAACCGCGTCAGCGTCGCCGCCCCAAAGCCATGAATTGTCTGTCAGGTTCGGATAGCCCGGACCGCCTTTGGCATCGATACCGTGACAGGCCGCGCAATTATCACCAAAGATCGGCACCGCCGTCGCGCGCACATAATGCATAAGACCGGCGTCTGCGCGTACTTCATCAACGCTCAGTGTCGCGATCTTGCTGGTCACGGTCTGCTGATCCGTCTGTGCCTGTTGGAGATCTGCGTCGATCAGCGAATGCTGGCTCACGCCCAACAAGCCTTTGGTATAGGTGAGGCCAAGCGGAAAGGCAGGCATCAGCAGCCAATAGATAAGCGCAAAAGCAAAGGCAAGACCAAGGCAGATGTAGATGACCTTGGGCACAGGCGTATTGAGTTCTTCGATGCCGTTCCAGTCGTGGCCCGTGGTCAGGTACCCGGTGTGGGGGTCGCGCTTTTCTACTGACACGGCGTATCCCCATCATCAAAAATCTGTTCGGCCGCACGGTCAAACTGCGCCTGATTGGCGGGCCAGAGTGCATAAACGACCGCAATAACCGACATGGCGATTAAATAGAACAGGCCGAAGGATTTGGAAAAGGCCACAAGCGTCTCGTGATCAAATGGCATGCTCATTCCCCTTTGTCCTTGTTCTGATAGGCCGCATCTGTCAGCCGCCCCAGAATTTGCAAATAGGCCACTAGCGCATCCATCTCGGTCACGTCGCGGGGGTTTCCGTCGAAGGCCCGCACATGCGTTGCCTCGCCGTAGCGTTCGCTCACGCCTTCCGCATTGTCGCTGTCGGGATCGACCTGTGCTTTTGCGTCCTGCTCCGCATGGGCAATCATATCATCCGTATAAGGCACACCGACGCGGCGTTGCGCTATCAGATGGCGGCCCAGATCTTCGGTGCGCAATTTATTGCGCGCCAGCCAGCGGTAAGCGGGCATGACCGATTGCGGTACGACATCGCGGGGATTGTAGAGATGCGCGACCTGCCATGCGTCTGAATACTTGCCGCCAATACGCGCCAGATCAGGTCCCGTGCGCTTTGAGCCCCAGAGCATCGGATGATCATATTTGGATTCAACCGCCAGCGAATAAGGCCCGTAGCGTTCGACCTCGTCGCGCAAGGTGCGGATCATCTGCGAGTGACAGGCATAGCAGCCTTCGCGGATATAGATGTTGCGCCCTGCCAATTCGAGCGGCGTGTAGAGCCGCATATCGGGCGCGGTTTCGACCGTCTCGTCAATCGTGAAGAGCGGCGCGATTTCGAAGAGGCCGCCAATGGCCGACACCACGATGATTGCCACAGCAAAGCCGATGGTGTGACGTTCAAGCTTGTAATGGGTACGTGTAAACATGGGCGTCACTCCCCCGCCTTCAAGGCGACAACCGGCATTTCGGCTATGCCGGTGCCGGCCGTTTCGCGCGAGAGGCGGATCGTCATAAGAATATTGTAAAGTCCGATGACCGGCCCGAGGAAGAACAGGAAGCCGCCGACAGCGCGCGCGATGTAATAGGGATGCATCGCAACGAGCGAATCTACGAAGGAATAGGCCAGCGTCCCGCCATCATTATAGGTGCGCCACATCAGGCCCTGAATGATGCCCGAGTTCCACATCGCGAATACATAGATCAGCGTGCCGGCCATCGCGAGCCAGAAGTGCCACTCGACGAGCTTGCGCGAATACATGCGTTCCACTTTCCACATCCAGGGAACGAGGCTGTAGAACGTGCCGAACACGATCATCGACACCCAGCCGAGCGTACCCGCATGCACATGACCAATGGTCCAATCTGTGTAATGCGACAGCGAATTAACGGGCCGGATCGCCATGAACGATCCCTCGAATGTCGAAAGGCCATAAAACACAGCCGCCATAGCCATGAAGCGCAGCGTTGCGTCATCACGTACACGGGTCCATGCGCCGTTGAGTGTCATCAGCGCATTACCCGCTGCGATCCATGAGGGCACAAGCAGCATCACGGAGAATGTCATGCCGAGGTTCTGCACCCAGAGCGGCAACGCGGTGTAATGCAGATGGTGCGAGCCCGCCCACATATAGAAAAATGTGATGCCCCAGAAGCCGACGATCGACATGCGATAGGAATAGATTGGACGGCCGGCGCGTTTGGGGAGGTAGTAATACATCATCCCGAGAAAACCGGCGGTGAGGAAGAAGGCGACCGCGTTGTGGCCATACCACCATTGCGTCATCGCATCCTGCACACCGGCAAAGAGCGAATAGCTCTTGGCCTCGGTGAGGGAGACAGGCACGGCAAGGTTGTTGACGATGTGCAGCACCGCAACGACCAGAATGAAAGCCATGTAATACCAGTTCGCCACATAGATATGCGGTTCCTGACGGCGCGCCAGTGTGCGGATGTAGAGCAGAAAATAAGTGACCCAGACAATCACCAGCAGAATGTCGGCATACCATTCCGGCTCTGCATATTCCTTAGATTGCGTGATGCCGATCAGATAGCCGGAGACAGCAAGCAGGCAGAAGAGATTGTAGCCGATCAGCACAACCCAGGGGCTCAGCTGATCAGGCAGACGGGCGCGCGAGGTGCGCTGCACGACATGGTACGATGTTGCAATCAGCGCGTTGCCGCCGAAACCGAAAATCACGCCCGTTGTGTGCACCGGACGCAGACGACCGAAACTTGCCCAAGCCGCATCGAAAGTCATATCGGGATAGGCCAGCAACCACGCCACCCAATCACCGACAAACATGCCAAAGATCGCCCAGAGCATGGCGACGATGATGCCGAACTTCGTCGGGTCGTCATAATATTGAGTGAGGCGGTCCGCTCCGGGCGCGGGCGCGTAATAGCCGGTGATGACAGCGCCCATAACGACAACGGCGTAGGCCGCGATGATGAAGCCATGCACACCAAGCGGATCGCCTTGACCTGCTCCGGCAAAAATCACCCCTAAGACGAGCAGTGCCAGCGAAAGGCAAACCGCAGTCTGGCGTTCGCCCAGAGTCAATCCCGAGATCATTTTTTATCCGCCATTTGAAAACCCCGCCATCTTGCAACAGGAGCTAAAGTTTCAAGATAATCCGCCTACATATGATTCAGGTAGGTATTTACATCAGAGTATTTTAAACCGTCCGCTATCGAGCCTAAGGGGAAATACTTAGAGGGATCATTCCGATAGACGCGCCAACACGCCAACTGCCGGATATACCTAAGCAATTCCTGCCGGGCTTGCTCAATGAGGCACTTCGTTCTGCGGTGCAGACATTTTGTCACGCGCCCAAAGTACCCGCTTTCGACGGTAGCTGGTGATCGATTGGTGGTGTGGAGGGAGGTTTTCCGGATAGGCGCCTAGTTACCCTCGCACCGGACCGACCCAGACTTGCTGCGCATTGACAAAAGCATGGATCCCGTGCGGCCCAAGCTCGCGACCATATCCTGATTTTTTGATGCCGCCGCTGGGCAGGCGCGGGTCGGTTTTGACGATCCCGTTCACCGCAACTTGACCGGCCTCGATCTCGCGCGCCAGAGCTTGGCCACGCTCAGGCGTTGACCATACACTCGCGGCCAGCCCGTATTCCGTATCATTGGCGAGCGAAAGCGCGTGCTGCGCATCATTGGCGCGGATGATGACGCCGACCGGGCCGAATGTTTCCTCAGCATAGGCGCACATGCCGGGCTCGACGTCGGCAAGCAAAGTGACGGGATAGAAAAATCCCGAACCCTTTGGAAGTTCTCCGCCAAGAAGGCAGCGCGCACCGGCGGCGACCGTGCTGCTGATCTGGCGGTGGAGTTCATCACGCAAGTTGGACCGTGCGATGGGACCGACGTCGGTGTCTTCTTCGCGCGGATCGGCCATTTTCAAGCTCGCAAAGCGCGTCCGCAAATGTTCGGTCATTTCGTCATAGACCGGCGCTTCGACAATAATCCGCTTGGCGGCTATGCAGGACTGGCCCGCGTTGATGATGCGCGAAACCTTCAGCACGTCGGCGGCCTTGTTGAGGTCTGCATCAGCCAGCACGATGCATGGGTCCGAGCCACCGAGCTCAAGCACGGCGGGTTTGATTTCAGAGGCCGCGATGGCGGCAACAGCACTGCCGCCGCGGCCTGATCCGGTGAATGAGACCGCCCGAACGCGCGTGTCACGGATCACTCGCTCTACGTTCGGCGTCTCCAGCATGAGCGTTTGAAAAATGCCGTCGGGGGCGCCTGCCTGCGTGAAGACATCCGCAATGGCAGCGGCACATCCCGGCACGTGCGGATCGTGCTTCATCAGGCATGTGTTGCCGGCCATGAGAGCGGGCGCGCAAAAGCGGAAGGCGAGCCAGAACGGCGCGTTCCACGGCAGAATGCCCAGAACCGGACCTATAGGCAGATGCTGAACATAGCTGTGTGTGGCATCAGATCCGATGACTTGCGGTGCCAGATAGGTTTCCGCGTGTTCGGCATAATGTTCAGCACACCATGCGGCTTTCTCTACTTCGCCACGGGCTTCGCGGATGGGCTTACCCATCTCCTCAGTCATAATGGGGGCGAGTTCGGCCACGCGGGCGCGCATATTGGCGGCCACCGCGCACATCACCTTCGCACGTTCAGAAAAACTCGTCGTGCGCCACGCAATATAGGCTTGTGCTGCCTTCGCAAGTTTGGCCTCAACCACTGCGTCGGTATCGGGCATCACTTCCCGAATGACTTTTCCGGTGGTTGGGTCAATGACTGTCAGCATAAAATTGCGTCTCCTGTTTTTTGTTTGTCCGTCTTTATTCGGCAGCGGCGTCTTTACTCGCCATCTTCACGTGTCCGGATTTTCCTTCTGTTTTGGCAATGTCGGGCTTCGACACAAATTCGCGCGCAAGCGTAAAGAAGGATTCACAACCCGTTGCGGTCACATGAATGGTGTCGGATATGCCAACCGTCTTGTTGCCGTCGACGCCCCAAATCCAAGGGATCAAATGGAAGGTCATGCCCTCTTTGAGCGTTCGGGCATCGCCCTGCATGAGGCTCAGGATATAGCCCTCATCCCAGCTCGGCGGAAAAGCGATACCAATCGAATAGCCCGACCGCGTGATGAGTTGGCCACCATGCGCGCCACCGGTAATGATGTCGCGCACAATATTGTCGGCATCAGATACAGTGAGGCCGGGGCGGATCGCCTTTTCAACTTCCCGAAGTGCTTCCATCATGTGCCACTCGGCATTTCTCATTGAGGGCGATATTTCACCCAATACCACCGTGCGCATCAATGCGGTGTGATAGCGGCGGTAGCAGCCCCCAACTTCCATGAACACATGCTCGCCGGGCTGCACAACGCGGCCCTCCCATGTGGCGTGACCGATCATGGTGCGCGGGCCGGACGCCACATAAGGCATAACGGCCGGTGGCTCGCCGCCCGCCCGAAACATAGCTTCACTGATCGCCGCCCCGATTTCATTCTCGGTTACGCCGGGCGCGCAAGCCTTGATGCCCGCTTGCATACCCGCTTCCGCCGCGACGGCGGCCTTCCGCATGACTCCGATTTCACAGGGCGATTTCAGAATGCGCCCTTCCTCAACAATGCCGAAGCAATCGATCAGACGCCCATCGGTAAAGGAACTGCGCACTCTGTCCTGCTGATAGGCCGGAAAGAAATAGCTGTTGCGTTCATAGCCAACCGTGCAATGCGACAGGCCGAAATCTCTCAAGCTTTCGACAAGGCGCTGTATAGCGTCGCCATTGTCTGTATAGGGACGGGTTTTTTCCACCCAGGTCCGCGCATGCACGTTTGATTCCTCAAGCTTGCGGGTGATCATGAAACAATCACCATCGAGCGGAACAACCAAAGCCTGAAAGAAAGAATAGCCGGTTGTCTGATAGTCGGTCAGATACATGATGTTTTCTGGATCTGTGATAATCACGGCATCCAGAAGGCGAGCGGTCATGCGCTCACGTAGTCCGCTGAGGCGGCGCTCGTATTCCTCCATGGGAAAGGTCATGTCATCGCGCTGTTTC
The DNA here is from genome assembly GCA_030649335.1 of Parvibaculum sp. GTDB lineage: Bacteria > Pseudomonadota > Alphaproteobacteria > Parvibaculales > Parvibaculaceae > Parvibaculum. Next base: position 66,960 of record JAUSLL010000119.1, on the reverse strand, counting down.
ATGCCGCCGCCGCCAATGCCTGCGTGGATGCCTCAAGAATATCCAGACCTTCTTTAAGGTCCGCATCCGGTATGGTGAGCGGCGGAATGAGTTTGAGAACACGCCCGTTAGGCCCACAGGAGCCAAGCAGCAGACCGCTTTCGAAGCATCGGGCGACAATGGATTTTGCCAAGGCGCCATCCTGCACGTCCAGCGCCTGCATCATGCCGCGTCCCCGCACTTCAAATCCGTCCTTGCCGTGTAGCTTGGCGATAGATTGCAGCCGGTCGGTGATGACCTTGGACTTACGCTTCACATCATCCGTTAGCTTATTGTCTTCAAAATATCGCAGCGCTTCGCGTCCTGCGACAAAGGAAAACCCCTGGCCGCGGAAGGTGCCGGTGTGTTCACCCGGCGACCAGAACTTGTCGTGCTCCGGTTTGATCAGGTTCATGGCCAGCGGTGTGCCGAAGCCGCCAATGCCCTTGGCAAGGCAAATGATGTCTGGGTCGAGCCCCATGCCATCGAAGCTGAAATAGGAGCCTGTGCGCCCGCAGCTTGCTTGAATATCATCAATAATAAAAAGCGCGCCGCGTTGCTGCGCAAAGGCTTGCAACTCTTTGAGCCATTCTGCCGAGGCGACATTGACGCCGCCTTCCGCCTGAATGGTTTCGACGATAATAGCGGCAGGCGCCTCATAGCCTGAGGACGGGTCTGCATAGGCGGCAGAGATTTCCTGAAGCGAGCCGCCGAATGGCAAGCGCTGCACGTTTTCAAGCGGCACACCTGCCGCATTGCGGAAATAGGAATTGGCCGTGCAGGCCAGTGCACCCAGCGTCATGCCATGAAAGCCATGTGTGAAGGCGATAACTGTGCGACGACCCGTTACGCGCCGTGCAAGCTTGAGCGCTGCCTCCACCGCGTTGGTGCCGGTCGGGCCGGTGAACTGCATCTTGTAGGTCATGTCGCGCGGCTTGAGAATCGTGTCCACAAACGCTTGTATGAAGTCGCGCTTCACATTGGTGGACATGTCGAGACTATGCGCGAGCCCGTCAGCCTGAATGAATTTGATCAGCGCCTCTTTCATGCGCTCATTGTTGTGTCCGAAATTCAGGACGCCAGCACCGCAAAAGAAGTCGATGAAGGATTTGCCGTTCTCGTCAATCTGCCTGGCATTGGAGGCCGATTTGAATACGGTCGGGAAAGTGCGGCAGTAGCCACGTACGTCTGATTCCCATTGCTCGAATACATCCATTGTCTTCTCCTGCTATGGCTTTCAGATTGGGTGAGTGTCCAGCGCCCGCTTGCGCTCTTCTGTCTTACGTCACGGGGAGCGGTGCCCCGGCAAGACGTGCAAAAAATCTGGTGACGATCGGGATCAGCCGATCATTGAAATCGTATCTTGCGTTGTGGCAAGGCACGTCGTGGCCTTCTCCGTCATCGGATCCGATCAGCGCAAAGGCGCCCGGTATTTCTTTCAGGTAGTAGCTGAAATCTTCTGACGCCATGATGGGCACAGGCACATCTGCTGCATGCCAAGCGTCGCCGAGTTCTTCTGCAAGGGCCTCGCGCACAGTCTGCGCCGGGAGCGCATGATTTATTGTCGCGTCGTAGCGCGGAAAAATTTCGACTAGCGCCTCCACGCCATAGCTTGCTGCTGTGTCGCGAGCGATCTGTTGGATTAAGCCGTTCATCACATCGCGGTCAGAGCTCTTGGCAATGCGAATGCTGCCGCCAAGCGTCGCTGTATCGGGAATGATCGTCGCGCCGCTCGGCGCGTCAATCGACGTCACGCTGAGAACGGCCGCGTGTTGTGGTGTCAGTCGGCGGCTCACAATCTGTTGCAGCGCCATTGTGACAGCGGCTGCTGCCAACACAGGGTCGCGGCATAATTCCGGTTGGCTGGCATGTCCGCCCGCGCCCGAAAGCGTGATACGGAAAGTGCCATTGCCCGCCATCACAGCTCCATCGGGACAAACAGCTTTGCCGAAAGGAATGGCAGGCCAATTATGCCAACCGAAGATTGTCTCTACGCCATCAAGTGCGCCGTCTTCGATCATCCGTTTGGCACCGTGTCCGCCTTCTTCAGCAGGCTGAAAGAGAATAGTGACGGGTCCGGGAAGTTTGTCTTCGTGTTGTTTCAGCCACGACGTTGCCGCTAACAATGTCGCTACGTGACCATCGTGCCCGCAAGCATGCATGCAACCTGCGCGGGTTGATGCCCATTCATTGGTCGTTGTTTCGACGATCGGCAGAGCATCCATGTCGCCGCGTAGTGCGATATGGAGGCCTGTTGCATTTGGCGCGAGCGTTGCGACAGTGCCGGTTTCAGCACAAATTCGCCAGCTTATGTCGAGACTATCCAGTGCCCGCCGGATAACGGCCGCGGTGTCAGTCTCGTTCCATGCCAATTCAGGATTTTGGTGAATGTGACGACGGAGGCGAACCGCCGCGTCCATAAGTTCATTCCATTCCTGCCCGGCCCTCGTAAAAACAACCGTTTTTGGCGATACCGTCATCTTGGGACCTTAACAGCACAAGTGCTGCGGTTACAAGAATTGCGGGCGGATTTCGTGCCGGATCGCCTTGAGCTTCCAATAAGCCGTGAACAAATAGACGTATGCGTGAAATCCGAAGGCTCCGGCCGGCCCCAATTGTCCGGCTTTAGGTAGCAAACACGCCTGCGACCCATATGGGGCTTGGTGTGTTTGCTACCTAATGCCGATTTTTTATCGGGTAACAGGGACGTTCTCAGGAATATCAGGGAAAGCTATCGCTCAAAGCAGCGCACCACTATTGTCGGAAATTTGCCCATCCGCGAACGCGCCCAACTCCAAATTTGTTGGATTCTTACGTATCAATTTCGCTCAATTTCTCTGGCTTCATACTCAGTTTTCGATGCCATTTTTCAGTCCGCCGCGCCTCGCTAGCAGTGCCGATAATTAGGGGCGAACGGTGTCTAATCTGCTCCACCGCAAATTCGACAGCACAGGGAGCGGACGAAATGGTCTTCGTTATAGCCTCCCGCTAAAAGAGCCTGACGCATTTCAATGACATACAGAAGATCTCATTGAGCTTCCCTCAAATTGAAGATTGGAGACAGCAATGCGTGATCACATTCTCATAAAAATAATGGACGACTACACTCAACGTCGAATCAGTTCTGTCTTCCCGCCCCATAAGGCAGAACAAATTCATAACTATCTCAGACGACGGGTTGAACACCGAATAGAGCCGGTGTGACCTGAGCCCCGCAAACTCCACCAGATTTGGGCTGATCTCGTCTCAAGAAGAAGACGGATAGTGAAGCGCGCTCAGATTACAGGGAACAATCGAAAAATCTCTGAGGTTCGGAGAGCTAAGGATCGCACGCGATAAAAATGAGGGGCGACAATTCAAACGTCAACAATCCGTATTGCCCATACAGTCTATTGACGTTTTCTCAGCTTTTTTGGCTAATTACGCAATAAGTAGATCAGACTGCGGATGTGTTTATCCGGAAACGGATCAATTAAACCCAAACCACCGACGGTGAGTTCAAGCTCAATGAAATTCGGAAATTTCGGTCGCAATCTCGGGGGCCATCCGCCCGATAATGTTCAAGTATGGAAATTCCCTCGCTCCTCTATAGACGTCAAATCGGAATTTTCCAGCTTTAAATGGTCCAGTTCTACGGGGCAGGTCACTGCCAATCCCCGTCATCGAATCTGCTTACAAATTGAGGAACCGTCTGGAGATGGAATAGTTGCTGCCTGAGCCTTTTCTCACGGATTTTTTTACGCTTGGAATTTTCGCCTGTAGCAAAATCAGAGGTATCAACGAACTGTCAGCTAATCGGGTTCTTCTTCCCATTCTGCTGCTTTTTCCAGCGCGCAGGACTTACACCAAATTGCTTCTGGAACGATCGGACGAATGCAGCCGAAGAGCTATAGCCGAACCTGAAGGCGGCATCTTCAATACTAAAATTATTCACCATCATCTGCCGCGCAATCATAGTCAGACGGATGCGGGAAATAGTTTCGATTGGCGCATGCCCGATCAAACGCCGAAACTCCTCGGAAAAACGCGTGCGCGACATGCCCGCAACGTGCGCAAGCCGTTCTACTGTCCAGGGTTTGTAAGGCTCATTCATGAAAGCCCGCAGTGCGCGCAGGATGGCCGTGCTTGCGGCAAAGCCAACATTATTTTGTTCGTTGTCGTCGGGGCGCGCTAAAAGGCTGCGCGTCATGTTCAGCGATATGATTTCGGCAATCCGACGTACAATAAGCGGATGATGAAAATCCGGACTTGATACGACTACCTCATCATCCAACAGCCGAAGAGCATTCCATATGCGGCGGCTGTGTTCTGCTGCGGCGTCAAAAGGCACATAAACCGGCCCTACGATCATATTGGATAAGGCCATCGTTTCTTGTGGTGCAATACCCACAATCAGCCTGACGGGTTCGGCAAGATCGTCGGTGATCGACATGTCGAACATATCGAGTGCGCCGGCTTTCACCGTCGCAGGGCAACCATCCGATTCCAGTATATGAGGCACCAGGCCGCTCACACCAACGACGTCACCGGGCCGCAGTACGATCTCACTTGAAAATGGAAAGTCGACGCAAAGACGAAGCGTGCCCGCCTTGACCATGATTCCATATGAAAAATTACCGGCTGGCAGCGAAATCCGGAAGGGCAGCTTTGGTGCGGCGCGCATGAAATAGACACCGTCCATATCGACATTGAACGACGCATCCGGGGCAGAAGAGAGAAATTCTTCGCCTACTGTTGATTTCTTGTTTTGCACTTAGGTCATCTCACATGAGCCGAATGTATCTCCGATTTTTCTGCACGCAGGTTCGTCTTCTTACTTCGATAGATCGAGCGCTATATCGACGATCATGTCCTCTTGGCCGCCAACCATTTTCCGGCGACCAGCTTCCATCAAAATATCACGCACATCCACCCCATAGCGCTCCGAGGCCGTTTCAGCATGGCGCAGGAAACTCGAATATACACCGGCATAGCCCAGACTGAGCGTCTCGCGATCCACCTGAACCGGCCTGTCCTGAAGCGGGCGCACCAATTCTTCGGCGGCATCCATCAGAGCGAATATGTCTGTGCCATGCTGCCAGCCATAGCGGTCGGCGACAGCAATAAAGACTTCCAGCGGCGCATTGCCCGCGCCTGCCCCCATGCCGGTCAGTGAAGCGTCCACGCGGATCGCCCCGTTCTGAACCGCCACCACCGAATTGGCGACGCCGAGGCTCAGATTGTGATGGGCGTGAATGCCACGCTGGGTTTCGGGTTTCAAAACCTCGTCGTAGGCCCTGAAGCGCGCAACCGTGTCATCCATCGTCATGGCACCACCGCTGTCGGTCACATAGACACAATGCGCGCCATAAGATTCCATGAGCTTGGCTTGTCGCGCCAATGCTTCGGGCGGTGACATGTGGCTCATCATCAGAAAACCCGAAACATCCATGCCCAATTCGCGCGCAAAGGCGATGTGCTGGGCGGATACATCGGCCTCGGTGCAATGCGTGGCAATCCGCACCGAGCGGACACCCAGTTCATGGGCGCGCCGCAAATCCTCGATGGTGCCGATGCCGGGCAGAAGAAGCGTTGTCACGACGGCATTTTTTACTTCGTCGCAAACCGCTTCGATCCATGCCCAATCCGTGCAGGCACCAAACCCGTAATTGAGACTTGAGCCTGACAAGCCATCGCCATGGGCAATCTCGATGGCATCGACACCTGCCCTATCAAGGGCTCTGGCGATCTTGCGAACATGCTCGATACTATATTGATGGCGAATGGCATGCATGCCGTCGCGCAAGGTCACGTCTTGGATATAAAGTTTTTGCTTTGTCATCAGGCGCGCCCCTGCAACCTGACCAGATGTTCGGCGGTTCGCATGGCCGCCGAGGTCATGATGTCGAGATTGCCTGCATAAGCCGGCAGGTAATGTCCGGCACCTTCGACTTCGAGATAGACGCTGACTTTGAGGCCCGTAAATTTTTCATCAACATCGGGCAGGTAGATCGGATTATTCGCGCCGATGCGCTCGATCTGCACGGCCTGTTTCAAGCGGTATCCTGGCACATAGGCTTGCACCTCTGCGACTTTGGCCGCGACAGCGGCTGCCACAGTTTCGGGGTCGGCCTCCGCGCACAGGCAATGAACCGTATCGCGCATGATGAGTGGGGGTTCGGCCGGATTAAGAATGATGATTGCCTTGCCGGTTCGTGCGCCACCGACCAGTTCAATGGCGCGCGAAGTTGTCTCTGTGAATTCATCAATATTGGCGCGTGTGCCCGGCCCTGCTGATTTCGACGCGATGGACGCAACAATTTCGCCGTAGCGCACAGAAGCCACCGAGCCAATGGCCGCAACAATCGGGATGGTGGCCTGACCGCCGCATGTCACCATGTTGATATTGGGCGCTTGCATATGCGCGTTCATGTTGACGCTTGGCACAACATAAGGGCCGATGGCGGCAGGCGTTAGATCGATGATGCGTTTGCCATGCGCGCGTAAAATCGCGTCATGTTTTTTATGGGCACCGGCTGAAGTGGCATCGAAGACAATTTCGATATCCTTGAAGACGGGCAGTTCGACCAGCCCGTCAATGCCCTTCGCCGTGGTTACAATGCCGAGCGCGCTCGCCCTCGCCAGACCATCAGACATTGGATCAACACCCACCATCGCCGCCAGTTCAAGCGTCTGCGACAGGGTGGTGATTTTCATCATCAGGTCCGTGCCGATATTGCCGGACCCCAGAATGGCCGTTTTCACACGCTGCTTGTTTGCTTGGTCCATTTTCATACCCTCACCTGAATGACAGATCGAGAGGCTTGAAACCCAGCACATGCACCGTGATGTCATCGCCGCTTGCCACTGTAACCATCGGGCCAAGGGCACCCGACAAGACAATATCACCCGCGACAAGCGGACGGCCGACTTCAATCATCTTATTGGCAAGCCAGCTGACAGCATTGAGCGGATTGCCAAGGCACGCTGCCGCAATGCCCACCGAAGCCTGACGGCCATTGTGGATCAGCTCCATGCCCGCCAGATGTAGGTCAACCCGATCAAGCGGCAAGCGATCACGCCCAAGGACAAATTTTGCCCCCGAAGCATTATCGGCCACAGTATCGGCAAGTGTGATCTTCCAATCAGCAATCGCACTATCGACGATTTCAACGGCGACCACTGCATAGTCGATGGCACTGGCCGCCATGTCATTGCCCACGGGGCCGGTGGCAAGGTCTGCTTTCAAAACGAAAGCGATCTCCGCCTCGACCTTGGGCTGGATCAACTCACTCATCCGTACAGGCTCGCCTTCGCGCACCTGATCCACATCAAACAGCATGCCGAAGTCAGGCTCCGACACACCCAGTTGCGCTTGCACGGCAGGCGAGGTCAGGCCGATCTTGCGGCCGACGATGCGCTCGCCCTTTGCCAAACGTCTGGTGGTGGCGATCTCCTGTACAGCATAGGCGTCCTCAGCGGTAAAGCCGGGACATGTGCCGGTGATCGGCGCAATCGGCTGGCGGGTTTTGCGCGCCTGCGCCAAAGCATCCGCCAATGCTGTGTGGTCTATCGCCTGCATGAAGCCCGCACTACTCCCCGCCTTACTCATTGTGGCCATCAAGGAAGGAGATGGTCATGCGATTGAACTCGTCGGCGTGCTCCCACTGTGCCCAGTGACCACAGCGCGGCAACACGAAGAGGCGCGCTCTGGGGATCACCTTAAGAAAGGTAAAAGCCATGTCGAGCGGCATCACGCGATCTTCGCGGCCCCACACGATCATCGTTTCATGCGGCAACTGGCCAAGGCGCGGGTCGTTCCAGACCGGCTCGACTTTGGTGTCGGGCGACTGGCGCATGGGTGGTGTTTCGATGAACTTCGGCTCCATCGCCTTTGCAAGACGGCCCTGAAGCAACTCGTCAGTGATTTCGGACTGGTCGTAAGTGAACTGGTCCGCGAAGGCTTTGAGCTTTGCAAAGCTCGGTCCTTCACCTTCATAAAAACCGAAAATGGATTTGATGGCGGGTGTTGGAAAAATACTGAACATGGGGATGCCGCCGCCCGGCCCCATCAGGATCATCCGGTCCACCTTGTCCGGGCGGTCCATCGCCAGACGCATGGTAATCATGCCGCCGAGCGAATTGCCGACGAAATGCGCTTTCGCGATGCCGAGTGCATCTAAGAAGCGGCCAACCTTGGTTGACCACCATTCAGGAATGGGGCTGCCGACTGGCTTCACATCTGATTGGCCCCAACCCGGAAGGTCGGGCACGATCACACGGAAGCGCTTGGAAAGCGGTTCGACGTTGCGGGCATAATTGGACCAGCCATAAGCGCCCGGTCCTGAGCCATGCAGCAATACAAGCACGGGGCCTTCACCGGCTTCATTGTAATGCATCTTGACGCCATCGACGGTGACGAAACGACTGGTTGATTGTTCGGTGACCTTGGACATGAAAACCCGCTTGAAATTGTTGAACGAAAAAGAAAAGGATCGCGGCAGACAGCGGTTCAGGTGCTGACCGGCTTGTGTCCCCACATGCTCGCTGCTTCGTGATGCGTCACACGCCAGCTTTCGTCATGCACCGGAATACCTGCGTAACCGACTTCGACGTCGAAGCCCGAAGGTGTCTCGGCATAAAAGGAAATCATCTGGTCGTTGGTGTGCTTGCCGAGCGTCGTCTTCTGCCGGACACCGCACGCGCCGATACGATCCAGCGCAAAGCCCACATCATCCAGTGTCGCCATCTCGACCATGAAGTGATGCAGCCGCCTTGACGCTGGCATGCCAGCAAGCGCCAGAGTGTGGTGACGCTGATTGCAGTGATAAAATTCCAGCGTGATCGAAAAATCCGGCCCAAGCTTCATACCGATCGTGTCGGAGAGCGAAAAGCCGAGCGCCTCCACATAGAAGGCGCGAATGCGGTCCATGTCAGGCGAAGCCAGCACAACATGGCCCGCCCCTTGATCGCCTGTGCAAAAGCGCGAGACACCGGCCGGTGAATTGAAAGGCTGGTTGGTGAGCTCCGTCGCGCCGTAATAAATTTCAACATCAAGACCTGCGGGGTCTTGCAGGCAGATCAGATCCACCACATGGCGACGGATTTTCAGCGCAGCGTCGCCTTGCGTATAGGCGATTTTCTTTTTTTCAAGATTTGCCTTCACCGTTTCGAGCGCGGTTGCGGTCTGCACTTCCAGCCCCAGCACGGCAACATCATCGCGCTCTCCGTGCAGCAGAAAAATGCGGGCGGCGCGATCGTCCATGCGATAGGCCTCACACCCATTGCCTTCGGCGCCGCGCATGAGGCCGAGGAAATTTTCCATGTAGCTTTGCCAGGTTCCAATGTCGCTGACCTCAAATCCGATATAGCCGAGCGATGCAATACTCATGCTTTATTCCTCCCGTCCGATCCATATTTGTCGGTAAGACCTGTGCCGCCGTTCACCGTGCCGATGCCGCGAATGCCGATGCCCGTTTCACACAGAAGAACACCGCCGGTGGCCGCTACATTGTCGCGACGCGAGGCGTAGAAAACATAGGCACCTGCGTATTGCTCCGGCGTGGGGACCAAACCCAAAGGCATGATGGGGGCCGCTTTGGCCACCAGATCGAATGTGTTGATCGCCGTGTCGGCAAGGCCCATCGCGTCGGGCCCACGCAGATCGCTGTCAATCGGGCCCGGCGCGACACCGTTGACGCGCACCACCGGCGCAAATTCAAATGCAAGCTGCCGAATGAGCCCGACCACGGCATGTTTGGACGCGGTGTAGAGCGGCCCGCCACCATTGGGATCAAACCCTGCGTTCGACACGGTAAAGAGCAGACTGCCGCGCGAGCGCACCAGCGCGGGCAAACAGGCTTTTGCAAGATGCATATAACCTTTGACATTGACGCTGAAGAGTTCGTCGAACGCCTTGTCGAGTTGGTCGGCGGGAATATCGTCGAGCGATGTCTGATAGTCCCAGATGCCCGCATTGCCGATGGCGCAATCGAGCACACCAAAGCGTTCCAGCGTCAGCTCAACGGCGCGTGCCGTGTCGTCAGCGGAGCGCACATCGCCGCACACCGTGACGATCTTGTCGCCATGGGCTTTGTCGACGGCGGCCAATTTGTCCGCATCACGATCAAAGACGGCAACACGCGCGCCTTCTTCCACAAAGCGATCAACAATCGCGCGTCCCAACCCAGAGCCACCGCCGGTTATCAGGACCACCTGCCCTTCAAGCGCTGCCATAAATCCCCTCCCTGCAACCGATCACTTAGAACAAGGTGCTCATGTTGGTGGCGCTGATCAGCGTTTGATCCAGATAGATTTCGCGATCACATAATTTCAGATCACCGCCTACACGCCGCAGCCTGTCGACCCGACGCCCCACCCAAATACTTTCGTCGTCATTGAGGCGACTGCGATAAAGTGCAAAGGCAAGTTCGACGGAAGTCTCGTCGCCTTCGATGCTGACGATGCGGACATTGCTGACGAAGTGACGGCTGCGGGAGGGCGGGTCTTCCGACCATGACGAGCCTGATTCCATCTTGGCAATGCGCATGGCGAGCATTTTCTTGTCGTCGTCATAAAACGACATGTCGCCACGTTTGGTGAATTCGCGGTCGATGTCGGCGAGCGCCACGGTTCGGCGAATGGGCATCCAGTAACTGCAATCTTGCGTCCAGAGGTCAAGCCATGCGCGATACTCACGGGCATCCAGCAGCGCGGCCTCGACATAGAAGAACTGCTCGATCTCGAATTGCAGTTCCAAGCGCTGTTGCAGTGAAAGGCGGCTGAGACCTGTATCGACGGCCGACGCTTCCTGAGCTTGCGGCATCACACCCTCCCTTTAGGCGCAGGCGTGTGGTTTGCCTTCAGGTCCACCCAGCTGTCGGCCAGCATCCAATCCGTCCAGGATTTGTAGTGCCACCGTTGGGCGTGCTCGCTGATTGTCGTTTCAACGCGCGACTGGCCTGAGGCTGCGTCGGTTTGCACCTCGTCATGTCCGAGCCCCATCGCGACATGATGTGGGAAGGTGCGGGCCTTGACGCCGCGCGAGGCGCGTGTGCTCTGGCTCCAGTTTTCACCATCGTCCTGTTCAAGCATGCCCGCCGGACCAAAGAGGTGGGAATTGAACGCGATCGCCCTCTTTCTCTTGTCTTCCGGCATATCCTTGGGCAGAAATGTGAACCACCAAATCTCCGTTTTGTAAGGCCCCCGCGGTAAACGCAAACTCAGCTGCGTTCCGTTTGTCGCCACCCAGAGATTGGGGAAAATATTAGGGTGGCCCATGCTGCGCACACCAACCGGCCCAAGGAGTTCTCTGGCCACCTTGAGGCGCGGCAAAAGCCTTGGCGCCTCGCCATCGACAAAACTTTCGTCCGCAATGGCTTTACGTTCTTCGTCGGACATGGCGTCAATCGCGGCTTGCATGTCTTCTGGAATGGCGGGGCCGCTAATCGCGTGACCATAATCGCCCATCATGATCATTTGGTTCTGCGGATGCAGGATCGCCGCGATATCCATGAAACCGGCAATACCCGCAGAGGCATGGCTATATTGAACGTGATACCAGTCGTAGAGATTATCGACGGCGATCTTCCAGTTGCAGTCGATCACATTTTTCTGAATGCCATCGACGATTGCGACCTCGCCGTTGGTCGCCATCATTCCGAGCCCGATCCGCCCGACCTCACCGAGATAGTCATGCAAAGATGGCGCGTCGGCATCAAGCGTTGCAAAATAGAAGCCGTGAAGATTGTCCACCTGCGCGGCTTTGACGAGGCCCAAGGTCGATTTGTCAAAATCCTTGCGGTAATAGGGCGTAATGCCCGGCACACCGATGAGGTCGCCGTTCAGATCATAATTCCATCCGTGATAGGAGCATACGAAGGATTTGACATTGCCTTCCTCAGCGCGACAGAGCGCGTTGCCGCGATGACGGCAGGTGTTGAGTAGAACCTGCACCTCGCCTTGCTTGTCGCGCACGACGATGACCTGATCTTCACCGATATGATTGATAAAATAATCGCCGACATTCGGGATCTGGCTTTCGTGGCACATGAAGTTCCATGCGCGCGCGAAGATGTTTCTCATTTCCTGATCGTAGATTTCTTGATCTGCGAAGATGCGGCGATCAAGCAATCCGCTCTCCTCATCGAAGCAGGATGCGATTGTCTCTTTGTTACAGGTGCGATCCGCGCCATTGGCGCGACCGCCCTCGTCCTGAATATCCATTGATTTCAGTCCTCCACCCATATCTCTCGACGCTTTTTCCTGCGTCTCTGGAAAAAGCTTAGGTGGGTAGAAACTGTGCTGCCAGATCAGGCCGTACCAAAAAATTTGCAGATCGTCCGCATAACTTGGAGCGGGAGGCTATGCCCCAAGCGGTTTTCGATCGGCCAGGCGGGCTTAAACATTCAGCCGATCTTGATCGCATAGCCGTATACTACGACCAAATGCCAGAGAATCGGGAGTCGTCGCATCGACCAACGTCGAATTTTTTGGCCAAACTCGAACCGCAGCGCCGCGCCGGTAAGTTTAAAAGTATCCATACTAAGCTGAACGCAAAGCAACAGCTTGCAGAGTTACCGCACGGAACATACTTTCCGAGAATCAATTTGGCAAAATGCGATACCTACTTTTTTTGATCTTTGATTTGGGTTTAGCCGACTGATAATGGATTTTATGAACTCGGTAGATCAGGTATGGAGAATTCCTATCGTCAACTAGGAATTTTAGTAACGACGAATATCGTCTTCTATATGAAATGAATCGTGATCTTTGCCTGGCGAGTTTGCAAATTACCTTTCTAAGAAAAATGTCGAACAACAGCTCGCATAAGCCCAGTTTCAATTTTCCCGTCGAAATTAATTTCGTTTCATAGACGGTAGCGCCTAACAATATGATGCAAATCGAATTGTGCATTTCTCTCGTTGGCGAAGTCCGGCGGAAGCGCGGCAATTCTTTGAATCGGCCAAACTCGTCGAAATCAAGCGCGTTGCAGGTGACCGGCAGCCTGAATCTATTTACCTCAACGAACGCGACTACGGCTCCCTGTAGCCCTGGCTAATAACCGCTTCACGATCTGGCTTTCGTCAGTCCGTTCGCGGGCAACACCTCTCTGCTCGCCAAAAGATGCATTTGCTGTTTTTTTCGCGAAGTCCAACCTATAATGACGCTTATACGTATAGTAGACAACAGGACTTGCGAAGGGACAAAGCATTGCGAATTACTAAAGAGCAGGCAGAGGAAAATCGCGCGCAAGTACTCAACACGGCGACCAAACTCTTTCTCGAAAAAGGGTACGACGGGATCGCTGTCGCGGAACTTATGCAGGCGGCGGGGTTCACACATGGCGGCTTTTATAACCACTTTAACTCCAAAGAAACCCTCGCCCGCGCTGCCACCGTCAACGCCTTTCAGAAACGAGCCACCGCTATGGCGAAGGCAGAAGACCTAGAAGGTCACTTGCGTCTGTATATCAGTGACCTTCACATTGACCGACCAGATGAAGGATGTCCTGCGGCTGCGTTGTCAAGTGACGCAGCCAGAGCGTCTCCCGAACTTAAGTCCATATTTGCAGATGGAATTGAGGCAATGATCGTATCCCTTGAGAAGCGGCTGCAATCGGAAGGCATGAGAGCGCCACGAACGCGGCGTCAATTGGCCATTACGCTACTGACGAAAATGACAGGCACGATCGGGCTCGCGCGGGCTGTCCCCGCAAACCACAAGCTCAGGAGCGAGATACTGGAGACGGGCCTTAAAGGCGCCCTCAAAGAGGCGGCGGCCGCTATATCTGCGAGCAAAAATACTTAGCTCTTCGCCTGAATCGGATGAGCATACTTGCCAATCCATTGAATATGGCGCGCCCGCACTTTGTCGCTTTGCATAAATTCTGCGATTAATTCTGCCAACTCAGTCGGGGCATCGCGGGCAATCAAATGCCCCGCATTTTCGACAATGGTCGTTTGAAGTTGTGGGACGAGCATGCTCAGTCTGGCGACTTCTTCATCTGTGATTGCACTGCCTTTTCCGGAACGCACCAGCAGAACAGGGATATGAAGGCTTGCGGTGGCCCCCAGAAATTGTTCCGCTCTGTCCAGAATATCGGAAACCAGCGGCGAGCGGCCCAATGCTTGTCGTTCCTCGCCCGCGAGATATGTGCAGACGCGTGACGGATCTGGATCCGGGATTACATCAACCAATATTAATCCGGCGACATCGGATTGAAGTTTCAAATCCGCGAGTGCGAGCATTGCGGCAAATCCGCCGAGTGACGCGCCGACAATGACAGGACACCCGCGCAGGTGCGCCACCATCAATGCCGTATCCGCTGCAAAGGCGATGACGCCATCCGCCGTGGTTCCGCCGCTGTCGCCATGGCCTCGCTGGTCGCATGCGATACTGCGCAATCCCTTCTTGTCGAGATATTCCATCACCGGATACCAGACACGCCTTCGCTCTCCACCGGCGTGGAGCAGTAACGCCGACTGGCCCCGACCAAGACCGTCATAGACGATGTCGATACCGTTACAACGCGCGGTTTCTCTTTGCATGTTTCCATTACCTTGACATATCAAGGTAATATGAGGGGAGACTATCGGCGTTACAAGGAGAAAGCGGTTTGAATTACGACATTCTGCAGATCAATTCCAACATACAGAGCGCCAAAATCAGCGGTTCCGTCGTTGCGCCGGGGCACCGCGCGCCGACGGTGCGGCACGATAATTCCATCTACGGATCTGTGGTCGTCGCAATAGTGAGCCACCGGGATTTCGACGTTCAGAATTTCGACGTGATAGTCCATTCGCCTCAGCAAACCATTTTGATCGAAATGGTAAGTTTGAGTGGGGCAGTTTGAAGGAACGCTTTTAGGAAAGGTGACTTCAAGGCGACGCCAGATCTCGTCGCCTTCATTCCAAGGGGCAATCTCTTCGGCCTGAAATCCCTGACGAGTAAACACAAAGGGAGCGGCGAGATAATGCCATATTGCATAACCCCCAAAATACAGCGCATGCAGTTCTTGCCACGGCTCCGCAAGCGACAAAGCATGAAGAGCGGCACGGGGATTGATCAATTCTTCCTGTAGCTCTTCGCCATGAAAAATTGCGACACGCCCGGGTTCAAACGAGCCATGCCTCTCTTTGGCACCGCCCAAGGACCTGTAGACGGTATAGGGGTCCGTGCAACTGATCTCCACTTCCACCTGCTTGAAGATGTCAGGCTGACCTTTCAATTCAAACAGCGAACCACTTATCTGTGCATCCACGGTAAGCGATCGGGCGCGATCCCAGCGATCTATGCCGCCATGCGCTTCGACGGCCATGTCCAATAAGTCATTCATTCACAAACCTCCCCCCAAAGCTGACCTAAACTCACATGGTCGCCGTTGGACGCAAACGCGCGACCTTCGATGATCAGGCGATCCCCATCCTCTACCCAACCTCTCACTTCGCCATTGGACAGGGCGATCGGATCGCGCCCCGCGTTTGTGCGCTCCAAAAGACATCCCGCACTTTCCAATTCGGGACCCGACACTGTTCCCGACCCGAATAAATCACCCGGTCTGACGGAAGCACCATTGACTGTCATATGGGCCAGCATCTGTGCGCCGCTCCAATGCATGTGCTTCATATTGGTGTCCGTGATCATGGCGGGTGGTTGCGCCTTGCTCACCATGTCGGATGTTTGAAGACCGACTGTGAGACGAATATCAAAACCCCAATCCTCGTCATGCCTCAAATATTCCAATGCCGAGTGCTGGGCCGGTGTTGAGTGTCGCGCGGCGTCGAGCGCCTCTAGTGGCACCACCCATGATCCAATCTGCGTCGCAAATGATTTACCCAGCAGGGGACCGAGCGGCTTTCCCTCCCATGCTTGAATGTCACGGGCGCTCCAGTCATTCAGCAGCACGAGACCAAACACGTTCCCGGCAAACTCTCCGACCGAGACAGAATCTCCCAATTCCTTCGAACCACAGATGACAAATCCGATTTCAACTTCAAAATCCAAAGACTGTGTTTTGGAGAGGATGGCACCCGTCTTCTTCGCAACCTGCCCGCGCGGTCGGCGAATTTGTGCGCCGCTGCCGACAATCGTTCCGGTCCGGCTGTGATAGCCAATTGGCATGGCGTACCAGTTCTCACCTGGTCCGTCCGTCGCGCCAAAGGCTTTCATCGACCGTTTCGCGTGATGCAGGCTGGCATAAAAATCGACGAAATCGCCCGGCTTGACCGGCGGCATGAGTGTGAGTTGATCCACCCGTGTCAAATAAGGTTCCACGGCTTCCCGCCAAACCGCATCTGACAGGAGGTCTCTCAATCGCACCCTCACGGCCGCATGCTTTGACCGGTCCAGACCGAGAAACATGTTTAGCGAAGGACTGCTCCAGACATTCTGGGAGATATCTATGGCGTCCAACAGGCCCGCGGTGGCGCATGAGCCGAGATTGAGGGCATAGGGACCGATCGCAACGACGACCGAGCTTCCGTCTCCAACCTTTGCGACACCGTAACAAAGGTTCGACAGAGAAAATCCTGAACCGTCAGCGCCGGGGACCCACGAAGCCAATTTGTTTTTTGGTTCGCTCATCAAACCGACCGCGACGCGCTCACACGGCCGACAAGCACGCCGGTCGCGTGATAGTCTTCAATTTCTTTTGCGGAGAAACCCAATTCGGCAAACACATCGTAATTATGCTCGCCTTGCAGCGCCGGATCGCCGATCGGCTCCAACTCGCTTCTGGAAAACTTCCACGGGCGTCCCGGCAACTTGATCTCGCCGCCGTTGCGATCCGATACGACTTGAACCGCGCCCCAATACTCCGCCCATTCGCTTTCCCGAAGATCACGAAGGGACTTTACTTCACCCATCGCAATTTTTGACTCGTCCAGTTGCGCCTCAAGCGACTTCATATCGGCAAAAGACAACATCCAGTCCTGAATGATCCGATGAAGTGCGTCGAAATTTGTGCGTCGCGCTGACGCCGACGAAAACCGCTCGTCCTTGGCCAAGTCTGGCCGGTGCATAGCAGCAAGATATTGGCGGAAGGTAAGGCTGCTTACCAGGCTTGTTGCCACCGTGAAAAGTTCATCATCCGGTCCTCTGAAAAAAGGACAATCGGTCGCCCCGAGAACCCCCGGCTCGTCTCCCAAATCAATATCATTCAATTCGAGATGCGCTTTTTCATTGATCGCGATCAATGTGGCGGCCATTGCGACGTCGATATATTGCCCCTTGCCGGTTTTCTCTCTCTCGTGAAGAGCGGCAAGTAGCGCGATCGTCGCCTGCAGGCCTGAATACACATCTGCGTGGGACAGACTGTCGGTTTGCCATGCAGTCTCCGCGCCATAGTGCGAGTGGCTATTTTGCGTAAATCCTGTCTCGGCCTGAACTGTCGGCGCATATGCCATTCGGCCCTGCCACGGACCTTTTTGGCCGTATCCGGTGATGGACGCGTAGATCACACGTGGATTGACCTTCGCAATCTCCTCATATCCCAATCCGAAGAAACCGAGTGCGCCCGCTCGAAAATTCTCGACAATGATATCTGCGTCTTCACAAAAGCGGAGGACCAGTTCACGTGCGCCGGGTTTGTTCAGATCAATGCTGACATTTCGTTTGCCGGCATTCTGCTGGGCGTAATAACCAGAGATTTCACCGTTGGAGGGTGGTGAGAAACGGGAAACATCCGGGCGCGGCGGTTCTACCTTCAAAACATCCGCACCGAGGTCCAGCAAGGTGCGTGCGCATAAGGGGCCCGCGAGCACTCGGGAGAAATCGATAACTTTCAATCCGTGCAGGGGTCCGGGCATGTCTAGTTCCCCTTGAACTTGGCGAGGCCAGGACCGTTCTTCTGGAACGAACCTAAGCCTATCTTGAGGTCTTCCGAGGCCCAGACAGGTTTCTGGATCTCTTCCATGGCGACGTCGGCCGCCAATACACCTTCGTTTGCGGCGATGTAGGCAAGCCGTTTTGTGGCGGCGTGTGCCACTGTCGGGCCACTCGCGAACTCCTCGGCTAAACTCATGGTGACCGCCTGGAGATTGTCGTCGGGAACCGCAAGATTGATGAGCCCCCACCGTGCTAGGGTCTCGGCGTCATAACGACGGGCCAGCATCGACATTTCTTTTGCGCGCGCCACGCCAATGCGCTGCACTTGGCGCTGTATCCCGCCCATGAGCGGGTGCAACCCCAATGAAGCTTCGACGGAACCGATTTTCGCCGAAGAGGCGGCGATGACATAATCGCAGGCCAAGGCCAGCTCCAATCCACCACCGAGACAGACCCCGTGGATACTGGCAATGATCGGGATCGGCAGAAGTTCGAACCGGCGAAGAAACTCAACTGTCGGTGTATATTCTCTCTCTTTAACCGGCTGGCTTGCAGGTTCTTTATCACCCTCGCGTTTGCTGATCGCAGAGACGAAAATGTCCAGGTCCGCACCCGCCGAAAAATGGCGCAAGCCGCTTCGCAAGACGATGGCGCGCGCGCCCGCTTCCTGTGCCGCTTTGATCTCGCGGCTCAGCGCACTCATCAACTTTGGCCCAAGCAGATTGTGAGGTCGGTAAACCATCGTCAAAATGGCGACGTCACGGTTGTGTTCTCTTTCGACTATCGTTTCGGTCATTTTCATTTTCCCGCAGCGGAGCTTCAGCAGACTGTATGATTAGCTTTTGGAGAGTTCCGCCAGTGTTCGGCGGATTTGAATAGCCAGACGTTTTTCGCGGTAGCCGGCGGAAGCGTAGCTATCGCCAAAAAATTCCAACGCGGCCAGATGGGGGCGTATAAGTTGATCCAGATTGTCTTCATCGGACAGATCGACACCTTGCAGCTCAAGCTCGAGCGCTCTCAACCGTTGAGGGAAGGTCGTGGCACCGGCGACAGCAAGCTTGATCGCCCTGCATTTTCGTTCTTTGTCCAGCTCAAGCACCACCGCGACACCGGCGATGCTCCATCCGACCGCGTTGTGCTTACATTTTCTGTAGGCAGATATTGAATTCTCAGGCGCGGCGTTCAGGATGCATTTGGTAACAAGCTCGTTGCTCTTAAGGCGGCTCTCTTTTGGTTTGCCCGCGAAAGATTCCAGTGGCTCGCGACGTGTCTCCGAGAGACTTGAAATTTCCAGCACTGCATCGTGCACCAGACCCGCAGCGACCCAATCGCCGCGCGGGTCAACCTCACAAAACGCGCCAACCAAAGTGCCATTTCGACGGATCATGGGATCACCGGCAGCGGCGGCGACATCCTGAAATATCGGGGCATGCGCGCTGACAAAACGATGTCCGACAAATTCCACCTGCCGCACCATCGCTCCGACCTCCAGACCGTCTGACACTTCGCGCGTCGTGCTCAGATCTGAAATTGCGCCAAGGTCCACGATTAAATTTGGATTGATGCGACGCTGCTTCAGCGCCGATAGCAAGCTCTGGCCGCCAGCCAAAATCGCCACTTCGGTTTGCGGCGTCAGATTCTCGATTTCTTTGAGCGCGTCATTCAGAGTCTGAGGACGCATATAGTCAAATGAATGAGGGATCATTGTGCGGCTACCTTCTTCGCATCACGGCCAACAGCTTCTTCGATCGCGTTCAGCACACGCTCGGGTGTGAAAGGCATATCCACTTCCTTCACACCGAGCGGCCACAGAGCATCGATGATCGCATTGGCAATAGCTGGCGGTGCGCCCACAGCTCCCGCTTCGCCAATGCCTTTGGCCCCCAGAGGGTTTGTGTTTGACGGCGAGATCGTATGATCGGTTTCGAACCGCGGAAGCATGTCCGAGCGAGGAATTGACGGCTCAGCGGTCGGGCGGCCATCGGAATCCAGCGCGGCCGTTTCGTATAGTGCCTGCCCGATGCCCTGCGCCAAGCCGCCATGCACCTGACCGCGCGCCAGAAGCGGGTTGATGATCACGCCGCAATCATCCACGGCGAGGTAACGCTTCAGGTCAACTTCACCGGTCTCGCGGTCGATCTCTACGACGGCGATATGCGCACCATAGGGAGAGGACATATCGACGGGGTGATAGAATTCAGTTTCTTCGAGCCCGATGCCAAAATCATACGGAATATTGTGACCGGTCCAGGCAGCTTTTGCGACGTCGCGAGCCCTTATTGTTGCTTGCCCGTCTTCTGTCCCGAACACGCCCTGAGAGACGAAAATTTTCTCTGGTGATGATTGCAGGAGATGACCCGCAATCTTTTTCATTTTCTGCGCAATCCGGTCAGCAGCAATTTTTATGGCGCTGCCACCAACCGCTACTGACCGGGAATTGAATGTTCCCGTTCCAAATGGAACCTGATCCGTATCTCCTTGAATGACTTCGATTTCATCCGGCGTGATCCCCAATGAATCCGCAGCGATCTGCGCGAACGTCGTGACGTGCCCCTGACCGTGGCTATGGGACCCAGAGAATACCGAGACATGCCCGTCGGGGTGAACGCGGACCAGCGCGCTTTCATATCCGCCTCTGTCGAAGCCGATGGCGCCGAGCAGAGGACCGAAACCCATGGCGCAAGTCTCGGTGTAATTGCTTACGCCGACGCCAAAAAGGCGACCCTCAGCTCGCGCTGCTTCTTGTTCCCTGCGCAGCGCTTTGTAGTTTATTTTTTCGAGAGCAAGATTGAGCGTATTTGCAAATTGTCCGCTGTCAATCTTCGTACCCACGCCTTGCCGATAGGGGAGTTGTTCCGGCTGAATGAAATTTCGAAAACGCACTTCAGCGGGGTCCAGCCCCAGCTCAAGTGCGACACGATCAATTGCCCGCTCAATCAGATAGGCCGCCTCCGGGCGTCCCGCTCCACGATAGGCATCAACCGGCGTGGTGTTTGTGTACACGCATGTGATCAGGGCTTCAGAAACGGGGATCGCATAAACACCGAGAAGAAACAGAGCGACATTGATTGTCGGAACACCGGTTCCCATCGACGAGAGATATGCGCCGATATTGGCCACACCTCTTACTCTCAATGCGAGAATTTTTCCGTCGGCGTCCGCCGCGATATCGGCCACCATATTGTGATCGCGACCGTGTGTTGTCGCCACATTGTTTTCAGATCGCGTCTCGGTCCATTTTACCGGACGAGCCAATTGGGTTGTGAGCCAGGCAAGGAGGAGCTCTTCAGGATAGAAGTGCATTTTCGGACCAAAGCCACCTCCCACGTCGGGAGAAATGACCCTCAATTTATGCTCAGGGAACTCAAGCGCCGCTGCAAGCATTCGGCGCAACATGTGCGGTATTTGATTGCTCGAATAGAACGTGAGCCGACTGGTTGCCGCATCGAAATCCGCATTGACCGCCCGTGGCTCAATCGGAAAGGGAATGAGCCTTTGATTTTTCACGGTCAGTTTGATGTTCAGATACGCCTCGGCGGCGGCGGCATCAAACCCACCGGCACCCGCAGGCATGATCGTTGCCGTGTTGTTTTTTATGTCGGCATGGACACGAGGGGCACCCTCTTCCAACGCCAAATTTTGATCGATCAGCGCGGGATAAACCTCGTAAGTCACATCGACCAAAGCTGCCGCGTCTACTGCCTCGGCTTGCGTTTCCGCGATAATGACGGCGACGGCCTCACCCACATGCCGCACCGTTTCCCGCACCAACGGAGGACGCCCTTTGACGTGGGATCCCGGCAAGACCCAATTGGGGGGAACGTCCTTCAGGCCCTGAATGTCTGATCCGCCATATGCCGCAACGACGCCGCTTGCGCTCCTTGCCTTCGACAGATCGAGCTTCGAAACACGCGCATGCCCGTGCGGGCTTCGAACAAATGCAGCAAAGAGCTGATTTGGCAGCACGATGTCATCGACATATCTCCCCTTACCGACCAGAAATCTCTGGTCTTCCATTCTGGGAAGCGGTCTTCCAATCCACGTTGTCTCTTTGCCTGTGTCTGTTGAGGCAGCGGAGCTTTCGGAAATGGCGCTCATGACTCAACTCCATGTTCGCGGCTATCCGCCGTGTTTAGTGAAGTGGCGGCATCAAGCACGGCGTCGACAATGTGCTGATATCCGGTGCACCGGCACAGGTTTCCGCGAAGTGCCTGACGCACGTCTTCTTCATTTGGTCGGGCGTTGTTGGCTAAGAGGTCAACCGCAGCGCTGAGCATGCCGGGCGTGCAGTAGCCGCATTGCAATGCGTGATGTTCATGGAATTTGTTCTGCAGAACTTTCCCGAGCTTGTTGTCGCTCAAGCTTGCAGCGGTGATGACGGATTTTCCGTCGGCTTGCACTGCCAGCATCATGCAAGCCTTCACAGCATGCCCGTCCACAATCACGGCACATGCGCCGCAGCGGCCGGACTCGCATCCGATGTGAGGGCCCGTGACCTTCAATTTCTCCCGGAGTGCCTGAACGAGCAGCATTCTCGGTTCGACATCAAGCTTACGTAAGGCACCGTCCACCGAGATTGAGATCTGCATCTCAGCACTTGCGGATTGTTCACTCTGCATTGGCTTTCTCCGTGTTCGGCAGCAACGGGTAAATCAAAAAATCTATTTTGATGATGATCATCATCAAAGCCTACATAAGCCCGCCGGTTGCAGTTTGTCAACACGGGTTTTCTGAAGCGCAAATTAGTCAGGCCCGCGATCCGATAGTCTAACGAGAGCAGACGCGTTGGCCACCGAACGTGCGGGAGCTCGCAGATCGTCATTTGAAAGAACAGGCTACCGTGCTGGCTTGCTCGAAGAAATCGCTGAAACCAGATATCGATAGTATGTAAGCTGATCGGATTTCAGATGATGGTCAGCGCCGCGCTAAGCCATATAGCGGAGCAACTCGACTATGCTGCTTTCGCCACGAAGTCGATCAACGACAATCCCGATCTTATCTTTGGCGATAGTGTTTGCGTGTCGCTCAGCCGGGCCTTAGACGCCGGGATTTGGTTCTCAACTTCTTTTATTAGTCAATTTGACGAGACCAAACCCTCCTTTGACTAAGCCTCAATTCTACCTCGCAGATACTTACGTTGAACACCTATCGATAACTAGGAATTATGAGTCCCTGACAAAGAAATGACCAGAGGCGCTTACCGCGCACTCTCTCGGCGGCGGCTAATTCCGTGCGTCACAAATTTCGTTAGCTAACGATTAGTGGGCTCGGCAGTATATCCGCATGCATAAGCGTCATGGCGTAACCGTCTCGCTGATACAGTGTCTTTGTACAAACTAAACTGCGAGGGGGATTGCTAAGCCAGCTTGTCTCGCGGACCTCATACCAATCGCTAATCTCATTGCCGCTCCTCGCAGGAGTGGCCGGTAGCGCGTGATTGTTCCAAATCGGGGGCCTGCTTGAGAAAAGCAACCATACGAGCTTCAGGCGCGAGTAGCTCGACAGCAAAACGATCTGCCTCGTTCTCTTGCTTCATATGGCAAACCATATACTCAGGAATGACGAAGCCGACTTTTGCACACTGGAACTCGTTGGCACTGTCGCGTGACATGACGGATCCAGAAAGTGACAGAGCTCGTGACCAACCGTGAAGCGGCGAGTTTGAAAGAGGAGTTTGCGTTAACGAGAATGGACCCAAAGATTTTTTCAGGCGTCGTGATTAAGGCACCTTCGATTTTGCTCAGACGCTCTTCACAGATTTCCTCAATATCAAGCGCCCGGGCAATTGCACATGGATCTCACGCGCCAAGCCTTCTGGGTTTGCGCTGAAGTCATCCTGAGCGATCAGTCATCTGCAAACTGATGAATTTCAAAGATACAAATCTGATGCACTAAGGATGCTCATTTCCGTGAAGAGGTCTTCTTTTGAGGCCATCAGAGATAAAGGCATTTAAGGGGCCGTATTGCCCTCTCTCTAGTCCGCCAGAGACGCAAATACGACGCACAACCACCCGCTAACCAACGGAAAAGTTTGATACATTCTGAATGTAGATAATATGCCTAGATATAAGGGTGTAGATTGGTGGTGTGCGCAGTCCTAAGACGCCCCGCCTCACCCAAAATTCCCTGTTAACAGGGAAAATACAGGGAACTTCTCTGAAATACGGCATCAGAAGCATCAAATATACCTGAATGTCGGCGTAAATTCAAATACTTAGCCTGCAATTCCCTTACTACAGTAACAGGGAATATTTACTAGGGGATCAGGGAATTTCTAGCCGATAACAGGGAACGACTGCGTGATGTTCGCACCCAGCAATCCGCCAACTCAGTCGGGATGGGGTGGACAATCGGCAACGTCATATTAGCGTCAAATGTCTCGACCTGATGAGGATCAAATGCCCAAGACGCTTCATATTACCTGCCCTCAATGCGACGCAACGAACCGCCTGCCGGAAGATCGCTTGAGCGCTCATCCGGTTTGCGGCAAGTGCAAGTCAGCCCTTTTTACGGGCCATCCGGTGACGCTTACGACCGCGAACTTCGAAAAACATGCACGCTCCGAAGACTTACCACTACTCATTGATTGCTGGGCTTCCTGGTGCGGCCCATGCCGCGCGATGGCCCCTGTCTTCGAGGCGGCAGCGGCCGAATTCGAACCTCGCCTGCGCTTTGGCAAACTGGACACTGAAGCCAATCAGGACATTGCCGCCAAATTTGGCATTCGGGCAATCCCAACTCTGATCTTAATGCGCGGCAACAAGGAAATTGCTCGTCACAGCGGCGCGATGAGCGCACCTATGCTGAAGCAGTGGATTGAACAAAACCTTCCAACGTGAAGGAGCAAAGCCGTAACCTCGCAGGTGCCTTATTGGCCCGCCGGGCCGGCCCCGCGCGGCACAAAACAGAAGACGGGAAGCGGTTGCCGGGCCGATAGCCATCATATACCCCCCCCCTTGCCCGCCCGTGGGCACAAATTTGGACCTTTGCATCTCTTATGGCTTCAGGTCCGGGAAGCTCGTCAGAAACAGCCCATAAAATCAAATAGCATTTCTTTTTGCTTGGGATAGATTAGCGAAGGTCAATCGGCAATTTTTGAAATTCCGATGCGAGCCACAGGTGCCTGCTTTTCCCGGGGGGGTTATGCGGCAGCATTTATATTCAAGATGTGTGACGCACCGAACGGGCGTCGCCTTTTTGTTGGCGGCTTCACTAGGCTTGCCTATGGGCCGACAGGCCCTAGCGGATGATTTGTCTGCAATTGCCGTAACGGATGAGGCCTCCGGTCAATGGGCCGCCTCGTTCAGTTCACAGGTTCAATATTATTCTTGGGAAAGCACTTCGGGTTATCCCGCCGCACCCGCGTCCACAGACGGCAGCGGCAGTCAGGTCTATGTCCCGATCGCGCTGCAGCTATCGCATCAGGCGGCAGATGTCTTCAACATCGAGCTCCAGATCCGTTCGGGCTATGTCTATTCGCGGCAGTCAAATAATGGCGTGAGTTCCTCCACCAAAGGCACGACAGACACATCGCTTAGCACCAGCTTGTCCTATACCGGCTTCAGCAGCTTCCAGCCCTTTCTCTCTCTCAGCACAAATTTGCCAACGGGTGACTCAAGCTCGTCGAGCGCGGCCAATACCAGCAGCGATTCGGATATCGTTGCGGCCGACACGTATGGTGAAGGTTTTAATGGCGGCGCATCAGTCGGTGCAAATATTCCGTTAACAGAGAATTTGCTCGCTTCTCTCGGCATCGGCTACACCTACCGCGGCTCATATGACCGAGCCACATTGGGCAATCTTGATCCAGGCGACACCTATAGCGTCAATATCGGCATTGGCTATGAGGGCGATAGTCTGACAACACAGGCTCAGCTTTCCTATACCGGGGAGACTGAGACAACCGTCAATGGCGCTCCCTATTACCAAAGTGGTGGCACCATCGTCTCAACGCTTGCCCTATCCTATGCGTGGGACGATGCGATAGCGTCGCGTCTCAACGCGTCCTTCTCGCATATTGAAAAAAACAGGATCCTCCCCGTTGGAACAACTTCGCTTGTGAGTGAAGCGTTCAACTCCAACAGCAATGTAATCCAGCTCGATTCCAATGTGACCTATAGCGGCGAGAATTACATCATTGGGCCGACGCTCGGCTTTCTCTATCGCGACCACAACGCTTGGAGCCCGACCGATTTGCAATTCCTGTCGGCCAAAACGAAATGGTCGGTGGGGGTCACGGGGCAATATGCTCTGAACCCTGCGCTGTCGTTAAGCTTGGACGTCGCGCGCATCTGGATGAAGCAGGATCAAACCCCCGACAAAACGTTGCTAGGACCCGGCTCCGCCATTCCTGAAATTGACACCGATGCATGGCAAGCCACCATCGGCACCAGTTGGCAGTTTTGAGAGAGATGTTCATGCGCCCCATTTTCTTCGCTCTGTCGCTTGCATTGCTTCTCACATCGACCTCCGCCAGCACGGCCGCTGCGGGTAAGGATTGCAGTGAGGGGAAAACGGTTTCAGGAAAATGCATCAATCCGCATCTCGCACGCATGATGCGTCACCAGTCTATCCTCATGACGCAGCCCAAACTTTCATATACTGCGCCCCTGATCATGCCGGGCGATAAGGATGTGATTGAACCGCCGCGCCAACTCATCGAAATCCTCAGCATCCAGGCACCGGGCGGCAGGAGATTTAGATGAAAATGCCGCGCGTGGTCATTCGTTTTGTCACGCTTGCTGCATTTTTTCTGGCAACACTCATTCCTGCGACCATTGCAGCCCCCACTCCAGCGCAGGCCGGTCTCGACGCCTGCGTTGCGCTGGCAACAGATTTTGGACTAAGTGACGTTGCCAAAGCGGCAAGTTTCGTTGCCGATCACGGGCAATGTCTGGGTGACTTAACAAACCCGTCTTTCCTTGCCGTTGTTGCGGCCGTCGTCATCATCGAGGCGTCGACGGGGGCCTACAACAATGGCAATAGCTGCGAAGCGGCGTTGGGCGGAGTTGCTGGCAAACCCATTGCAGCGGCATTGGCAGCTCTGGCCTCAGCGCTTGGCCTTCCCGACAGCGTTAAGAACGAGCTGACCTCCTATGCAAGTGAAGAAGGTGCAAAGGGGCTCATAACGTTTATGAATTCGACGCCTGGCTTGAATGTCATCTCGAATAATTGGAGCTGCGCCTGCGCTGTACGCTATAGCGGCATCGCCGAAACACTCGCCAAAATTGTCGAAGACACGCTGTCTTGCACGGGAGGCATTCTGGAAAGCGGCACCGACGCCATTGGCAATTTCTTTTACAGCTGGGGCGAACTCGTGCAAGGCACGGGCCTCACACCTGGCATTCAGGAAGAGCAAGAAAGTACTGTCACTATTTATCCTTGCGAAGGCGGCTGGGTGCCAGGCCAGCAGTATCAGCAGGGTGGCCCACATTATCTTTCGAGTTGTTGGTGCCCTGAGCCAAGCGTGCAAGTGAGCAACTCTGACGGTACCAAATTTGCCTGTCGCTGCCCGTCTGGGCTGGGATACAAAAACGGTCAATGCAAGGCTTGCCCGTCCAGCGCCATTCCGGGAAATGACGGCACCTGCACGCCTTGCGCGGCGGGACAAAAAGCGTCGCCAAATGGCAAAACATGCGTCGCCGCCTGCGCTTCAGGCTCGATTATGATTGGGACCGCATGTCTGCAATGTAGCGCCAACACTTATGCCAGCACAGCATATGGAACGAGTGTCGGCAGCTGCCAGAAATGTCCGGTGGGTAAGACCTCGGCTGCGGGTTCTTCAAGCTGCTTTTCCAAATGTAAGGAAAGTGAAGCTTGGGACACAGCAACGGCAAGCTGCAAGCCGCTTTGCAAGCCGGGTTCTGGCTGGGCCATTCAAGGCGAATTCGGTAGTTGCTCGACCTGTGGTGAGAACACTTACAGTCTCAATGGCATCTGTACCGTTTGCCCCGCTGGGTCCGTTTCAAAGGCGGGGGCTGCTTCCTGCACGTCGCTCTGCTCAAGGGCTTGGGATTTCTGGGACGCCCCGACGAAGACATGTAAAGCGAAATGCCCAGCTGGCATGAGTTGGAGCGAAACGGCAACTTCTGGGGCAAGCGCCACGAGCCAGAAATGCACCCCATGCCCTCAGGGAACGGAATATGTTGCCTCATCCAACCAGTGTTCTAGCTGCCCGGGCACAATGACGTGGGGCAAGAATAGCGCGGGCGTCGGTCAATGCATGTGTCCGGAAGGCACAAACCGCCAAGGCGCGAATTGCGTCAGCAACGCGCCCATCTCGACACCCAAGCCGAATGGCAATCTTGATGTGACTGTGCCCTCCGAAATCGAAACACCACCGCAGCCGTGCAAAATGGGATGGCATTGGTCGGCCGCAAAAAAGAAATGCCTGCCGGGCCTGCGCATGTCGACCCCAACACCTCAGCGTTCCGCGCCGGACCCCACCGACCCTGGTATCCGCAGCGGCGGTTCTGGCACCGGCTATGATCCAAACTCCTACCGCACCGCGCCGCCCAGTACAGGTAAACCATGATGCCGTTCATCTCATTGCGCGATTTTTTCAGCGTCACACCATCACGCCTCGTTGCGTGTCTCGCTTTCGTCATGCTCACCCTCTCTGTCTCTCTGCCGCCTGCCTATGGTGCAGATGAACGACAGGCGGCCGCTCGGACAGGCGACAAATGCGAACGTAAAACCGACGCCATTCCCGGTGTCGTCAAACAAGACGGGTGCGGGCGCTGGTATTGTGGGCGCGCCGATGTCAAAGACATCACAGAACTCGTCCCCAATATTGAGGAAGTCGCACATTGCAAATGGCAATTGCAGGGGTCGCGCTGCCTCTGCGCCAAGTCAGGTAGTGAGCAGTGAAACCCATCACACTGGTTATTCAACCGCGCCTTTGGACTATCGTGGGATTGTTGATGCTGGCCGCCGGTGGATTTGGCTATTGGGCTGGCCAACATACCACATCAACAACCGCCAGTGATGAGGATGCGTTCGGCAACTATCTTGCCGCGAACCCGGATGCGTTGCAGCCTGCCATTTCAAAGTACATGCAAGCGCATCCCGAAGCATTGACCGACATGATTTCAAGTCTGTTGAAAAAGGAAAGCGGCTCAGCGCAAGCACAGCCGTCACTCAGTCCCGCTGTCGCCATCGCACAGAATGAGCAAGCCCTGCTTCACTCACCGCATCAGGTGACTTTGGGTGACCCTGAAGGCCAGATCACGCTGGTGGAGTTTTTTGACTATAACTGCGGTTACTGCAAACGGGCGTTGCCCGACATGCTGGGTCTACTAAAAACGGATCCGAATCTCCGCATCGTTCTGAAAGAATATCCCATCCTTGGCCCTGACTCGCTGGCAGCATCTCGTGTCGCGATAGCTGTGCGCATGCAGGATAAGGATGGAAAACTCTATCTGGCGTTTCATCGCCAACTTCTTGAAGGCCATGGCCCAGCGGATGGTGAGCGCGCGAAGGTGGTTGCCAAAGGTCTAGGTCTGGATATGACGCGGCTTGAAGCGGACCTGTCGAGTGCTGAAGTGACGGCAACACTTGATGAGTCGTCGCAACTTGCACAAGCCCTTAATATTGGCGGCACACCAAGTTATGTTCTAGGGAGCGACGTGCTCTCCGGCGCCGTTGGCATTGAAGCCCTCAAGGAACGTATAGCCCTGCTGCGATAGACTGACGCCTTTTCAGACTCGTTCAGAATCCGTAAGAAGATTCTGATTTTAAATGGGGCAGCTGACCAGCCCGTTGGACGGGCAACGTTATTCACTATACTTGAAACGCCATTCACAACTTGTCGGCGCTTACTTCCGCCGCCCGTTGGCGGACTTCAATTTCTCCGGCCAGAACAATGCACCCGTTTCCGGTGAATTCGTAGTGATGGTCTTTTACCCAGCGAAAGAACCCACGAGTACATCAGGTCCCCAGCGAGTTCCAGGTTCAAAAGCAAAGCACAAAGTTCACAAATCGGTCACTTCTTAGTCCCAACGACCTAGCCCCAACGACACTCCCTCGCTATGGAGAATAATGGTTAGAAACGAATTCATCAGCTTAGGAACTTTCGTGATTGCAAAAATTAGCGGTTAGGCAGTCAATACTGACGACGGTGAGGGCTGTCACTGGGCTCGGCATCGTCGCACCCAGAGGGAGATACCCGATGAATAAGAAATTCAGCATGACTACGCTGGTGCTCGGCGCTTCGCTTGCGTTCGCATTTCCTATTCTTGCCCACGCAGAAGATGACCAAGACACAAGCCAACAAGGCGATGATTCAAGCGATGCATCTGATCAATCCGGACAGGATGAAGATGCGGGACAACAGCTCAATGATGCGGACGATACTTCACAGCAAGCTGTTCAAGAACCGTCTGAAGAGAAGGCTCACGATGAAGCCGGGTCGGTTTTTGACGGGAATAACTAACAGAACTGGTTATGACAGCTTGAGACGGTTGATCTTACCGATTGGCAATCTTGGAGTGGCAGATGACCAACAAGAACGATGACAAGAAAGACGAAGTATCTCAAACACCAGCAACGCTTTCCGACGACGACATAAAGACCGAACGTTTGACTGGTCGGCGTTCATTCTTGCGCAAGCTCGGCGTCGGCCTTCTCGGAATCACCGCAATAGGTGCATCTCAAACAATATCTCGAGCGCGCGCCGCAGACAGCGATGAAAATGACTCGGGTGGAGACAGCGATGACCAAGATGGCGGCGGAGAGCCGCCAACACATCATGATTTTCCAAAGAAAGAAAATGATGGCGACGAAACGTCGAATGCTGATCTGAAAAATACAGATAGCGACAGTAACGATTCTAAATACACAGATTCCGACGAGAGCCGACTTCGAGACGCGAAAGGTTCATCGGATTCTGACTGAGGTCATAAAAGCTCACTGGGAATTGCGCCTGTGGCGTCGAAATCTCTGAAGCATCTTGGAATGTTGATCTCCCCGATCGACACAAGTGATTTTTTTGAGAATTTTTGGGAGCGACGACCACTATTCATCCATCGGGATGACCCAAACTTCTACCGCTGTCTTCTTTCGATCGAAAGCATCGACAAAGTTCTAACCGATCTCAATCTCCGTCATCCAGTAATACGCTTGGCGCAATCTGAAGACATGCCAAATTCGGATGACTACACGCTGCGCGACGGCCGCATCGATGTTCTCGCGGTAACCAAACTCTTCAGCAAGGGCGCCACCATTGTCCTTGATCAAATGCAACGACGCCTCCCAACACTCGCCAATCTCTGCGGCGGCATGGAGGCGGAGTTTGGCGGTCCATTTCAGGCAAACATCTACCTTACTCCCCCAAACGGGGGCGGTTTCAAAGTGCACTACGATACGCATGACGTATTCGTCCTGCAGGTCGCCGGCTCTAAAGAATGGGAAATCTGTGACAGCCCGATCGAACTTCCTATGCCGGGACAAAATCACGAAACAGCAGGCGTCGAACCCGGCGCGGTTACACAGCGATTTACATTGAGCGCGGGCGATATGGCCTATATTCCACGAGGATATTATCACAAGGCACGTGCAAGCTCGGATGCATCTCTACATATCACCCTGGGGGCAATGCTTCGCACGTGGTCGGAACTGATCATCGAAGCGGTTTCGGAGTTGAGCCTTCGCGACGTCGCATTTCGTCGCTCACTTCCTATCGGTTTCGGGACGGGGCGATTCGACCGGTCGACCACAGAAGCCGCGTTTCGAATGCTTATTGCAAAGCTCACTGAGGAGGCAAGTTTTCTGAAAACGGCGGACGGTTTTCAGAACGAATTTTTGCAGTCACGAGACAGCAGATTGTCTGGACAGCTTTTCCAAATAGTCGAACTCCAGAAACTATCTCTCGGCAGCGTAGTCATCGCGCGTGACAGCAGGATACAACTCATCGAGGAAAGTGAAGAACGCATCGTCATTAAGCATTTGAACACGACAATCGAATTTCCATCGCACGTTAGCGTCAGTCTTCGATGCCTGCTCTCAGGTAACCGCTTGCGTGTCGTCGACGTCGAAGGGAACTTGGATGCATCAGGGAAACTGACATTGGCGCGTCGCTTGATTGAAGAAGGATTGTTAATGGCGATCGATCATCAGGATGCCGGAGGCGACAGCGCTGGAAATTGAATTGTCGTTTCCAATCCCGAACTCGGTGCATCAAGGCGAATATATGCCGAATGGAGGTCGACCACAGCTTTAACCAGCGAAAGACCTAAACCATTACCGGGTGACGTTCGGCTTCTCTCTAGGCGATAAAAACGCCGAAATATCTTTTCTTTTTCTGCTTCAGGAATGCCGGGACCGTTGTCCCTGATTTTGAGCGTCGCTGTCTGCCCTTCGGCAAATAGCCTGAGACTCATCGAAGTACCCGTAGAAGTGTGCCGAAGCACGTTCTCCAGCAGATTGGCTAGCACTTGGGTTATCAAGTTGCGATCGCCGTATATTTTGACGCCGGATTCAATCGCAACATTGATGTGTCGTCCTTCATTTTCGAAGGCTGCACGATAGGCTTCAACGACGGATTGACAAAGTTCACTTAGATCAATTGACGTGAATTTTTCTCTCAAGGTACCGGATTCAATCTGAGCGATGCCCAACAGTGCAGTGAACGTTGAGAGGATGTTGTCGACCCTCTCGCGAGCGTCATCCAAAACCAGAGTAAAATCTTCGCGTGAGATTGAGTCTAAAGATGCCTCTTCCAATCTTTGGCGCAACCGTGCAAGCGGCGTCCTCAAGTCATGCGCTATGTCGCTAGAAACTTGCTTAAGGCTGGCCATGAGTTGCTCGACCCTTTCGAGCGTATCATTTACGCCTTTCGCTAACTCATCGAGCTCGTCGCCGTTTCCATTCACAGATAAGCGGCTACCAAGTTGCCCCCCTCCAAAAGCATGAAGCTGGCCGTTGAAGGAGTCGATCCTGTAAAATGCACGCCACCCGATCAAAATGCCTCCACCGATGGCAAAAAAAGTATGGCGAAGGCGCTCCAGCCAAAAGCGGAGACAATAGCTTCCTGAGTTTCAATAATATTGAAGCGGTCAAACCCCACCAGCAATATGCTTCCGTCTCCGAGTTTTTTCGCGAACCCGGTCAGTATGCGTTCGTCGACATCCTCCAATGGAGAGGTTGAGATGTCCGCATCGGGGTAGTCGCTCCAGCCCATTTTCACATTTAGCGGTGGAATGTTTCCAAAGGTCGAACCAGCGGGTGTCTGCAGAAGAGCAAAGATCGGAAATCCCGAGACTGCAGTATTTTCTTCGCGGATGGCCTGCTTCAATTCAGAAAGCCCGCCATGTGTGAAGCGGATCTCCATTGTTGCCAGTTCTTGTTCGATCGCTCCCCGCCTCTGAGATTCAAGCGCGTCGCTCGCCACCCAGAAGGTGATCGCAAAAACCACGACATAGGAGGCGATAAAAAGAGACGTCGAAGCCGCTGCAAGACGAAAGGCTGTCGATCGAAGTGTTCTAGTCAGGCGATCTGAGCGCATATCCAGCCCCGCGTACGGTGTGAATGAGCTCAACATCAAATGCCTTGTCGACCTTCGATCTCAATCGACTGATGTTTGTCTCAACGATGTTTGTTTGAGGGTCAAAATGAAAGTCCCAGACATTTTCCAACAACATGGTCCGGGTGACGACCTGATCCACATGGCGCATCAAAAATTCCAACAGACGAAATTCCTGTGGCTGTAGATCAATTCTCTTTCCTCCGCGCTCGACAGCGCGTTTGAGAATATCCAGCTCGAGGTCGCCAACCTTGAGAGCCGTCTCGCTTGTATTCAGAACGGGACGACGCGCCAACGCATTTATGCGGGCATTCAGTTCGCTAAAGGCAAACGGCTTCACCAGATAGTCATCGGCGCCGGCTTCCAGACCTTCGACCCTATCTTCGATATTGCCCATAGTTGTCAGGAACAGAACCGGAGTCGTGATTTGAGCCGCCCTGAGGGCCTTCACGATTGAAAGTCCGTCCATTCCCGGCAACATACGATCGACAACGAGAACATCGTGTTGCGCCTCCGTCGCCACAAACAGGCCGTCGCGGCCATTCTCAGCAAGGTCAACGACATGGCCCATCTCCCGCAAGGCCCGGGCGATATAGGCTGCAGTTTGGGTATCGTCCTCTACGACCAGAATTTTCATAAACTGATCATAGGACATCGGGGCGAATCTTCTCCATAGGGAATCCGTTCTGGAATTTGTGGATTGCTCTAACGCTGCCGCGCCAATCTATTCACCCGGCTTTACTGGTGATTTCGGTGCGCACATCTTTCCAAGCGTGCGCGATCTTGGCGACCGTAGTAACCACCTGGGACAATGCCTGTTTGCTTGAAATGTTCATTCTTGCTTTGGACATTGCCAAGATAGAGCTGACCAAATTCACGCCCCGGGCAACGCACAAGCAGTTGCTCAGCTCCTGCCAGATCCATATGTCCCTGAACGCCACGATTGTAGATGTGCGGCGTTGGCAAGCCTGCAAACGCCGGTGCCATTGATGTCGCAATGAAGGTAGCAACGAGTGCTAACCCCAAACGCGCTATTTTCAGATTTTTCATATTCTCGACCTTCCGATTGAAGTTATCAGACAAACTTGAACCGATTACCGTGCAGAGACAGAAGCGAAGCATAGGGGGGATGACAGGTATGTTCCTGCCATCCCTCACAATGTTTAGTCCGGATTTTTTCCTTCAGGAACGCTCTCAAGCAACTTGCCCGTTTCAGCGTCGACACCAACTTCATAAGTTGTTGTTCTGTTTTTCACATCAAACGAGTAACGCAAGCCACTGCCGCCGGATTCTTTCTCCAGCTCTGTGTCGACAATTGTGCCGGGCTGCGCCTTGAGGGCAATCGCCTGTGCTTCAGGCAGGCTGATCTTTGCATCCTTGGCCATAGCCTCACCGGTATAAGCGAGCGCAGGGAGGGAGACAGCAATCAACGAGCCAGCGCACATAAGCGCCATTGCCGATTTTTTCAGGACCCTGTTCGTTGGGATATATCTATTCATTCCGTCGTATCCTTTTCGTGTCATCTCAATGACCCCAGCGCGTTGAAACATATACGCGCGAAGGATGCCGTACGGTTGGTCAGGCTATACAGTTTTGTCGGAATAGCGCACGACCGTTCCCACCGTGGCAACGCGAGACGCACTAAATGTTCAGTTTTATGGGCAACAGGACATATGTCGTACCTAGCAAGTAGATAGCCGCGTCTTTCGAGATTCAAAGATTACCCAATCCCAATCTACGCCCAACCTCAGGGCAATCTTGTTTGTGGCATAGACGGTTCTGCAATCCGCAATCATTCGGGTTCCGGACGTCTCAGAGAACCATCCAAGCCCCAAATTCAATGCAGAAATTCAAAGGCCTGTTGTTAACTGCCACCTTGTTGGCCCTCGGTGGTTGTGCGGTCTATTCTCCGCACCCCTTGCCACAGGCTGCCCATTTCATAACGCCCACCCACGCGAAAGAGAGCCATCCTCTAACGATGGTCGAGGTGGCGCAGCGTGCTGTTCTCTTCAACCTAGACCTGGAGATTGAGAGAAAAAAGAAGAACGTTTCCCAGACGCAAGCCTTTCAGGCTGGTCTTTTGCCAAACCCACAATTCAGCGCAACCATTGATCACCCGACGGACAACGGTCCGGGCCTCTTTAACGGCTATAGCTACGGGCTGACATTCGACCTTCTCGCGCTGATTACGCATCCAGCAAATGCGGCTATTGCTGAGGCGAAGGCCAAACAAGCAAAGGAAGATTTGCTTTGGCAAGAGTTGCAGACAGTGGCCAGAGCCCGCCTGCTCTTTGTGCAATCACAAATGGCAGGCTTGCGTGTGTCGCTTCTGTCGAAAGCCCGGACCTCGCTCAACTTCGACATGAATTCCATCAATGCCGCGATGAGAAACGGAGACCTCGCGCCGGATCAGGCAGATGGCGATATTTCGGTTTTGCTGGATATCCAGAGCCTACTTGGCGCAGCGCAGCGCAAGGAGCTGAGATCTCTCGGCGATCTGAGGGCCTTGGTGAATTTGGCGCCCGATGCCCCGCTTGATTTGCAAGGTTTGGGGGCACCGGAGGTGCTCAGCGAGGCGGCCACAAAACAGGCTCTCAAACAGGTCGTCGCTCACCGCCCAGACCTCATTGCCTTGCGTGATGGCTACGACGCACAGGAAGAAGCTGTCTTCAAAGCCGTGCTCTCCCAATTTCCGAACCTGCAAATCGGGTTCACCAAGGCCAGCGATACGAGCAACGTCCATACCACCAGCTTTGGTGTGACGATGAACCTGCCCATTTTTGATCGTGGTCAGGGGCAAATCGCCATTGAACGCGCGACGCGTGAACAATTGCGCGCTGAATATCAGAACCGGATCAATCAAACAGAAGGCAGCGCCGCGCAGCTTCGGTCCGAGAACACTGTCATCGCAGATCGCATCAAAATCCTAGAACCTGAAATCGCGTTACTGCAAGCGCGCGCGCTCAATGCCGCCAAAGCCGCGCGATCCGGTGACCTTTCTGCCGCCTCGGAAATGCAATTTATCCAGTCTTGGCTGAACCGACAGAATGAACAGATTGATCTCAGAGAGGCGCTTTGGACGAATGTAATTGCCCTCGACACGCTCCTAGCCTCCCCCATGCAAGATACCTCCTCTTCCGACAAGGACGCTCCACAATGAGAAAGTGCCAAATCAGAACTCTTGCATCGAATTTCCTGCTCCTTTCGGCTTTGACCCTAGGTGGTATTTCGGTTGCTAGGGCAGAACCAAGCGCGGAGGTTCAAACGACAATTGCCAAGCAAGGTTCGCTCGCGGAGACAGTGGTGGCTTATGGCACGCTCGATTCAAAACCATCCGATACGCGCAGCATCATCCTGCAACAGGACGGCGTCATCGAAGATGTGCTTGTCCATGCCGGTGAGGCGGTGGACAAGGACGCACCCTTATTGCAGATATCTTCCACGCCGCTGGCCGCCGCTCAATTTGCACAAACGGAGAGCTCTTATGCTTTGGCGCGTAAAGACCTTGCGCGTCTCAAGCGGCTGAAGACCTCCGGCCTTGCCTCAAACGATCAGCTCTCGATCGCCGAAAAAACGCTGAACGATGCGGCGGCCCAGTTGCGCGCTCAACGGCAAATGGGATCGGCGCAAAATTCGACCGTCATCAAAGCCCCCTTTGCCGGTGTCATTACCTCCATCATGGCGACACCGGGCGACATGAAAACCTCCGGCAGCGTGCTTGCGACGATTGGTGGGCGTTCGAGGCTGATTGCCAATCTGGGCCTCGAACCCGAAGACGCCATGAAGGTGAAGAAACACGCCAAACTTACGCTGGCATTTCCTTTGGACGATAGCGCCTCGATATCGGGCTCTCTTTCGTCTATTGGCGGTATGATTGATCCACAGAGCCGCCTTGTGACCGCCGTCGCTTCAATGGATGACGACATGTCGCCTGCGCCTGTTCTCGGATCGACAATGGTCGCGCATATTTTCCTGCCGCCCGTCGATGGTGTTCTGGTGCCGCGCACCGCGATCTTGGAAGATGCAGAGGGCACATACCTTTTCGTCAACGAAGGCGGAAAAGCGCAACGCAAGAATGTCGTGATCGCGGTTGAAACAGACAAATTTTCATTGATTGCAAGTGGCATCACCGAAGGTGATCGGGTCATTACGACCGGCAATGCCGCGCTTGATGACGGCGTTTCGGTTCATGAGGTAGGCCAATGAATATCGCGCAGTGGGCGGCGAGCCACAGATATTCGATTCTCTTTTTGCTTCTTGTCGCCGCGATTGGCGGCATTGCAAACGGCTTCAGCCTACCGGTGGCGCTCTTTCCTCAAGTCAGCTTCCCCCGCATCTCAGTCTCAGTGGACGCTGGAGATCGCCCTGCTTCGCAGATGGTGGCCGAGGTGACGCGCCCGATCGAAAGTGCTGTCAAAAGCGTTCCTGGACTTTTGGAAACGCGCTCCACGTCAAGCAGAGGCAATGCCGAGCTCTCACTCAATTTTGCTTGGGGTGAGAATATGGCGACGCGCACTTTGCAGGTGCAGTCGGCCATCAGCCGCATCTTGCCGACCCTACCGTCAGGAACGGCCTTTGAAGTAAGGCGAATGGACCCGACTGTATTTCCTGTTGCCGCCTACAGCTTAACGTCTAAGAGCGTCAGCCCTGTGCATTTGCGGGAAATCGCGCAATATCAACTGCTGCCGATCCTTTCGTCCATCAACGGCGTCGCCAATGTCAATGTGATGGGTGGGGATGTCCCTGAAATCCGCATAGACGTAGATGCTGGACAATTGGCTGCCTATGCCTTGACGATGGATGACGTATCCAAATCACTGGCCGCTGCAAATGTGCTCCAAGTCACCGGGCGAGTTGAAGATCGTCACAAGCTTCTTTTTGCGCTGACGGACACCAAGCTGACAAATCTTGATGACATTAGAAGCGTTGTCGTTCGCTCTAGCCCTATGGGCAACGTGCGCCTGTCTGATGTTGCAAAAATACTTCGGGCTACGGCGCCCAATTGGACAATTATCCAAGCAAACGGGAAGCCAGCAGTACTGTTCCAAATCTTTCAACAGCCGGGCGGTAATACGGTTCAGATTATCAATGACGTGACAGCGGCATTGGCAAGCTATGAACCAAAGCTTCCACCCAGCGTGAAAGTTTCCAATTGGTACAATCAGAGCGACCTGATTATTGAATCAGCTAAAACCGTTTTCGATGCGATCATGATCGGCATCGGTTTGGCCGCTGTCGTTCTCTTCCTATTTTTGCGAAATCTGAAAGTGACAATCATCACACTAGTGGTGGTGCCAGCGGTTCTGTCGGCGACTGTGTTGTTGCTCTATGCGCTTGGCATGAGCTTCAACATCATGACTCTGGGCGGCATGGCGGCAGCGATCGGATTGATCATCGATGATGCTATCGTCATGATCGAACAAATTGTGCGCCATCTCGGTGGTAGTGAAAAAACCCTGCACGAAAAAATTCGTAGGGCGGCGCGAGAGTTCTGGAAGCCACTTCTTGGATCATCCTCGGCGACTGTGGTGATATTTGTGCCTCTGGCCTTTCTATCAGGCGTGACGGGTGCTTTTTTCAAGGCACTATCTCTCACGATGGCTAGCTCGCTGATCGTTTCGTTCTTTGTCGCTTTCTTTGTCATCCCGCTATTGGCAGATGTTCTTATCTCGGAGAAGGACGCTGACATTGAGCATGAGGGACGTGTTTTTGCACGTATCACATCGGGGTATCGCAGAGCCTTCACTCATCTTCAGGTAAAACCCCTGCTCCTAGTGGCGGGCATGTTCGTTCTGATGGCGGGGGGATATTTTTCATATCGCAATGTCGGTTCTGGCTTTATGCCGATCATGGATGAAGGCGGCTTTATTCTCGATTATATCGCTCCGCCCGGCACGTCTCTTCCTGATATGAAGATGCTGCTTGGCAAAGTCGAAAAGGTACTGAACGAAACACCGGAGGTGGCTACTTATTCTCTGCGCGCTGGCGCCCAACTAGGCGGCGGTCTTACTGAAACAAATACAGGCGACCTGTTTGTCAAACTCAAGTCGCTGCCGCGCCGTCCCATCGATGAAATAACTGCGGAGGTACGCCGCAAGGTTGCCGACCAAGTGCCCGGCCTGGATATCGATACCGCGCAATTGATGGAAGACATGATCGGGGATCTCACCTCGGTTCCTCAGCCCATTGAAATTAAAATTTTCGGTGATGACGAAGACCAATTGAGGAACATTGCGCCTCAGGTTGCCAAAGCGATTGAAAGCGTCCAGGGCGTGACTGAAATCCGAGATGGCGTCGTCATTGCCGGCGATGCGCTGAGCATTAAAATTGATCGCGTGAAAGCCGGCCTTGAAGGGTTAACCCCTGATCAGATCAATCAACAAGTGAACGCCTATCTGTCAGGCACTGTCGCAACCAAAATTCAACGCGGTGATAGGACGATTGACCTGCGTGTCTGGGTGCCGGAAGCCCAAAGATCAACGCCTGAAAATATCAGGCAACTTCGTATCATCGCACCAGACGGCCACAAGGTTGCGCTGGGACGGGTGGCATCGATCGACCTTGAAACGGGCCAGCCACAGATCACACGCGACAATTTGAAACCAATGGTAGCCGTGACCGCGCGCATTGAAGGTCGGGATCTAGGCAGCACCGTCGCCGATGTGAAGGCGCTTCTGGACCAATCAAATCTCTTTCCACCGGGGTCATATTATCAACTCGGCGGTCTCTATGAGCAGCAGCAAACGGCCTTTCAGGGACTCATTCGCGTAATTGTCGCCGCCTTTGCCCTGGTCTTTCTTCTTCTGCTGTTTCTATACGAGCGCGTTTCTCTAGCTGTTTCCATCATCGCCATGCCGCTTGCCGCGATGTCTGCCGTCTTTGTCGGCCTTTGGATTACAGGAATCGAGCTGAACATCACCGCCATGATGGGGATGACGATGGTAGTCGGCATTGTCACAGAAATCGCGATCTTCTATTTCTCTGAATATGAGGCTTTGATTGCATCAGGTGTTGAGAAAGAGGATGCCCTTTTGAAGGCGGGCCTCAATCGTCTTCGACCTATTGCCATGACAACTCTCGCCGCAATTCTAGCCTTAATGCCACTCGCGCTCGGACTTGGACAAGGCGCCGCTATGCAGCAACCTCTTGCGATCGCCATTATCTCAGGCCTCATCGTACAGATACCACTGGTTTTGCTTGCGATGCCTATCGCATTTTCCGCGTTGGAGGAATTGAGCGAACGGCTTATCAACAGATGATCTACCAACATCAAAGGCAATTCGTTTTAGTAGGGCGGCAGGCCCATGAGCCGCATTAGACCGCTTGACATGATTCCATTGGATAGGAATCTGATAAAGC
The DNA here is from genome assembly GCA_030649335.1 of Parvibaculum sp. GTDB lineage: Bacteria > Pseudomonadota > Alphaproteobacteria > Parvibaculales > Parvibaculaceae > Parvibaculum. The sequence continues at coordinate 26,258 of JAUSLL010000119.1, read as the reverse complement.
TCAAGTATGGAAAATTTGACCTCAGCGGCACGTATTAAAAGCACGACACGCTCGCAGCCCGTGGCTTGCCTGCCTACTTTGCGCCAATAGCGGGCATGATATACCCACCAAGAGTATTTTCGGATCCCGCGCAAGAACTACAGGCGAATAATGGTAGCTCAACCACAAGCTATCGCCGCGTCGCCACCGGAGGGGGTGCGAACGCTCTTCTGTTATGCATTCACCTATGCGGGCGTAAACGTGATCGGGAGCTGCGTTATCGCATTAAACCAGATTGAGCGAAGCCACTGAGGCTCGCCTGCCATTTGGAAATCCGGGATGCGGGTCACGACCTGTTTCAATAGGGCGTTGAGTTCCATTCTGGCCAGACGCGCCCCAATGCAAACATGAGGACCGGTGCCGAATGCAAGGTGCTTACGTGCGTTGCTGCGCATGATGTCGAAAACATGCGGTTCGTCAAACACCGCCGGGTCTCTGTTTGCAGCAGCATAGGACAAATAAATCTTGTCGCCTTTCTTCACATGCTGCCCCCCGATCTCAGTGTCGACTGTTGCGGTGCGCGCGAAGTTGGTTGTCGTTGAGGTATAACGCAGAACTTCCTCGATCGCGTTTTCGAGATGTTTGTCGATATCACTCAGCAGCAACTGATATTGCTCGGGATGGCTCTTCATCAGGTACATAAAATGCGCGGCGGTGCTTCGTGTCGTCTCGTGACCGGCTATCGCAAAGACAAGAAAAAGTAAGTTGATGTTCATCTGATCAAGGCTTGCGGACTTATCGTGGACAAGCGTGCTCAGAAGCGACCCGTCTGGATGCTGGCGCTTCTGTTCGCAGACCTTCTCGGAGATCGCAAAAAGTTCCAGGGTCGGATTAAACGTCAACGGTCTGGGCGTTTCCACGTCAGCCATCGCGTTGCCCAAATCAACAACTCTGGACCTCATCTCCTCGGGAATACCCATAAGTTCGCAAAATGTATAGACCGGAAGCTTCGAGGCAACATCGAACACGAACTCACACGTGCCCTGCCCGACAACTTCATCCACGATCTCTTGCGCCAGCTTGTCGATCTCGGGCCCAAGAGTATTCAATGCCTTGGGTGCGAAAGCGGGAAGTACGACTTGTTTGGTTTCGCTGTGATCGGCTGGTAACATCCCCATCATATTGGCGCGCTGCCGGGCTAGTTCTTCCTGACCCGGATCCCAAATGACGAAGCCGTCTTCGTAAGAGCTAAATCTATCCTGATCGCGCGAGACATCGAACACATCCTGATATCGGGTGAGCACCCAAAATCCTTTTGTCATCGTCGAGTCAGGTTGTGTCGCGACATAAGTCGGAACTACAGGATTCCAGTGAACTGGATCTGTCTCACGCCACCTATCAAAGAGGCCGTGCGGAGCGCCTCTTTCCATCGGGAAAATGTCGGCATCAAGGATGTTCGTATAAGTCGCAGTCCGGGGCATCTTTTTCTCCTGCTCCTCGATATTTTTGATTTCGCCTGACGAGCAGACCGGAGACGATCAACGCATGCCACTCATCAAACGGCAGGTATTGATCGCTCAACCATTACTGAGCGGCGTTGCCGCGCGGTGGAAACTGACCAAGCGCTACCCGGCGCACGGTTTCAGTGTCAGTGGGTTCATGGCCAACCTTGTGTGCGGGAGCCGGAATTTCCTGCACCGTATTCGTCAGGCGGCCAACGCCGGTCACTTCCACTTCAACGACATCGCCGATATTCATGGGACGCGAGTTTGCGGGCGTGCCGGTGAGTACCACGTCGCCCGGCAAGAACGTGATGTGGCGCGACAAATCCGCGAAGATGTAGTCGATCGGGAAATTCATATCGCTGACCGGGCCGTCCTGCACGACTTTGCCGTTGATATAGGTCCTCACCGACTGCTCACGAATATCAACACCGCGAACGATACCAGGCCCAATCGGGCAGAAGCCATCCATACCCTTCACGCGCAGCATTGAGCCTGCGTCAGTGTCACGGAAGTCCTGCGCGCCAACGTCATTGGCGGGCGCAAAACCAGCCAGATGATCCCAAACATCTTCGCGCGCGACATTGCGCATGGGCTTGCCGACGATGGCAGCAATTTCGCCTTCATAGTTGAGATATTGGCAATCGGCCGGACGGCTGACAAAACCTCGATGCGCGTTGAGCGTCGTCAACGGCTTCTGAAAGTAAGTCGGCGTCACAAGCTCGGGCGCGTGAAACTCGACACGACGTGAATCATAGTTCAAGTGAATGCAAATAATCTTGCTCGGCTCGCATGGCGCCATATAGGTCGCCTCTTTTTCGGCAAGGCGGCGACCGTCAGGCAGACGCAATTCGTCGCCCTCCAGCTGCACCCATTGCTGCGTGCCTTGATAAAAAATGCGCCGCCATTCTTCGCGCGGACCTTTGAGTACGGACATTACTTTCTCCCTGATGAATTTTGTGAAAGATGTTGAATAAGCTTGGTCGGGTCGTTCAGACCTCCATCAAGCCGCCCTTCATCACTTCCTGATTTGGCTCATGGCCATAAGTGTCACGTTGGTAATACTCAGACTGATGCGTCGCCTCGCGCGCACCCCAGCCGATCTCGCACATCCAACCTGACGGGTTCATGAAGTAGAACGAATACATGTGATCATTCGCATGACGTCCCGGCATCATGGTGACGGGGATGCCCGCCTGTTTCACAATCTCATAGGCCATGCCGACGTCATCTAAATTTTCCACCTCGATCATCAGGTGGTTAATGCGCTTTTCGCCGGGTGGCCCGAAAGCGACCGTGTGGTCGCGCGTATTGCAATGCATGAACATAAGATCGAATGGTGCCGGCGCACCGGGGAGCGGAATGCGATATTCGACGCCACCGCGCATGCCGAGAAGGCTGTAGAACGCATGGGTCTTTTCAAAACCGACGGTCTCTTTTTGAATCAGATGTCCGAGCCCGCCATCTCCCGTCAAGAATTTCCCGTGCATACGGCGGCCGGGATAAAAGGGTTTATCGGCTTGCACTTGCGGCCCGTGAAAAATCTCAATCGGAAAGCCGCTCGAGTCCTTCAGCTTCATCACTTCAAGCACACGACGCTCCGCCGCTTCCGCTTCCGAACCAATGCGCACTTCAATGCCATTGTCTTTGAGGTGCTTGTGCATCTCACGAAACTCGACAAGGCCGGCAACGCGAAAACCGAGATAGTTCAGATCGTCCGCACCGTCTTCATCAAGAATGAAACGGTGATGCCAATTGTCCATCCGCAGATAGCAACGGCCGGGCTCACCTTCATCGACGACTTCAAGACCCAATATCTTGGCCGCGTAGTCCTTCCACGCATCCAGACTCTTAACGCCAAGCCCCATATAGCCAAGCTCTGTTACCTGAACCATTTCGTTTTCCCCTTCTTTCGCCGTAGACTGATGCCTCAAGCGAACGATCCTTTGCGGACCGAAATATTTTTTATGTCGGAATAGAAATCGAAGCTCCAGCTGCCGCCCTCACGACCGATGCCGGAATCTCTCGAGCCACCGAAGGGTGCCGCCAGATCACGGACAAAGAAACAGTTGACCCACAGCGTTCCGGCTGCCACCTGCGAGGCAATGTCCATTGCCCGCTTTTCGTTGCGGCTGAACAAGGTGCCCGCAAGTCCATACTTCGTGTTGTTAGCAAGCGTCACGACTTCATCGTCGCTGCTGAAACTCTGCCAGGTGAGCACGGGCCCGAAGACTTCACGCTGCGAGATTTCGAGCGTCGGGTTGACGTCCGCAAAGAGCGTGGGCTCAAAATAGAGGTCGCCGAAATTTGACCTCCCGCCACCCCAGACCGGAACGGCACCGTCCGCCTTGGCACGCTCGACAAAACCGGCAACGCGATCAAAATGCTCTTTGTGGATCAGCGGTCCGACGCGGGTGTCCTTATCGCGGGGGTCGCCAACAATCATGTGGCTCGATGCTCCGCGCACTTTTTCGAGGAATTGTTCCTCGATCTTTTTTTCCACCATGATGCGCGTGCCCGCAAGGCAGACCTGTCCGGCATTCATGTATTGGGCGGCCACTGTTTGGGCGGCCGCATCTAGATCGGCATCCGCACAAATAATGAAAGGTGATTTACCACCAAGCTCCGAGCTCATCGGCGTGATCGAGCGGGCTGCCGCCTGTCCGATGATCTTGGCGGTGTCGGTCGAGCCCGTGAAACTGATGCGATCAACATCCGGATGATTGACGAGCGCGTCGCCCGCGTCCTCACCGATACCTTGCACCACATTGAGCACGCCATCGGGCACACCCGCCGCTTTGGCAATATCGGCCATGAGCGAGCATGTGAGCGGTGCCCACTCCGGCGGTTTGATGACGATGGTGTTACCTGCTGCCAGAGCCGGTCCAACCTTCCAAGTCGTCAGCATGAAGGGCGCGTTCCACGGCGTGATGAGAATGGCAACGCCGGAAGGATCATATTTGACGTGATTGACAACTTCGGGCGAGTCGATCGTATGCCCTTCGAGGGTCAGCGCCCATTCGGCAAAGAAATCAATGTTGTGGGCCGCGCGCGGAATGACGCGATGGACATTGCCCGTGAGGAGCGAGCCATTGTCCATCGTTTCAACCGCGGCGAGCTCATTGGCGCGGGCGAGAATGCCTTCAGCAAATTTTTTCAGGATCGGCAACCGCCCTTTGGGGCCAAGAGCTGCCCAAGCGGGAAAAGCTTTGCGAGCAGCTTCAACGGCGGCATTGGCTTCGATCTTGCCACCCGCCGACAAATCGCCGAGATGCGATCCATCGACCGGCGAAATATTGGCAAAGCGATTGGCTGAGGCGACACGCTTTCCACCGATAAAGTGGTCTGTCGAGATTTCTACTCCTGCAACGGTGACTGTGTTGTTGCTCATGCTGCCTGTCCTACTTTTTTGCTTTTCTTTGAAGCGCCATTGGAAGCGTCCGCTTCGCCGTAAGGTTCCGTCATGAAGCGATCAACGAGACGGTCGGCCCGTGCGCGGTCGCCCATCATGTGAGCCAATTGTTGATTGCGCGCACCGGACGCCAGATAGAAACGCTCATATTGTTCGTTGCGGCTGGCAAGTGCGCTGCCGGAGAAGTCCCACGCCAGACGGAAAATGCGTGCGCGCGCTTCGGCACTCACATCACCTGCCCCGTGCATGAACTCTTCAATCAGAGGCCGCAGTTTGGGGTCCGCAAATTGAGCGGCAGTCGGAGCGGCCAACAGATTATGCGAGCCGATCAGACGGACGATTTCGTTCACGCGCGGAAACCAATGCGGCAGTGAGGCACGCAGCGCTACCAATGGTGCCCCTTGAGGAAACCACACCCCGTTGCCATGCTCATGCGCATTGTCTTCGGCAGTTTGAATGGTCGAACGAGCGAGTTCGGCAAAGGTCCAGATTTCGCCGAGCATTTGCGCGTTGATCGGCTGCACCGCATTGATCGATTCCGCCATGCGCGCGGCCATGCCCCAAGCAAATTCGAGCTTGGTCTGCGCGCGGATCATGGTCTGCTGCATGATGTTGGGGAACCAGCCCGTGCGCATGACCTGATTGTAAACGGCCATGTTGCAGTTGATGTGCAGACGATCCCACGGTACTTCGACATCATCGAAAATCACATAGGCGTCCTGCTCATCGAAGCGCGATGACAGCGGATGATCGAAAGCATTGCGCGAGCCTGCACAGCTATCGCGGCAAATGAATTTCAAGCCGGGTGTATTCATCGGAATGCAGAAGGCGAGCGCGTAATCGTCGGTGCCCGGCAGGAGCGGCGCACCGGGATAGACGGCAATCTCGTCAGCAAAAGGCGCAAGCGTCGCCAGAATGCGCGCACCGCGCACGATGATGCCATGTTCGGTTTCGCCCACCTTACGCAACGAAACCTTATTACCGGGCTTCGGCGCATCGCCTTCCGCCTTGTCGATGGTCGGCTGGATGATGGTGTGGGTCAGCGAGATGTCGTCACGGCGCAAGAACTTCTGATATTTGACCAGGTTTTCGCCGCCTTCTTCATTGCCGTTTGCGCTCCATTCGTCGGAACGTCCGGCAAAGCCTGCATAGGTCACATTCATGTAGTCAGGCGAGCGCCCCATAACACCGACCGTATATTCGGCTGTCCGCTGCAAACCCTTGTGACGCGTCTTCAGGTCTTCCTTGGAGCGCGGGATCATGTGGCTGACATTGATCTGCTCGCCGGTTTCCGAATCTGCCATCAGGCAATCGTCGGCAAACTCATGCTGCAAGTCGAATGTGGCGGCGAGACCGCGCGCCGCGCCGGCAAAGGCCGGATGCTCAGTCACATCGGATACTTTTTCGTTGCCGACCCAGACCTCGCGACCATCAACCAGACCTTTTAGAAATTGCTCACCCGTACGTGCAGCCATCTCGCGTTCCCTCCGTTTTTGAGCAGGTCCCCCGTCGGGCACGACATGCGCGCTGCGGCTGGACCCTGTTGAGACTTATTTTATGATTTGTCTCAATAATGACTGTACTCAGTTTATTGCCAAAGTGCAGACTGTCAAGCGGCCAATGCCGCAAAGCTGGACTTGGCGCGGCAGCCGTTGGACATTAGGACCACTAACGCGTTGATTTGTTGGTGCTTCTTTATTTTCAAGAAAGAGACAATTCGTGGCGAAGAATTTGGCGAAAAAGCCCGCAAGCAAACAAACGAAGGATTCGCGCGTTGAAACCACGCCGGAAACCGGTCGTCGCGAACGCAACAAACAGGAAAAGCGCGACCGGATTATTGCTGCCGCAAAAGAGCTTTTCGCCACTAAGGGATTCGCCGATACGACGACTCAGGAAATCGCCGAGAAAGCCGATATCGGAACGGGCACACTCTTCCTCTATGCCAAATCCAAGGAAGAACTGCTGGTCATGGTCTTCAGCGGCGACATGCTTGAAGAGGCACAAAACGCCTTCAGACACCTGCCCCCTTCCGCTGCTCTGCTCGACAAGCTGATGCTCGTCTTCAACTCGATGATCGAATATCACGATCAGGACAGGGAACTCACAAGACCGCTGCTGAAGGAAGTTTCGGTGCGCGCAGACGGAACACCGAGCGAGGATCTCGCACGCCTGATGCGCGGCATCTACAAAGGCATCGGCGATGTCATTATCGCCGGACAGGCTGCCGGAGATATTCGCCAAAGCGTCGACCCCCTGATGGCGGCCGAGGCGCTTTTCGGAATCTATTATCTGAGCCTGCTCAATTGGATCAGCGGCGTCGGCTCAAAAGCACGCCTCCTCAAAAGACTTCGCATCAAACTTGCCATCGGCGTTGAAGGTCTGATCGATCAGGCAAAGGCATCGCGCCCTTCGCCCGCAAAAAAGACATCCCGCAAGGCCTGACACTTTCCACGCCCTCCCTGACAGACAATTTATTGACTTTAATCAATTATGATGACAGTCATTTATTAGACAAGCCCGCGTCAAAGCAATGGGCGTCAGGGAAGGAAACACAATGACGGAAAGTCTCAAATCACGCTGGAGCAATGACGAGGTCACGCTCGGCGCCTGGGCCATGATGCCGGGCGCTCTTGGTGCAGAAGCGCTCGCCCGCGGCGGCTTCGATTGGATTCTCATCGACATGCAGCATGGCTGTATGGATTACGAGACCGCCCTCGCCATGATCCGCGCCATTGACCTCACATCCGCCGTGCCGATTGTACGTGTGCCGTGGAACGATCCGGGCATCATCGGTCGTGTGCTCGACGCAGGCGCACTCGGCATTGTCATCCCCATGATCCAGACCGTTGAAGACGCGCAACGCGCCGTCGAGGCATGTCTCTATCCGCCGCATGGTCGACGCAGCTTCGGCCCCGTGCGCGTGAGCTTGCGAGACGGACAAGGCTATTTCATGGAAGCCAATGCGCGCGTTGCCGTCATCCCGATGATCGAAACGAAAGAGGCTTTAGCCGCTGTCGAAGAGATCGCCAATGTTCCGGGCGTTGACGCGCTGTTTGTCGGCCCGTTCGACCTGTCCATCGCGCTGGGTCTTCCGCCGGGCGATAATGACGGCAAGCCCGTCTTTGATGCTGCCATCGCGAAGGTGAGCAAGGCCGCCAAGGACGCAAAGATCGCGACCGCCGTTCTTTCCAATTCGAAAGTGGCACCTCTGCGCATCGAGCAGGGCTTTCAGATGATTTCCGTTACCACCGACATCGCCGCACTCCAGATGGCGACACGCAGCGATTTGCAAACCGTGCGTGCGGCACAGAAAAACGGAGGCAGCAATGCTTGATCAGAAAACCCGCGAGAAAATCGTCAACGATCTCGTTGGTGTTTACGAAACGCGAAAGCCCATGCCGCTCCTCACCAAAACCTATCCATGCATCGAGGTCGAAGACTCCTATCGCATACAGGAAATGTTCGTCGCGCGTCAGCTCGCAGCCGGACGCCGGATCAAAGGCTACAAAGTCGGTCTCACGTCAAAGGCCATGCAGGAAATGTCCGGATCGAAAGAGCCTGACTTCAGTGCCATGACGGATGACCTCTTCTTTCCCGAAGACACACCCATCGCAGCATCCCATTTCTTCGATCCGATGATCGAAATTGAAATCGCTTTTGTGATGAAGGAACGCCTGCAAGGTCCGGGCATCCTGCCGATGGATGTGATCCGCGCAACCGACTTCGTCGTGCCCGCCATCGAGATCGTCGATTTCCGTATCGCCCGCGCGCCAGGCATGAACCTCATCGACACGGTTGCCGACCTTGCCGCCTGCGGTGCTGTTGTGCTTGGTGCAAATCCGCGCCGTCTCGATCAGATCGATATCCGCCGCGTCATCGGCTCGATCATTTGCAATGAAAAAGAAGAGCAAAAAGGTGAAGCATCAGCGGTCCTCGGCAATCCCGTGACGTCAGTCGCTTGGCTCGCCAACAAACTCGGCGAATTCGGCGTCGCCTTTGAACCGGGCCACGTCATCCTGACCGGCTCCTTCGTGCGCGCCTTTCCGGTCAAAGCAGGCGACAACATCCTCTGCCGCTTCGATCAAGGCCTTGGCGATGTGAAGATGAGCTTTGCTTAAACGAAAACCGATTTACATCATCAGCGAGACAAACGTCTTTGCTGACTGAACTCTGCATTGCGCCACGAGCGGACATAGCTTGCCATCATGAACACGATGCCTCCCGAAGGAGAGTGCGAACGACGAACCTCGCCGATCAAGGTAGGTATGTATAATCTGCGATCTAAATCCAGCAGATTCCTCTGGCTTTAAATTGAGATCGCCTCATGGGTTGAGCGAACCAGCCCGAATTCGAAAACTCCTATCGATAACTAGGAATTATGTTTCACTGACATAGAGGTGTACCTGTGCCTTCATCGCGCACTCTCCCAGCGGCGGCTAATTCCGTGCGACGCAAATTTCGTTAGCTAACGATTAGCGGGCTCGGCTGTAAATCCGCATGCATAAGCGTCATGGCATAACCGTCTCTCTGATAGAGCGTCTGTGTGCGAACTAAACTGCGAGAGGGACTGCTAAGCCAGCTTGTCGCGCGGACCTCATGCCAATCGCTAATCTCATTGCCGCTCCTCGCAGGAGTGGCCGGTAGCGCGTGATTGTTCCAAACTCGCAGATACGGAAACTTTGGCGGACGCACTATGCTGCTAATGACACCATGCTGGCTTAACACGACGGCGAGCGGTTCCGGGTGGAGTTCAACGTAGCGGCGAGCGGCGGCTGTCTTGCTGATCCAAAGCCCCTCCGAGAGCGCGATAATTTGCTCCAAATCAGGAGTCGATTTGAGAAAAGCAGCCACGCGAGCTTCGGGCGCTAGCAGCTCGATAGCAAAACGATCTGCCTCATTCTCCTGCCTCATATGGCGAACCATATATTCAGGAATGACGAAGCTGACTTTTGCACACTGGAATCCGGTGGACGCTGTCGCTTGATGCGTCAGATCCAGAAAGTGGCAGAGCTCATGGCCAACCGTGAAGCGACGACGTTTGAAAGAGGAGTTCGCGTTAACGAGAATGGACCCAAAGCTTTTTTCAGGCGTGGTGATTAGAGCACCTTCGATTTTGCTCAAACGCTCTTCACGGATTTCTTCAATATCAAGCGCACGGGCGATTTCATAGACCGGAACAGCACCTGTTTGATGGCCGGGCAATTGCGCATGGATTGCACGCGCCAAGCCTTCCGGGTGGGCGCTGAAGTCATCCAGAGCGATCCGATCAAGCTCAAGTCCCATGCCTCTCCCTTCGACGTTTCAATAAGGACTGCATCATATCATCGATGACCATCAGATCCCCCGGATCGAGTTCCTTCGCCTGCCTGAACATGCGGATAAGCGTGTCATCGGCTTCAGGCGATGTGAGATCCTCGTCGATCAGATAGCCGACGGAGACCCCAAAGTGGTCGGCAAGCCGCGTTACCAGCGCCATTGACGGGTTGTCGGTGCGTTCTTTCTCTAGCTCCCAAATATGGGCTTTTGATACTTTCACGGCATCAGCAACCTCTTGAAGTGATTGATTATTCTCCAGCCTGAGCTGGCCTATCTTCCATCCTAATCCCATGTGCAAACCCCATCTTTATGACCATTTTGTTTTTTTGGTCTTACTGAATCATAGCATGAGGGTTGACAAGCAGCATCGTTTTTATGATCTTACGAATATGGAAGACAAATCGAATCTGTGCCTGAGGGGGTGAACGATGATCACGAGCAATGAACTGGTCCTGGAAAAGATAGCGATCACGGCGCTCAGGCCCTGGGCGCGCAATGCCCGTACCCACTCCAAGAAGCAGATCAATCAGCTGGCCGATAGCATGCGGACCTTTGGCTTCACCAATCCGGTTCTGATCGATGGCGAGAACACAATTCTCGCGGGCCACGGACGCGTGGAAGCGGCGCGACAACTTCAAATGAATTGTGTCCCTTGCATCAGGCTCGAGAGCATGACACCTGCCCAGAAACGAGCCTACGTGCTAGCGGACAACAAGCTGGCGCTCAACGCTGGCTGGGACGAAGAATTGCTCGCAGAAGAACTACAACACTTGCTCGAGATTGATCTCGACTTCGACATTGGAGTCTTAGGGTTTTCGATCCCCGAGATCGACAATTTGATCGAAGGGCTTAACCCAGAGGAAGTTGGCGATCCATTAGAGGATCAATTGCCTGTGGTTGAAGACGGAAGCGCAATTTCGCAGCCCGGCGACATTTGGCAATTAGGTCCGCACCGTCTGATTTGCGGCAACGCGCTCGAAGCCGACACCTACGAGCGTTTGCTTGGACGAACCAAAGCCAGAATGGTCTTCACTGACCCGCCCTACAATGTCGTGATTGATGGCAACGTTGGTGGGCTCGGCGCCATCAAGCATCGCGAGTTCGCGATGGCATCCGGCGAGATGTCGCACGAAGAGTTTACAACCTTTCTCCGTTCGGCCTTCCGGCATTTGGCTAACTTCAGCCTCGATGGATCGATCCATTTCATCTGCATGGACTGGCGCCATATGTCTGAAATGCTCGCGGCGGGCGAGACAGTCTTCAGTGAACTCAAAAACTTATGTATCTGGGCAAAGGACAATGGGGGAATGGGCACTTTCTATCGATCCCGTCATGAATTGGTCTTTGCTTTCAAGAACGGCACTGCGCCTCACCTAAACAGTTTCGAACTCGGCCAACATGGTCGGTACCGGACCAATGTCTGGGAATACAAAGGCGTCAACACATTACGGGCAGGACGCATGGAAGAACTTGCCCTCCATCCCACCGTCAAGCCAGTCGCAATGATCGCTGACGCCATCAAGGATGTGTCGAAACGCAATGATGTGGTGCTCGACCCGTTCGGTGGCAGCGGTTCGACGCTGATCGCCGCGCACAAGACAAGCCGCCGTGCCTATCTCGCTGAGCTTGATCCGATCTATGTCGATCGGATCATTCGGCGTTGGGAAGCATTCGCGAAAGACGACGCGATACTGGTGGAGACCGGTGAGACATTTAATCAAGCTACCAACGCTCGACAAGCGCCCTACCCCGAAAATCAGCCTGGTCTGAGTAAGACTTACATTTCGGGGATTTCAAACGAACCCACAGACACTCTCACTCCAACTAATCTTGGAGAAGGCTCATGAGTGTGCGTCGAGCAGAAGCGAGAAAGCTTGATACTGAAAATAATGCGGATGACGAAGCAGTGGGCTACGGAAAGCCACCCGCCGCGACAAGATTCAAGCCTGGACAATCTGGAAATCCAAACGGGCGCCCAAAAAAGAAAGCCGTAGCCACAGGCGTTCCACACATGAGCGAAGAGCGCATGAAGGACATTGTTCAGGAAGAGGCCTATCGCACTATCAGCGTGCGTGACGGTGAAAAGCTCGTCGAGATACCAGTTGTTCAGGCTATTTTGCGCGGTGTAGCACTCTCGGCTGCGAAGGGAAATGCAAAGGCACAGAAAACGTTCACCGATCTTTTGAGAGTTGTGGAGGAAGATAAGAAGGCGCTGCACGACGAGTACATCAAGACCATGATCGAATACAAAATTGATGGGATGAAAGAAATTGAGCGCTGCAAGAAATTGGGTATCCCTGCTCCTGAAATGATCCCCCATCCAGACGACATTATTATCGATATGAATACGGGCAGGGCAGAGGTGAGGGGTCCCATGACACCCGAAGACAAGAAAATTTGGGACGAATTGCGGAAACGCAAGAAGAGCTTCAAGAAATCTATAGCTGCGTTGGAGGCGCTACTGGCAAAGGATCCGAAGAACAAGGCTATTGCGGATAGCATCGCAAGTGAGCGTCGGATTCTCAGAATGATTACCAAGGCGATACCCGATTAGAGGCTACTGGTAGATACAATTAGATTCCCGATCATGCTTACTAATTTCACTCAGCATACAAACAAAACTGCCCAATACGGCAACTGTCCATACTGCATATTATCGGATATTGAATGGCCGCATTGCGCCAAAGCCACATTGCCTCAAAGACCTTGCAATCAAAACAAAAGGGTAGGCCGTGGCCTACCCTTTGATTTTATGCCCCAAGGGCTTGTTAACGGCTGCTAGGCCCGGAGGCTTTCGCTAACGGTCCGCGATTTTCTATCGGCTAAATATAAATCGTATCGACAATCATCAGTCTAGTGAGGGTTGATTGCCAAGACAAGATCCTTTTGACTAGAAAATGGCTAATTTGAACTGAATGCAAATCACGGCAATTGAGTTGGAGTGTGCGGCCAATCAGCAAAATGCCGCCTTCTTAATAGGAAACGCACGATGCGCTATAGGCTCGGACTGGACCTCGGTACAAATTCCATTGGCTGGTGGGCGGTGGAACTCGATCAGGACGGCGTGCCCCGCAGCTCGCTCGGTGGGGGCTCTCGCATTTTCGGCGACGGCCGCAATCCCAAGGACCAGTCATCGCTGGCGGTTCAGCGGCGTGTACCGCGCGGCATGCGGCGGCGACGCGACCGTTATCTCGACCGCCGCTCCGGCCTGATGGAGTTTCTGGTCGCCTTCGGGCTGATGCCGGATGACGAGGCCGAACGCAAAGCGCTGGAGAACCTTGATCCTTATATTCTCCGAGCGGCCGCAATTGACCGTCCGCTTGCGCCGCATGAATTGGGCCGCGCCCTCTTCCACCTCAATCAGCGTCGTGGTTTCAAGAGCAATCGCAAAACTGATGGTGGTGACGCAGACAAGGAGACAGGTGTCGTCAAGGAACGGATTAACGAACTTCGCAAGCTGATGGAGAAAACCGGCGCGCGCACGCTGGGCGAATATTTCCACAAGCGACACGTCAAAGGCCGCATGGTGCGTGCCCGACCCGAAGCGGGTTTTTATCCCGACCGGCAAATGTACGAAGACGAATTCGCCGCGATCCATGAGACGCAAGCGCCGCATCAGACTCTCAGCCCCGAACAATGGGATGCCTTACGCGATATCATCTTTTTCCAGCGCCCCTTGAAGCCGGTTGATCCGGGTTGGTGTCTGATGGAGGAAGGTGAGCGACGCGCCCATCGCGCACTGCCCCTCACACAGGAATTCCGCATGGTGCAGGAGGCGAACAATCTGCGCGTTCAATGTCCCGGCCAGCCCGCACGACCTCTGACCATGATCGAGCGCGACAAGGTGCTCGACCATTTGCGCACAAGAAAAGAATTGAAACTTGAGCAGATGCTGAAGTTTCTCAAGCTTCCATCCGGATCGACCGTCAATCTTTTCGATGACCACCGGACGACTATCAAGGGCGAGGAGGCGTCAGACAGACTGAAAAGCGATCATATATTCGGCAAAGGCTGGCTCGACTTTCCGGTCGAACGCCGCACCGAGATTGTGCGTAAGCTGATCGAAACGGAAAAACCCGAAGAGATTGAGCGTATCGCTATGGCCGAATGGGGACTTAATGAAGCCGCCGCCAAAAAGCTTGCCGCCAAGGCTATGCCCGAGGGCTATGCGCGCCTCAGCGAAAAAGCGATTGCGCGTCTGTTGCCAATCATGGAGGGGCAAGGTCTCAACTATGCCGAGGCGGTGGCCGAGGTGCCGGAATATGGCCATCACTCCGACTTTCGGCCAGATAAAGTCCGCGACCACCTGCCCTATTATGCCGAAGTGCTGACCCGCCATTGCGTCGGTGCCGATCCTTCCAAACCCAAAGAAGACGAGGTGGGGCATTATGGGCGGCTCGCCAACCCCACGGTTCATATCGGCCTCAATCAGATCCGCCGTACGGTTAATCGTGTCATCGAGGTTCACGGCAGACCGGAGGAAATCGTGGTCGAGCTTGCCCGCGATCTCAAAATGAATAAGGAACAAAAGGACGAGGCGCGCAAAAAGAATAGTCTGAACGAGGCCGCCAACCGCGCGCGCGATGAAAAAATCCGCGCCGCAGGCGTTGCCCCCTCACCCCATCTCTTGCGCAAGCTGCGGCTTTGGGAGGAGCAAAAAGTCGGCACCGTCAATCTCTGCCCGTTCACCGGTGATGCCATATCCTTCGAAATGGCGATTTCCGATGCGACTGAGATCGAGCACATTCTGCCCTTCTCAAAAACGCTTGATGACTCGATGGCCAACAAGGTGATCTGCCTGCGCGAAGCGAACCGCGCCAAGCGGGATCGCGCCCCTTTTGAAGCCTTCCAGAACGACCCGACTATCGGACCCCGCAAATATGTCTATGACGATATATTGTTCCGCACCGACAAGCTCGAGGGCAACAAACGCTGGCGCTTTCATGCCGATGCGATGGAGCGTTATGAAAACGAGGAACGTGGGTTCCTCGACCGGCAGCTCAACGAGACAAAATATCTTTCACGCATTGCAAGAAGCTATCTGGCGCACCTCTATAATGAAAAAGACGAAGGTCGCCTGCGGGTGCGTGCCATTCCCGGCAAGCTTACCGCCATGCTGCGTGGCAAATGGGGCCTGTCGTCCTTGCTGCCTGGTCACAACCGCGTAGGCGCAGAGGATGCGCCGCCACGCAAGAACCGCGATGATCACCGCCATCACGCCCTGGACGCCTTTGTCGTCGCCATGACCGATCAACGGTTGTTGCAATTAATTTCACAGCTTAACGCCAATGCGGACCGAAAGCGGTTGATCGACGCCATACCCGATCCGTGGGAAGATTTTGATCGCGAAGTCCTGCGTGCGCAGCTTGCGCGATTGACGGTGGCCCATAAGACCGATCACGGTTCACCGGGCAAAAAGGGCATGACAACTGGCGCGCTGCACAACGACACGGCCTATGGCATTGTCGGGCCGGGCAAAAAGGGCAATACGCAGGTCGTCTATCGCGTGCCGCTTGCCAAGTTTTCCACGCCCAAAGACATGGACAATGGCCTTCCTGCGATCCGCGATGCAGCTCTGCGCGAGGCCCTCACCGGAGCATGGGAAGCCTTCAAACTCGCGCCGCCGGACACTACAAATCCTGACAACCCGGACAGCCGCAAAAAACCTCAAAACCTCGCCGTCGCTTTCGCCGAAATGGTTGCCACCCAAGGCGTAAAAATCAGCGGGCGCATCCAGAAAGTACGGCGCGTAAGGATATACGATGAACTTGGTGTCATCGCCATCAAGGATCGCAAGACTGGAAAACCCTACAAGGCATATAAACCGGACGGTAATGAATTTGCCGAAGTCTGGGCCTTGCCGGACGGAGGCTGGAGAACCGTGATCGTTCGCCGTTTTGATGCCAACCAGCGGGGATTCAATCCAGCCGATTTCCGCCCTCATCCGGCCGCAAAAAAACTGATGCGGCTACACATTGACGACATGGGGGCCATCGGTGAAGGTCCCGAACGAAGGATTGTGCGCGTCTGTAAGATGAGCACCCAGAGCGGCAAAGAGTACGTCTATCTTGCCGACCACAACGAGGGAAATGTCGATGCGCGGGTACGAAATAAGGAACTGAAATATCTAGCCGAAAGTTGTAGCGGGCTACAAAAAAAGAACTTCCGTAAAGTCGGTGTCGATGAAATCGGCAGATTGACCGACCCCGGACCTCGCACACCCGTCGGACCGAGAGCGGCATGATCGGCCGCGTCGTCGAAATTGCCAGCGACGACAGACATCTGGCCCTTTCGCGCGGCTTTCTTACTGTCTCACATGACAGAACAGAAGTGGCCCGCATTCCGCTTGATGATATTGGCGTGCTGCTTTGCCACGCGCACGGTTTGACTTACTCCAATAATCTAATGGTCGAACTGGCCAAGCGCGGCGCTTGCGTTGTGTTATGCGGGCCAAACCATATGCCCATTGCCTGGCTCTGGCCGCTTGATGGGCATCATGTGCAGAGCCTGCGCATGAGACATCAATTGGAAGTCGGCGCCCCGCTGCGTAAACGGCTATGGCAGGTCATCGTGCGTGCGAAAATTGAACAGCAGGGCGCGGTGCTCGAAAGGCTTGGCAAGCCGGACGGCGCTTTCGACCTGCTCGCTCGCAAAGTGAAATCCGGCGACCCCGAAAACATCGAAGCTCAGGCGGCCCGACGCTATTGGCCATTGCTCATGGGTGAAACATTTCGTCGTGACCGTGACGCCGGCGGCGTCAATGCCATGCTCAATTATGGCTATACAGTATTGCGCGCTGGCGTGGCGCGCGCTGTCACCACCGCTGGGCTGCACCCTTCTGTCGGGCTGCATCACAGCAATCGCAACAATCCCATGTGTCTTGTCGATGATCTGATGGAGCCCTTTCGCCCCATCGTTGACTACACCGTCTCTCGTCTTCAATCGGCCGGCGCCACAGACGTGTCACCCGAAACCAAAGCTGTACTGGCTGAGGTCCTCGCCTTCGATATGGCGACCGAGCAAGGCACAACACCCGTCTCAACCTGCGCCGAACGTCTTACCTATTCGCTTGCCCAGTCATTTGAAGCAGGGAAACCAACCTTGATATTACCGCGCACACTTCTGCCACTCGAACTGCCCAACATCAGCGGACAGTTCGACTGCTAGATGTCGACAGCCATGCTCACGGGATACCGATTGATGTGGATGATGGTAATCTTCGATTTGCCCGTCGGGACAAAGAAAGAGCGGCGTGGCGCGACACGCTTCCGAAACGACCTGCTCGACCAAGGCTTCGGGATGAGTCAATTTTCGGTCTATATGCGCTTTTGCGGTGGCAAAGAGCAGGTCGAGGCCTACACGCGACGGATCGAAAAATCGCTCCCTAAGACTGGATTGGTCCAAATTCTCTGTTTCACCGACCGCCAATATGAGACCATTGTATCCTTCGACGGGCGAACGCGTGAGAAAGCCAATGAGAATCCGAAGCAATATGTGCTGCTATAGCTCTCAAAATCACCGGATTTTGAAAGGAAATTGCGCCAAATCTCCTTTTAAATCAGAGACTTGGCACAACATCGAGTTTAGCCGATAGAAAATCGCGGACCAGCCGCAACGCCTTAGGCACAATGCAATCCTCTTTGTGCAGTTTAGCCGATAGAAAATCGCGGACCAGCCGCAACGTTGCCGATCCGTTGCCCGCGCCGGGGTTTAGTTTAGCCGATAGAAAATCGCGGACCAGCCGCAACGTATGTCTCTCAGCATGTATCAGTATGTATAGTTTAGCCGATAGAAAATCGCGGACCAGCCGCAACTGCGGCGGGCTAATCCCGCTGCGTTGTTGAAGTTTAGCCGATAGAAAATCGCGGACCAGCCGCAACGCCGCCGCAGTGCTCACTCTTGTTGCTGCAAGTTTAGCCGATAGAAAATCGCGGACCAGCCGCAACTTTGGGCACAAGGCATCCTTGATAGCAGAGAGTTTAGCCGATAGAAAATCGCGGACCAGCCGCAACTGACGCATCACCAGCCACTCATATTCGCCAAGTTTAGCCGATAGAAAATCGCGGACCAGCCGCAACTATTCGCAAAGATGGGACAGCATCAGTAAAGTTTAGCCGATAGAAAATCGCGGACCAGCCGCAACTGCGTCGGAATAGCGTTTTTATTTCACGCTAGTTTAGCCGATAGAAAATCGCGGACCAGCCGCAACGTCTCCTGATAAGTTGTGTGTCTGGCACTTAGTTTAGCCGATAGAAAATCGCGGACCAGCCGCAACTCTGTCATTGTTCAGTCCTTCGTAAGTTTGAGTTTAGCCGATAGAAAATCGCGGACCAGCCGCAACCCAAGATGTCGCCGGTCGATTACCGGCCCGAGTTTAGCCGATAGAAAATCGCGGACCAGCCGCAACATGAACAGATCGCTCGCGCGCAGGCCGAGCAGTTTAGCCGATAGAAAATCGCGGACCAGCCGCAACCCACAGGAGGGCAAGTGAATGAGCGGCGTCAGTTTAGCCGATAGAAAATCGCGGACCAGCCGCAACGCGCCCGATCCGGTCCCGATATCCGATACGAGTTTAGCCGATAGAAAATCGCTGACCAGCCGCAACATTCCACAAAGAGAGAGACGAGACTGGACTTCCACGGCAAAGGAAGCATCCATGTCCTTGTGCGGACACCGCACAGGCCCTTCGGGATAAGACCCAGGGCTTTTCGGGGTGAGGGCGCCTGGTCGGCAGGAGCCCGCCAGAAATGGAGCCCAAACATGGCATCGCGTGCAAAACCCAATTCAAACGCCCAAACCACAATTCCCTCAAATTCCAAGCTCGGACAGATCATCCGCCTGTTGCAACGCACAAAAGGCGCCACGCTTGACGATCTCATCAAGGCTACAGGTTGGCAGCCCCACTCCGTACGAGGAGCAATAAGCGGATCGCTTCGGAAACGGCATGGGCTGGCGATCACCGCCGCAACCGATGAAAATCGTGGCCGGGTCTACCGCCTCTCCAAAGTTGCTGCCGAGGGTGGCCGTCAATGACGGACGCGGGACTCAACTTAGCTGGCCTCACCATCGCAAGCCTACGTAGCTTCTGGACCAACGCCTTCGGCACCCCTCCACCACCGCGCGCGGGGCGCGAGTTGCTCGAACTCGGTGTCGGATGGCAACAGCAGAGCAAGACACACGGCGGACATGATCGAGGGATCCGTGAGCACGTTACCCTTCTGATGACTGACCTTCGGTCAGGCAAAGAACCTGGCGCTTCACAGCCGACTCAGAAGATCAACTCTGGTGCAACGCTTGTCCGAGAGTGGCGTGGCAAGACCTATCAGGTGCAGGTCCTCGACAAGGGATATGTCTTTGAGAATCGAGTCTGGCGAAGTCTCTCCGAGATCGCTCGCGAGATCACAGGCACACACTGGAATGGACCTCTCTTCTTCGGACTCAAGAAAAAGAACGCGCGTCGGAAGGAGGCTGCATGAAGACCTCTGGCAAACTTCGTTGTGCGATTTACACGCGCAAATCGACGGATGAGGGACTGGACCAGGACTTCAACTCTCTCGAAGCTCAACGAGAGTCCTGCGCCGCCTATTGCATGAGCCAAACGCACGAAGGCTGGGAAGCTCTACCCGCTCGCTATGATGATGGCGGCTTCTCCGGCGGTAGCCTCGACCGACCGGCAATGCAAACACTCATGCAGGATATCGAAAAGGGCATAGTCGACATTGTTGTGGTCTACAAAGTCGATCGCCTGACGAGGTCGCTTGCCGACTTTGCCAAACTTGTCGAGATATTCGACAAACACAAAGTCTCCTTCGTATCCGTGACCCAAGCGTTCAATACGACCACCTCTATGGGACGCCTCACTCTCAACGTGCTCCTCTCCTTCGCCCAGTTTGAGCGTGAGGTCACGGCAGAGCGCATCAGGGACAAGTTCCGAGCTTCGAAAGAGAAGGGCATGTGGATGGGAGGCAGGCCACCGCTCGGCTATGACGTCGATCATCGCAAACTGATGATCAACGAAGCCGAGGCAGATGAGGTGCGGGAAGTATTCAAAACGTATCTCGAGGTTCGCTCCGTCATAAAACTCCGGCACGACCTCAAACGTCGCAAACTCCTCTCAAAGAGCTGGACTACTCAAAAAGGCAAAACAAGCGGCGGCGGTGATTTTACGCGCGGCGCGCTCTACACCCTGCTGCAGAACCCGATCTATATCGGCCGCATCAAACACAAGGACCTTGTCCATGAAGGTCAGCATCAGGCGATCATCGGCCCTGATGTCTGGGCACAGGTTCAGGATCTTCTCGCCGCAAATGGATTTGATCACCGGACGAAAAAGAATGCGAAATCACCATGCCTTCTCGCAGGGCTCCTCGCACATGAAGACGGGAAACCGTTCTCGTCTCGCCACACGAAAACGGCTGGCGTTCGAACGCATTACTACCTTCATCCAGCGCGTACCCTGCCTGCCCACGAGATCGACGAGTTTGTAACGGCAGAGTTAGTCGGCCTGCTGCAACACCAGAGAGAACTTTGCGAGATCATTCACATCGACAATCCGAATGTGATGCAAGCTGTAGGTATTCGATCCCTGGAATACGCCGCCGACCTTAAGGCTCGACCACGCAGAGACCTAATGGTCCGCATCATCAATAAAATCATAATCGCTGAAAGACGGATAACGATAGAGGTCAATCAACATGGGCTGCGTGACCTTCTAGTGCCTGCGGCAGAAGCACAACTCGCCACCACTCTCCAAACAGACCAACCCCACATCATTGCAAGGGCGTTTCAATTGAAGCGGTGTGGAAACGGCAAGAAGCTCATCATCGGACAGATCAAAGATGGCGACAGACCTCGGGCTGATCCATCCCTTATCAAAGCGATCGCTCGCGCCCACGGCTGGTTCGAAGATCTGAAAACTGGCCTGAGCTACAAAGAGATCGCTTCTCGCGATGGGATCGATGAGCGCTTGGTAGCTCGCACAATTCGGCTTGCATTTTTGGCGCCCGATATCACGAAGGCCATACTCACCGGCAATGAGCCTTCAGGACTCACTTCCCAAAAGCTCGTTAGAATCTCCAAGCTGCCTTCCGACTGGAATGCACAGCGAGAAGCGCTCGGGTTCATCTAGAAGTCCACTCAAATCTGCCTGCGCCAGCAAGCCCGCGCTCCACGCGGGCTTCATCCGTCCCGCAAAGTTCCAGACCAAAAGGGCCAGAAAGTAGCAGCATCGCCGTGCATCATTGAGCATCGAATAAAGCTGGAGCGGTCTTGTTATGAGGCCCACAGAGAACAGACCCCAGAAATGCGTAAAGAGCCCCTCCACAGAGAGACATTTTAGGACAACGCGATTCACATATGCGCCGCAAGTCCCCGTAACGACGGAGACTTCTGTGATCGGCCAAGCGGTCTTGAAGGTGCTGGTGATTGATTGGTGGGAGAAACTGAAATCGAATGACCGACCTCTCTGTGTCTCGTGACTGTTTGCGGAGCAATCAGACTACAAAATGCCTCTCGCAAGAGGTCTTCGGTTTGCACGTGACTCTTTGGTAGAGCGATCAGTCATCTGTAAACTGATGAATTTCAGCGATGCAAATCTGATGCACCAACGATGCTCATTTCCGTGAAGAGGTCTTCTTTTGAGCCCATCAGAGATAAGGGCATTTAAGAGGCCGTATTGCCCTCTCTCTAGTCCGCTAGAGACGCAAATACGATGCACAACCGTCCGCTAACCCACGGGAAAGTTTGATACATTCTTAATGTAGATATATGTGTCTAGATATAAGGGTGTAGATTGGTGGAGCCAGACGGAATCGAACCGACGACCTCTTGCATGCCATGCAAGCGCTCTCCCAACTGAGCTATGGCCCCACTGATATCAAACGGGAGTTTGGGGCTCCCGGATCCGGCAAAGGCGTGGCGGAAAACCGTCCGCGCGCCTTGCGCAATGGAGGCGGAACTTAGAGCATGATCTGGCAAAGGGAAAGCCGGTTTTCGACTTAATCTTGCTCAAAACGCAAATAGTTCCGCGACCGTTTGACCCTCATGTGCTGGGGCTCGCGCCCCGCACATGAGGTCAGGCGTTTTGCGCCTTATTCGTCTTTGTCGTCGCCGCCGCGCACGATCGATGAGACGTCATCATCTTCGTCATCATCGTCGGGCAGGAAGGCGTCATCGGCTTCATCATCGTCGTCTTCGACATCGTCGCCGATGCCAGCCAACAGATCTTCTTCCGCGTCATCCGCCAATTCCTCGTCGCGCATCGCGTCGAGGGACACATTGCCGTCCTCATCAGGATCGACAGCGCGGGCCTTGGGCCGCACAGGTGCCTTTTCCTTGGGCTTTTCAACGGGCTTTGCCCGTTTGGTCTTGCTCACCTGATCAGGCACAAACTCGTGTTTGCACTTGGGGCAAACACAAGGGTTCTTGCCCAGATCATAAAACTTGGCGGCGCAGCTCGGGCAGTCGCGCTTGGTTCCCAGTTCAGGTTTCGTCAAGTTTGGCACTCCCTGCGGGTCATTCCCGCGTCACGTAAATCGTCTGTCGTTCTCCGCCGGAGCGGCCTCAGCCGCGCCCCGCGTCGCACCGCGCTCTCTCCCCGAAAGACCGCAGGTACTCAAAAGGTTTTTCCCATTGCCACGTTCGGTTGCTCCTGTCAAAACCTATTCGCGCGCGGGCCTCTTTGCGGCGCTTTGAGGGCCTTCGCCGACCCTTACGGTCGCGGCACTTTTCCCGCGACCCGCTGTCTGCCCGATGCCCCTGCCGATTGGAAGTGACGCTTGGCCCATTCGCCTGAAAATACCCCCCGACCCCTCACTGCCGAGCCGTCGCGGGCCCTTACCGGACACCTGCGCGTGCCCGGCGACAAGTCGATCTCGCACCGCTCACTGATCTTCGGCACGCTGGCCGTCGGCGAAACGGTGATTACGGGACTTCTGGAGGGCGACGACGTACTGGCGACCGCCGAGGCCATGCGTCGGCTCGGGGCGACGGTGACCCGCGAAGTGGACAGCCACGGCAAACCCGTCTGGCATGTTTGGGGCGTCGGCGTCGGTGGTTTGAAAGCCCCTGAGGAAGCACTCGATTTTGGCAATGCGGGCACAGGCGCACGCCTCGTCATGGGGCTTGTGGCCGGCCACCCGATCACCGCGACCTTCATCGGCGATGCCTCGCTGTCAAAGCGCCCGATGGGCCGCGTGACGACACCGCTCGCCCTTATGGGCGCAACATTCCAGGCGCGCGAAGGCACCCGCCTGCCGCTGACGCTGACCGGCGCACCGCGCACCCTGCCCATCACCTATGAGCTTCCCGTGGCCTCGGCGCAGGTTAAATCTGCCGTGCTGCTGGCCGGTCTCAACGCGCCGGGTATCACCACCGTCATCGAGCCCGTGCCGACGCGCGATCACACCGAACGCATGCTCAAAGCCTTTGGCGCGACGGTCGAGATCGTGCCCCACGGCAACAAAGGCGGTCTCGAAATCCGCCTCACGGGCGAGCCTGAACTCACGCCCTGCCCCATCATCGTGCCGGGTGATCCTTCGTCCGCCGCCTTCCCCGTTGTGGCCGCCCTCATCACGCCGGGTTCAGAGATCATCGTCGAAGGCATCACGTTAAACCCCCACCGCGCAGGGCTTTATACGACGCTCATCGAAATGGGCGGCGACATTGAAGTGATGAATCAGCGCGAGGAAGGCGGCGAACCTGTCGCCGATCTGCGTGTGCGCTCTTCCGCTTTGAAGGGCGTCATCGTGCCGCCCGAACGCGCGCCTTCGATGATCGACGAATATCCGGTGCTGGCCATTGCCGCTGCTTTCGCCACCGGCGACACGGTGATGAACGGCATCCATGAAATGCGCGTCAAAGAGAGCGACCGCATTGCCGCGACCGCTGCGGGCCTGCGCCACAACGGCGTCAAAGTGCATGAGACAGACGACGGCATGACAGTCGAAGGCCGTGCCGGCCACGTCGATGGCGGCGGCACGGTCACGACCCATATGGACCACCGCATCGCCATGGCCTTCCTCGTCATGGGGCTTGGCGCACAAAAGCCAGTGACGGTTGATGATGCCGCGATGATCGCCACGAGCTTTCCCGACTTTTTGCCACTCATGCGTCGTCTCGGCGCGACCTTCGCCGGTTCAGGCCAGTGAGCTTTATCATCGCCATCGACGGGCCAGCCGCCGCCGGCAAGGGCACGCTCGCCAAGCGGGTCGCCGCCCATTACGCCTATGCCTATCTCGACACGGGCTCGCTCTACCGCGCGGTCGGTGTCGCCGTCACGGCGCAGGGTCTTCCCGCCTCTGACGAGCCTGCCGCCGTCCGTGCCGCCCAAAGTCTTGATGCGACCAAGATCGCCGCCAAGGCGATCCGCACAGCAGAAGCCGGTGAAGCCGCTTCCGTTGTCGCCGTCATGCCCGCTGTGCGGGCGGCCATCCTGCAGTTTCAGCGCGATTTTGCGACAAATCCGCCAAACGGGGCCAAAGGCGCCGTTCTCGACGGGCGCGACATCGGCACGGTTGTCTGCCCTGAAGCGGATGTGAAGATTTTTGTCACAGCCAGCGCCGAAATCAGGGCCAATCGTCGCTTCCTTGAACTCAAGACCTCGGGGTCCGCGATCTCAGAGGCACAAGTCCTTGAAGATACGCAGGAAAGAGACCGCCGCGACGCGGAAAGGGCCTTGAGCCCCATG
The DNA here is from genome assembly GCA_030649335.1 of Parvibaculum sp. Lineage (GTDB taxonomy): Bacteria > Pseudomonadota > Alphaproteobacteria > Parvibaculales > Parvibaculaceae > Parvibaculum. The sequence continues at coordinate 1,363 of JAUSLL010000119.1, read as the reverse complement.
CGTCCGGCGGAAGACGCGCACTTGCTCGACACGTCCAATTTGAGTATAGAAGCGGCGTTCGGCGAAGCCGTCCGGATCATAGACAAGTCAATGCGTTAGGCCACTTGAAGCCGTTTTTCGGTCTTTGAGGGTTTTGCCATTGGCCTTTGCCTGTTTCCGGCTTGTTTCTCCGTTTTTTGAAACCTCAAACCTCTGCCCAATATCCACATGCTCTCGGGCGCTTTACGACCTAGAGAGAAGACCGCCGGATACAACCGTCGGCCGGATTAAAAGCACGATCAGGAGACTGAACACATTGGCTATGAATGAAGCTGCGTTGAACCCGACGCGCGACGACTTTGCTGCCATGCTCGAAGCCTCGTTTGGCGCGAACGACATGCAGGAAGGTGCCGTCATCAAAGGCATCGTTGTTGGCATTGAAAATGATCTCGCCATCATCGACGTCGGCCTCAAGACTGAAGGCCGCGTTGCCCTGAAAGAATTTGCGACCGCCGGTCGCCCCGCCAATCTCGTTGTTGGCGATGAAGTTGAAGTCTATCTCGAACGCATCGAAAACTCGGCTGGTGAAGCTGTTCTGTCGCGCGAAAAAGCCAAGCGCGAAGAAAGCTGGATCCGTCTCGAAGTCGCATTCGAAAAGCAGGAACGTGTCGAAGGCCAGATCTTCGGTCGCGTCAAAGGCGGCTTCACGGTCGACCTCGACGGCGCCGTGGCTTTCTTGCCCGGTTCGCAGGTCGACATCCGCCCCGTGCGCGACGTCACACCGCTGATGAACATCGCCCAGCCTTTCCAGATTTTGAAAATGGACAAGCGTCGCGGCAACATCGTTGTCTCGCGTCGTGCCGTGCTCGAAGAAACCCGCGCCGAACAGCGTCAGGAACTCGTCGAGAACCTCAAAGAAGGTCAGGTGCTGGAAGGCATCGTCAAGAACATCACCGATTACGGTGCGTTCGTTGATCTCGGCGGCGTTGACGGTCTGCTCCACGTCACAGACATCGCATGGCGTCGTGTGAACCATCCGACAGAAGTCCTCACCATCGGCCAGTCGGTCAAAGTGCAGGTCATCAAAGTCAATCAGGACACACAGCGTATCTCGCTTGGCATGAAGCAGCTTGAAGCTGATCCATGGGAAGGCGTTGCCCAGAAATATCCCATGAGCGCGAAGTTCACGGGCCGCGTCACCAACATCACGGACTACGGTGCATTCGTCGAACTGGAACCGGGCGTTGAAGGCCTGGTCCATGTTTCGGAAATGAGCTGGACGAAGAAGAACGTGCATCCAGGCAAAATAGTTTCGACCACGCAGGAAGTAGAAGTGATTGTGCTGGAAGTCGATCCGGTGAAGCGTCGCATCTCGCTTGGTCTC